>JANQPM010000094.1 GCA_028289465.1 Lysobacterales bacterium | reverse complement strand
TGTTTTTGCGGCCGGAATAACGTTAACCTAGTCCGCCATGCGACAGCTTGCGACTATCGACCTGATTGTCATCGCGGCATACCTGCTGGCGGTTTTCGTTGCCGGATTGTGGCTGACCCGGCGCGCTGGCGAGTCGGTCGACGATTTCTTTATCGGCGGACGGCATATGCCATGGTGGCTGCTCGGCATTTCGATGGCGGCAACCAATTTCTCCATCGATACGCCGATCGCGATCACCAAATTCGTGACGACCGAGGGTATCGCCGGCGTCTGGTTCTTCTGGGCCAGTGCGATTTCCGCATTGCTGGTCGCGTTCTTGTTCTCCCGGCTGTGGCGCCGCTCCGGTGTGATGACCGACGCCGAGATTATCGAACTGCGCTATGGCGGGCGCCCGGCGGCGGCATTGCGACTGTTCAAGGGCTTGTATTTCGGTGTTCTGTTTAATGCGTTCATCATGGGCTGGGTATTCCTGGCGGTGATCAAAGTGCTCAGCGGCCTGACCGATTTGCCGATCGTCGCGATACTGGCCATTACCACGACACTGGTTTTCATCTATACCCTGGCCTCCGGCTTCTACGGCGTGATCGTGACCGACTTCATCCAGTACTTCGTCGCGCTCGCCGGCTCGGTAATGCTGGCGCTGTTTGCGCTGCGCGAAGTCGGCGGTCTGGGCAGCCTGGTGACCGGGCTGGAGGAGCACGGAAACGGCCAGCTACTACATGCGGTACCCGATTTCACCCGTGACAACCTGGGCCTGGTGTCGGTGTTCCTGACCTATATTCTGGTGCAGTGGTGGGCGCATAAATACGCGGACGGCGGCGGCAAGCACATCCAGCGCATGTTGTCGGCCAGAAACGAAAACCACGCGTTTGCGGCAACCCTGCTCTACGCGTTTATCAACTATGCCATCCAGGTCTGGCCGTGGATTCTGACCGCGCTGGCCAGCGTCGTGCTGTTCGGACAACTCGCCGACCCGGAGACGGCCTACCCGATGACCATGGCCAAGGTCCTGCCGGCCGGGCTGCTGGGGCTGGTACTGGCCGGTATGATCGGTGCGTTCATGTCTACCATCGACACCCATTTAAACCTCGGCGCATCGTATATCATCAACGATATCTATCGCCGCTTCGTCGTCAAGCAGGCTTCGGAAAAACACTATGTCTGGATGTCCCGGCTGGTGATGGCACTGCTGCTCGGCAGTGCGATTTTGCTGGCGCTGAATATGGACTCGGTCGCCGATGCCTGGAAGTTTCTGCTGACGTTCGCGGCCGGCGCAGGTCCGGTCTGGATTATCCGCTGGTACTGGTGGCGGATTAATGCCTGGTCCGAGTTCTCGGCGATGATTGCATCGGGAGTGATCGCAACAGTGGTCAATCTCTACTACGGCGACTGGCTGTATTCGCAGAAACTGCTGACCACGGTCGGCCTGACTGCGGCGGTCTGGCTGCCGGTAACCTGGCTGACCCGGCCGGTCGCAGCAGATCGCCTGCAGGGCTTCGTTCAAAAAGTTCGTCCGGGCGGCCCTGGCTGGCGGCAGCAGCGGGCCGGGCACAACAAAGACATTGCCTTTATCGGCACAACGCTGATCAACTGGCTGCTGGCACTGGCTGCGCTGTTTGGTTTGAATTTTGCGATCGGTGCGGCGTTACTGGGCCGAGCCTCGCTGTCTCTCGGCCTGCTGACGATCGCTGCCGGCAGCGGTATAGCGCTGGCCTACCGGCTGATGCGCTCCGACCACCGGTAGCGAACCGTAAACCAGTCGGTTTTGGCGCCCTCAGCGGCTATAATGACCGGCGCCTGTTCCACGCCTGCTAGAGAGACCCGATGAGCGAACGCGAAGTGATGGAATACGATGTCATTGTCGTCGGCGCCGGCCCGGCCGGGCTTGCCTGCGCGATGCATTTAAAACAGCTCAACGAGGCATTGAACGTCTGCGTGATCGAAAAGGCCGCAGAAGTCGGCGCGCATATTCTCTCCGGTGCGGTGATCGAACCGCAGGCGCTGGACGATCTGCTGCCCGGCTGGCGGGACCATCCGCCGCCGATCTGCGTGCCGGCCGAAAAAGACGAATTCTGGTTACTGAGCAAAACCGGCCGCAAGCGGCTGCCGAACCCGCCTCAAATGAATAATCATGGCAATTTCATCATGTCCCTGGGTGCGCTTTGCGCATGGCTCGCGCCGCAGGCCGAGGCCCTCGGCGTGGACATTTTTCCCGGCTATGCCGCAGCCGACATCCGCTACACCGATACCGGCGCGGTCGGCGGCGTGATTATCGGCGATATGGGGGTGGCGAAAGACGGCAGCCGCAAAGCCACTTACGTCGAAGGTATCGAAATTCATGCGCCGGTGACAGTGCTGGCAGAAGGCTGTCGCGGCCATCTGTCGAAGCGGTTGATTCAGCGTTTTGAACTGGATAAGGACTGCGACCCGCAGACTTACGGTATCGGCATCAAGGAACTGTGGCGGGTAGAGACCGGCAAGGCCCGACCCGGACTGATCCAGCATTCCATCGGTTGGCCGCTGGACCGGCAAACCTACGGCGGCAGCTTTATCTATCATCTCGACAAAGACCGGGTCGCGCTCGGGTTCATCACCGCACTGGACTACCGGGATGCCAGACTGTCTCCGTTCGAGGCCTTTCAGCAATTCAAGCACCACCCGAGCATCAGACCACTGCTGGAAGGCGGCGAGATTCTTTCTTCCGGCGCTCGCGCAGTGGTCGAGGGCGGCTATCAGTCGCTGCCGAAAACCGAAATGCCGGGTGCGCTGCTGATCGGCGACGCCGCCGGCACGCTGAATGTACCGAAGATCAAGGGCACTCACCAGGCGGTCCGCGGCGGCATGCTCGCGGCCGCCCATCTGGCGCAGTCACTGAGCAGCGAGGGCTTTGATCGAAAGCTCAGACGGTCGCCGGTGGTGGCCGAACTGAAAAAGGTCCGCAATATCCGGCCGGGCTTTAACAAAGGCCTGTGGGCCGGCCTCAGAACCGCGGTCATCGAAACCGTGACCGGCGGCAGGCTGCCGCGAACCCTGTCCAACCATGCCGATCACCGCATGCTGAAGAAACTGGATGACTACTCGCCGCCGGACCGCGACTGGGTGGAACGCGAACTGCCGCCGCGCGACCGGCTGGCCTCGGTGTACTTCGCGGCCACCGACCACGAGGAAGACCAGCCCGTACACCTGAAAGTCGCCGATACCGATATCTGTATCAGCCAATGCACTGAGGAATACGGCAACCCCTGCACGCGTTTCTGCCCGGCCGGCGTCTACGAAATGGTCGAAGACCAATCCGGCCGTAACCTGCAGATCAACGCGGCCAATTGCGTGCATTGCAAAACCTGCGATATCAAGGATCCGTACCAGATTATCGACTGGGTCACACCAGAGGGCGGCAGCGGGCCGAATTATCAGAATTTGTAGGGTTTTCGCGCCTGAAGGTGCTCCTACAATGCACCCGCAGCCTATTGGGCGATAGTTGGGTTATCGGCAATCTCCCATCAAGCCCGTAGGAGCGCCTTCAGGCGCGATCCAGGGTACGAACCACGCCACCGCCGGCTACGACCCCGGCTCACGAAAGAAGCCGTCCTGGCATCGTTTTTTCAGCGTCAAACCAAGCAGTTAAGCAGCAACCCTGGTAAAATGCAGGGTTTGTATCTGACACAGGAAACCCGATGAAAATTCTGGTTGGCATCAAGCGGGTGGTGGACTATAACGTCCGCATCCGGGTAAAGCCCGACGGTTCGGGCGTCGATACGGACGGGGTCAAAATGAGCATCAACCCGTTCGATGAAATTGCGCTGGAAGAAGCGCTGCGCATCAAGGAAGCCGGCAAGGCCGAAGAAGTCATCGTGGTTTCGATTGGCGGCGATGAATGCCAGCAGCAACTGCGCACCGGGCTGGCCATGGGTGCCGACCGCGCGATCCAGATTCAAACCGACCAGGCCCTGCAGCCGCTGGCTGCCGCCAAGGCATTGCTGAAAATCGTACAGCAGGAACAACCGGGGCTGGTGCTGCTCGGCAAACAGGCTATCGACGACGACAACAACCAGACCGGCCAGATGCTGGCCGCGCTGTGGGGCCGGCCGCAGGCGACGTTCGCATCGCAGGTGGTGCTGGAAGACGGTACGGCAACTGTGACCCGCGAGGTCGATGCCGGCCTGGAAACCATTGCGGTGGACCTGCCGGCAGTCGTTACCAGCGATCTGCGCCTGAACGAACCCCGCTTCGTCAAGCTCCCCGAGATCATGAAAGCCAAGCGTAAGCCGCTGGATGTGCAGCCACTAGCCGATCTCGGGATCGAATCCGGTCACCAGTTGTCGGTGACCCGGCATGCACCGCCGGCGCAGCGCGCACGCGGCGTAATGGTCGAAAGCGCGGCCGAACTGGTCAGCGAACTGAAAAACCGGGGGCTGTTATGAGCAGAACCTTAATTATCGCCGAACACGGCGGCGGCCGGCTTAACCCAGCAACGGCCAAATGCGTGAGCTGCGCCGCGGACATCGGCCATCCGGTGGATATTGCCGTGTTTGCGGAAACCGCAGCCGACATCGCCGCCGAAGCGGCGGCTCTGACCGGGGTCGATAAGGTACTGACCATCGAGGACGCGGATTTCGGCCAGCCGCTGGCCGCGATGATCGCACCCGAAGCGGCCGCCATGGCCGGCGACTACAGCCATGTCCTCGGCCCGTCCACCACTTACGGTAAGGATCTGATGCCGAGAATCGCAGCGCTGCTGGATGTCAACCAGGTCAGTGACATCATGCAGGTCACCGGCAGCCATCGGTTCCAGCGGCCGATCTACGCCGGCAATGCCATCGTCGATGTTGAGGCGCCGGAAGGCGCACCGGTGGTCGCAACAGTCAGAACCGCTTCCTATGCGGCTGCCGGCAACGGCGGCAGCGCTGCCGTCGAAAGCCGGGCTGCCGGCGCGGAACGCCCGCAGCACAGCCGCTACCTCGACCTGAAATCAGAAGGCGGCGACCGCCCCGATCTGCAGACCGCCAGCCGCGTGGTCTCCGGCGGCCGGGCGCTCGGCAGCGCGGACAACTTCGAGCTGGTTTACCGGCTGGCGGACAAGCTCGGCGCAGCGGTCGGCGCATCCCGTGCGGCGGTGGATGCCGAATACGTGGCGAACGATCTTCAGGTCGGCCAGACCGGCAAGATCATCGCACCGGACCTGTATATGGCCTTTGGTATTTCCGGCGCGATTCAGCATGTGACCGGCATCAAAGACGCAGGTACCATCGTTGCGGTCAACAAGGACGCCGAAGCGCCGATTTTTGAGATCGCGGACATCGGGCTGGTCGGCGACCTGTTTCAAGTGATTCCGGAACTGGAGGCAGCACTGGACGATGGCTGAAGCCGCGGGCTTGGACCCGATCTGGACACCGGGACCGGAGCGCATTGCGCAGGCCAATCTGACCCGCTTTATTCGCGTGATCCAATCGGAACTGGATCCGCATGTGGTCGACTACCCCAGCCTGTACCGTTTTTCCATTGAGCGGCCGAAAGCGTTCTGGCGCGCGGTATGGGAATTCTGCGACGTAGTCGGCGAGCATGGACACACGACGGTCGCCGATCTGGAGAAAATGCCCGGTGCGCGCTGGTTTCCGGAAGCCCGGCTCAACTTTGCCGAAAACCTACTGCGCTACCGCGATGACCGACCGGCGTTGATGTTCCGGTCGGAAACCGGCGCGAAGAAGCAGGTCAGCTATGCCGATCTGTATGCCCGGGTGGCCGCGGTCGCGGCCGCACTGAAAACACACGGTGTAACGGCCGGCGACCGGGTGGCCGGCTATCTGCCGAACCTGCCGGAAACCGTTATCGCGATGCTGGCGGCCAGCAGCCTGGGGGCGGTCTGGTCGTCCTGCTCGCCGGATTTCGGCATCAACGGCGTGGTAGACCGCCTGGGCCAGATCGCGCCGAAAGTACTATTCACCGCAGCGGCCTACAGCTACGGCGGCAAGCGCTTCAATTGTATCGAGCGGGTGGCCGGCATTCTGCAGCGCATTGATGCCATCGAAACCGTGGTCGTGGTGCCGTATGTCGACGATGCACCGGACCTGTCCGCGATTCCGGCGGCGGTGCTGTGGGATGAGTTTGCCGACACTCAGGCCGACAACATCGATTTCCAGCACCTGCCGTTCGATCATCCGCTTTATATCCTGTATTCCTCAGGCACCACTGGAGTGCCCAAATGCATCACCCATGGCGCCGGCGGTACGCTGCTGCAACACCTCAAGGAACTGGCGCTGCATACCGATTTAAAGCGCAGTGACCGGATTTTCTACTTCACGACCTGCGGCTGGATGATGTGGAACTGGCTGGCCAGTTCGCTGGCGGTCGGTGCCACCGTCGTGCTGTTCGACGGCTCGCCGTTCCATCCGTCGCCGAATGCGATGTTCGACCTGATCGACGGCCTGGATGTCAGCATTTTCGGCATCAGTGCGAAAGCCATCTCGGCCTGGGAAAAGGCCGGCCTCAAACCGAACCGGACGCACCGGCTGGAAGCGCTGCGAACGATGCTGTCGACCGGCTCCCCGCTAGCGCCGGAAAGCTTTGACTACGTTTACCGCGAGGTCAAAACCGATCTGTGTCTGTCTTCTATTTCCGGCGGCACCGATATCGTCTCCTGCTTTGCATTGGGCTGCCCGATATTGCCGGTATATCGCGGCGAGCTGCAATGCCGCGGGCTGGGCATGAAGGTGGAAATTCTGAACGATACCGGCCAACCGGTGATAGCGGAAACCGGCGAGCTGAGCTGCAGCCTGCCGTTTCCGTCCATGCCGGTGTTTTTCTGGGCCGACGAAGACGGCAGCAAGTATCGCCAGGCCTACTTCGACAAGATTCCGAACACCTGGTGCCATGGCGACTATGCGCAACTGACGGCCCACGGCGGCCTGATCATCTACGGCCGCTCCGACGCCACGTTAAATCCGGGCGGTGTGCGCATCGGCACGGCCGAAATCTACCGTCAGGTGGAAAAACTGGACGAGGTGCTGGAATCGCTGTGCATCGGGCAGGACTGGGACGACGACGTCCGCGTGGTGCTGTTCGTCCGCCTCAGAGACGATCTGCAGCTCGACGATGCGCTGCGCCAGCGGATTGTCGCGACTATCCGCGCCAATACCACGCCGCGGCACGTTCCGGCGAAAATCATTCAGGTTGCCGATATTCCACGCACCATCAGCGGCAAGATTGTCGAGCTGGCGGTACGCAATGTGATTCACCGCAGGCCGGTGAAAAACCGCGACGCGCTGGCCAACCCGGAAGCGCTGGCCCTGTACGAGAACCTGTCCGAACTGCAAAGCTGATGAACGATTCACACCGCACCAGCACGCCACTACAAGTCAGCTATATCGACCGCTACCGGCCGGATTTACTGCAGGACCCGCACGGCAATCTGCTGGCCGCATTTGAGTTCGGCAAATCCGCGGCTGTCGCCGACCCGCGTCATATCGCGGTGGACCTGGCGCCGCTGGGCGGCAGCCCGCAGTGCGAAGTCTGGCATACCGACGGACCAGTAAGCACCGGCCGCTGGCAGGACGTTCGCTACGCCGCCGCAAAGTCGCTGAGTCTGGGACAGCTTCAGATCGCACAGGCGGAATTCGAATCCATGGCCGAGGCCACCCATGTGGCGTACCGGCAGATACTGGATTTTATTCGACAGCACCGACATCCGTGGCCGCTGAAAATCTGGCACTACATTCCGGGTATTAATGTCGGCGATGGCGATCAGGAGCGTTATCGCCAATTCTGTATCGGCCGCGCCGCCGCGCTGGGCTTCGATCTGGCCGCCCGGCCGGCGATGCCGGCCGCAACGGCCATCGGCACGCCGCCCGACAGCCGCTATCTGCAGATTTATTTCCTATGCGGCAGCCAGCCCGGTATCAATGTGGAAAACCCGCGGCAGATCGCCGCACCGGACTACCCCCGCCAATACGGACCGCAAAGCCCGTTGTTTTCGCGTGGCACATTGCTGCAATGGGCCGGACGGCGCCAATTTCTGATTTCCGGCACCGCCAGTGTCGTCGGCCATGAAACGCACCATAAAAACGACGTCGGTGCACAAACCGAGGAGTCGCTGCGCAATATGCAATCGCTGATCGGCGCGTGCCGGCAAATCTCGGGCCGAAACCGGGACGATGATCAAGACCCGCCGTTACTGAAAGCGTACATTCGGCAACCGGCCGATTTGGCCGATGCGCAGGCGGCCATTGCCCGCTCGCCGCTGGCCGGCCGGCCGGCGGTTTTTCTGCAAGGGGATATCTGCCGCTACGACCTGCTGGCGGAAGTCGAGGGTATTCTCGATCTGTAGCGGCCACATTCTTACACCTGCCGGCCGGGTGACGGCCAACGGGACCGTCTGAATTTAGGTGCATACCCGGGAGTGGTTTGTGCTAAAGACGTATTTGTGAAATACAATCGGGCAGATTGTTCTTCGGGTTATTAGAAGGACATATCGGATATTTCCGTTATAAACCATTAGGTTAATAAGAATAGGATAGCGATTTGAATGAGTGGAGCCCGATAGGCGTAGGTGGTATCGGCGGCAGCGGCACACGTGTTGTGGCTCAAATCCTCAGCGGTGCCGGCGTACACATCGGATTTGATCTTAATCCCAGTCTCGACAATCTGTCATTCGGTTTGTTGTTTGCTAATCCCAATGTCCGTTGGATTTCTGAATCGGAATTTCAAACACGGGTTGGTATTTTCTGCACCGCCATGTCGGGAAGTCGATGCTTAGACAATCGTCAGAAAGCTCTCATCCGTGCGCTTGCGACCGACGATTGGCAAATGTTTGAAACAGCATGGTATATCGAGAGGGCCGAAAGACTGATTGCAGCGGCCAATTCGGAGACCTCCCACCCTATCTGGGGTTGGAAAGCACCGCATACTCACATCGTTCTAGATCGAATTTATGACACCATGCCTGGCGTCAAATACGTTCACATAATGCGGAATGGCTTCGACATGGCCTTTAGCCAAAACCAGAACCAACTAAAGCGCTTTGGCCATTGGATACTGGGTGAGCCTTTCGAGATATCACCGAGATTCTCTTTGAAATTTTGGAGAAAGTGTCATGAGAGAGTATTCCGAGCTGCAAAAAAAATGGCGAGCCGGTTTTTGCTGATAAGATTCGAAGACTTATGCTCCAATCCAGAATTGGAGGTGAGGAAAATAGTTGAATTCTGTGAGCTTTCCGTGGACGAAGATATTCTTTTTGAACTGGCAAAGTCGGTGATTCCACCCAGTTCAATCGGCCGGCATAAAGAAAACGCATATAACGATTTTGCCGCCGAGGATGTCGATTTTGTCGGCAAGTACTATCAGACGACGACATGAAAATTGTTCTAAGCCAGTACGAAATCAATGTGAACGGTCAGCGCCATACCGAACAACGGATAAGAACCGAGGAGCGGACGGTTTACCGAACCCTGTCATCATTCCAGATGACGAGGGAATAACATACAAGGAGCGCCTTCAGGCGCGAAGGTATACGGCACAGGCCCCGATCGCGTCTGAAGGCGCTCGTGCAAGCGGGTGGACAGCGCGGCAACACGCCGCTCCCTATTCCAGCGGCAGCGTTTCCAGCGTCAGCGGGTCCTTCAGCGGCAGTTGCTTCAGCGGCATGCCGGCAACCTCTTCTATCGATCCGTGCTCGCCGTCACCGGCGCGCGCTTCGTCCAGCCTGCCGGTCAGCAAAATGCGTAGTTGATCGGGTTGCAGCCATTGGTGCGCGACCCGCTGCACATCTTCCCGGCCGACCTTGCGCACATTGGCCTCCAGATTCTTCCAGATATCCTTGTCCTCGCCATTGATTTCATCGCTTGCAAAGCGGCTGGCGCGGCGGCTGGCATTGGTAAACAGCTCGTTCAGCACTGCGATAACCGATTCCTGGGCGGTACTGAGTTCCTGTTCGCTGACCGGCTGGGTGCGAATCTTGTCGATTTCCTCCAGCACAATGCCCACCGCCTGCGACACCGACTCATTCTTGGATTGGAACAAGGCTACGAATACGCCCGGGTACCAGCGACCGAGATTGAAACTGGAGCCGGCCGAATAGGCCAGACCTTCGTCCGAACGCACGCGCTTCACGATCCGGCTGGTAAAGCCGCCGCCGCCCAGGATTTCGTTCATCACATCAATCGCATATTCGTCCGGGTGGCCGCGGCGCGGGCCGGGGTGACCGATACGCACGCGGGTCTGGTTCACATCGTCTTTGTTCACGCCGTACAAACCGGGCGCGGCGGACTCAAAACGGTCCGGAATAGCCGGCAGCTCGGCGCCGGCCGGCAAGCGGGCGAGCTCGGCATTGAGCTTGTCCCGCATGCTTTCCGGGTCAACGTCGCCGCTGACCGAGATCACCAAGTGGCCGTTCGCAAACACCCGTGATGCCAGCGCCTGCATGCGCTCGACGGTAATCGCATTCACTTGCGCTTCGGTCGCGCGGTTGTTCAGGAAAAACCCGTCGCCGTAGATCAAACCCGACCAGACCCTGGGTCCGATGCTACGCGTGTCATCGTTGCGCTGCTTGAAGCGTTCGATGACCTTGGCCTGGTTAATCGCCAGCCGCTCGGCATCGAAACGCGGCTCGGACAGGATGTCAAACAGCAAATCCAGGCTCTCATCCAGATTGACGGTCAGCGTATCCAGCGATGCGGAAGACGAGGTTGCTCCGATACCGGTACTGATGTTGGTGGCCAGAAAATCCAGCCGCTCATCCAGTTCTTCCGGGCTCAGCTCGCGGGTGCCGCCGTCGCGCAGCATGGTTCCGGTCAGCCCGCTCAACCCTGCATCCTCACAACTCAGCAGATAGCTTCCGGCTCTGGAGAGAACGCTGATCTTTACCAGCGGCAGACTGTTGTCAGGCACGATATAGGCCACGTTACCGCCAGCCAGTTCGTGACGGTACTCGGCGCTCGCCGGAATGTCGATGGAGCGGGCCGGGAATTCCAGCTTGTTCGGATGATCGACCAGCTTGGCGCGGCGCGCCTGTGCCTGTCCGGTGCTCAGGGTCAATACCAGTACCGCAGCCAGAGCGCCGGCGGTTATTTTCAATATCGTCGTTTTCATGCCGATGCCTCCGTTACTGCGCTAATCTTTCTTCGAGTTTGCCGATCACATAGTCCAGCGCCGCCTGGGCTTCTTCCGGTGCCTGCGACTTGAAGCCCTGCAGCTGTTCCAGGGCCTGCGGTATCTCTTCGGCCGGCAACTGCTCCATCTGACCCAGCATGGCCTGAATAATCTGCTTCTGCTGGGTATCGAAGGCTGCCAGTTCGGGATCCTCCGGTTCGGCCGAAGCCTTGCGCGTATACAGCTTGCTCGCGCGGTTATCCGCAACCAGGTATTTTTCGGCTACCGCCTTAACGTCGGCCTTGCTGACCTCGCGGATGCGTTCGAACGCGGTATCCATCGACTGCCAGTCACGCAGGCCGTCGTAGAACAGCAGTTGTATCAGCAGAAAGAAATTGTCTTCCAGACGCCGGAACATATCCGCGGTCAACTGGTTTTGCACTTTTTCCAGTTCATAGTCGGTAATGCCGTCCTGCTTGATTTTCTCGAGTTCTTCCAGCAGCACCGAACGCAACTGGTCCGGACTGGCGTCTGCGACCCCTTCGGCAAACAGACTGAAGCTGCCGTCGTATTTCTGACTCCCGGCACTTGCGCCGGCCTGGGTTGCGATTTTGTCTTCCAGCACCATGCGCTTGTACAGACGCCCGGTCTTGCCGGACAGCACCTCGGCCAGCACGTTCAGCGCCGGATCGTCCTCGCCGTTGAACGCGGTAGTGCGATAGCGGATTTCGGCGCTGGCCGGCGCATCGACCTCGGCCCGGTAGATCAAGGCGCCGAGGAGCGGCATCGCCAGCGTCACCACGTCCCGCCGG
>JANQPM010000091.1 GCA_028289465.1 Lysobacterales bacterium | reverse complement strand
CACGTCGTGTCGGCCTCCAAGCTGAAGCCATCGACACAAGTTGCCGGCGACCAGCCTGCGAAGTCGCTACCCGCATCGGGCGTGGCGGCCAGGGTGATGGGAGTACCGTGATCATAGGCGCCATCGGCGGTGGTGCCCGCGGTGCTGCCCGAGCCTGTGCCGGTGGTGGCCGTCGCGAAGGTGTAGGTCCTCAGGGTGAAGGTGGCCGTGCACGTTGTGTTCGCCTCCAAGCTAAACCCATCGACGCAGCTCGCCGGCGACCAGCCTGCGAAGTCGCTACCCACATCGGGCGTCGCAACCAGGGTGATCGGGGTGCCCTGATCGTAGGTGCCGTCGGCGGTGCTGCCCGCGGTGCTGCCCGCGCCCGCGCCGGTCGTGGCCGTCGCGAACGCGTACGTCCGCAGTGTGAACTCCGCCGTGCAGGTGGTGTCAGCCTCCAGGCTGAAGCCATCAACACAAGTTGCCGGTGACCAACCTGCGAAGTCGCTGTCGGCATCGGGCGTCGCCACCAGGGTGATGGGCGTGCCGTGATCGTAGGTGCCGTCGCCGGTGCTGCCCGCGGTGCTGCCGTTGCCCGTGCCGGCGGTGGCGGTCGCGAACGCGTAGTTCCTCAGCGTGAAGGTGGCCGTGCAGGTGGTGTCCGCCTCGAGGCTGAAGCCATCGACGCAGCCGGCAGGCATCCAGCCCGTGAATTCGCTATTGGGAGCAGGCGTGGCCACCAACGAGATCGGGGTACCGTGGTCGTACGTGCCATTGGGTGTCGAGCCCGCGGTGCTGCCCGAACCCGTGCCTGCAGTGGCGGTGGCGAAGGCATAGCTCCTGAGCGTGAAGGTGGCCGTGCAGGTGGTGGGGCCACCGAGGCTGAAACCATCGACACAAATAGCCGGCGACCAGCCTGCGAAGTCGCTGTCGGCATCAGGCGTCGCCACCAGGGTGATCGGGGTGCCTCCAAAGTAGGCGCCATCGGGGGTGGAGCCGGTGGTGTCGCCATTGCCCATACCATCGGTAGCGGTGGCGAACGCAACGCCCAAGTTCGCCCGTGCAACCCGGGCCGGCTGATTGCCGGCGGAGGTGAAGGTGCCGCCCGCGTATAGATGACCATTGGCGCTATCCCAGACCAGGGCCAGGGGTTCACCGATAGTCCCTGAGCCCAGGGGCACCCAGCCGGTTCCGTCCCAACAGGCGATGCGGTTCGCCGCCACGCGGCCGGCGGTGTCGAAGGGTCCCCCCGCAAACAGGTGCTCATTGGTGCCGTCCCAGGCCAGGGTGGTGACGAGGGCGTTCATGCCCGAACCCAGTGCGGACCAGGCGCTGCCATCCCACCGGGCGATGTTGTCGGCCCCCAAGACGCCGGGGACAATGAAAGTTCCCCCCACATACAGGTGGCCATTGGCGTCGTCCCAGGCCAAGGCCCGGACGCCTCCGCCGGTTCCAGAGGCCAAGCTTGACCAGGCGCTACCGTCCCAGCGGGCCACACTGAAGGCGGGCACGCCACCCGCGGTCGTGAAGATGCCCCCTGTATAGAGGTGGCCGTTGGCGCCATCCCAGGCCAGAGCGTTGACGAGACCGTTCGTCCCCGAGCCCAGTGCGGACCAGGCGCTGCCGTCCCACCGGGCGATGCTACCGGCTGGGGCACCGCCAGCCATGGTGAAAGTGCCCCCCGCATAGAGGTCGCCGCTGGCGCCGTTCCAGGCGAGATCTCGGACTTCATTGTTCACGCCTAAACCCAGTGTGGACCAGGCGCTGCCGTCCCACCGGGCGATGCGACTGGCCGCGATGCCACCCGCGGTGGTGAATTCGCCCCCCGCATACAGGTGGCCATTGACGCCATCCCAGGCCAGGGCCAAGACGGGACTGTCCATTCCCGAGCCCAGTGCGGACCAGGCGCTGCCGTCCCACCGGATGATGTGGCTGAACACGATACCGCCACCCGTGATGAAGGTGGTCCCTGCATATAGGTGGCCATTGGCGCCATCCCAGGCCAGGGCATGGACCTCGCTGCTCACCCCCGAGCCCAGTGCGGACCAGGCGGTGCCATCCCACCGCGCAGCGCGGTTGAGCGCAAGACCACCGGCGTCGGTGAAGAAGCCTCCTGAATACAGGTCGCCACTGGCGCCGTCCCAGGCCAGGGCCCGAACGAAGCCGTTCATCCCGGTGCCCAGTGCGGACCAAACGCTGCCGTCCCACCGGGCCATGCGGCTGGCCGCGGCGCCGCCGGCCGTGGTGAAGTCGCCCCCCACATACAGGTGCCCGTTGACGTTGTCCCAGGCCAGGGCAAAGACGAAACTGTCCACTCCCAGGCCGAGTGCGGACCACGCGGTGCCATCCCAGCGGGCGACGCGATCGGCTGGGGCGCCACCAGCGGTCGTGAAAACACCCCCGGCATAGAGCTCGCCATTGGTGGCGTCCCAGGCCAATGCCCGGACCTCGTTGTTCGTCCCCAAGCCCAGGGCCGACCAGGCGCTGCCATCCCATCGTGCGACACTATCCGTGATAATGGTGCCCGCCCTGAAGAACCGACCTCCGGCATAGAGGTGGCCATTGGCGCCGTCCCAGGCCAGGGCCAGGACAGAATCGTTCAATCCCGTACCGAGTGCCGACCAGGCGCTGCCATCCCACCGGGCGATGTGTTCTGCAGGGACGCCGCCCGCGGTGCTGAAGGGTCCGCCGGCGTAAAGATGGCCATTGGCACCGTCCCAGGCCAGAGCCCAGACCTGACGAGTGATCACGCCCGAGCCCAGGGCCGTCCAGTTGGTCCCGTCCCAGCGGGCGATGCCGTTCACGGCAACGCCGCTCGCCGTGGTGAACGTGCCCCCCGCATAGAGGTGGCCACTGGCGCTGTCCCAGGCCAGGGCCAGGACGGTGTTGTTCACGCCTCCGCTCAGTCGCTCCCACTGCGAGCCGTCCCAGCGGGCGACGCGGTTTGCCGCGACGCCGGCAGCGGTTGTGAAGTCGCCGCCGGCGTAGAGATGGCCATTGGCACTGTCCCAGGCCAGCGCGAAGATATTGTCGTTCACGCCGTCCGCGAAGGGCGCGGCGATCGACTGCCATTGGCTGTCGGTGAAGGTTGGGTCGATGCGGATCGGGTAGCGCGCGGTGGTATCTTGGACCTGGATCACCAGCAGGTGCTCGCCCATCACCTCGAAGTGCCCGGAGAGGGCCTGGCCGGTCGCATCCGTGATCAGTAGACGGCCGTAGTCGAGCTCGCGGCCGCTGGCATCGAGACGCAGGCGGACACCCTCTTCATGAAGCTCGGCCGTCGCGCCCACCAATTGCAGTTCCAAGCGCAGCGGCGTACTCCCGGGCAGGCGCTCCTGGAGAACGAAGTCCTGGCGGATACCCTGGCTGCTGGACCTGAATTCCTCGATCAAACCGGGTCGACTCAACCGCACCAGCGACCCTTGCATGCTGACCTGGCCCGCACCGATGGGATGCCGCTGGGTGCCGCGGCCGACACGGACTGGCTGTAAGCGCAACTGGCCAGGCTCGTCCTTGCTGTCCGAGATCAGGCTCAGGCCCAGCCGATCGATTTCGGCGACCAAGTCCTGCATCGGCGCCTGGAGCCGGGCGACCCCTGGCTCTTTCCAATCCATCCGATGATCGGCTCCTGCCTGCTCCGCCAGGTGCTCGCCGAACGCACTCGGGCTCAGGGCACGTTTGACGTGCGTGGACTCAGGGCTGGCCTCAGCAACACCAACCGAGACCAAGGCCATCACCGCGATCCAAATCAGTGCCTGCCACTTCATCTCAAACAGCTCCAGAGCTTCTTCGGGGTTGGGCAACAGTCTACGCTATGGGGACGCGTCCTGCTCATACGCCAGTGTCGGGATGCTTTGTAGCTTCGTAAGGCTTTGACCTTGGGCAGTTCAGGGGGTAGTTATGGGGTTTGAAGTCGATGGCTGAATTGCTACCGTTCATAGAGGAACAGGGTGGTTGTTTTATCGTTACGATGTTTGAAGTCGATTACTGAATTGCTACCGTTCCTAGAAGGAATAGGTGGTTGTTTTTACGTTACGATATTTGGTGCCGAGGGAGAGACTCGAACTCTCACGGGTGTTACCCCGCCGGATTTTGAATCCGGTGCGTCTACCAATTCCGCCACCCCGGCATCGGGGGAAGGGCGCCTAGTATAAGGAAATAGGGCGCGCTGGCAAGTGCCGTCCCGAATGGCTCCGGTGCCGCTCGCTAATCCAGGCTGAGCCGGCGGGCGACGCGAATATGCCAGTCGCTGTCGCGTTGCTCAAAGATATTGCAGCTCGTCATCGGGCCGCTGTAAATGTGCAGCGAAACCGCGGGTTTATCCTGGTCTGCATTGCAGATGGTGTGGTACTCGTGTGGCGGAATCAGGCTGCCGGCGCTGCCGCAGCCGGCCATGATGGACCCGACCTGCTCGAAGCGGAACCGGTCGCCTTCCTGGTCCAGCAACTGGTATTGCACCACTTCGATGCAACCCGACCAGACGCCTTCGACGCACCACATGCCGCTGTGGTCGTGAATGGGCGTGCCCTGGCCAGGACCCCAGGTCATCGCGATCACGCAGTAACCGCGCTCAGGGTCGGAATGGATCTCGCGCCGCGCGTAGCGGTCGCTGATCGGCTGAAAGACCACATCGGGCAGCCGGATGTCGGAATCCCCGATGCAATCGCACAGCGCCTTGCGCAGACAGGTGGTGATTTCGTACGGACAATCGTTGCCGACGGCCCGGTTGATTCGGTCGATCAGGATGTCTTTACCTGCAAAATTCAGTCCCATGTCAAGCCTCGGTGCATGCCGTCTTGGTGGCATTTAGTCGATGGATAAGAAATAGTCGGCGATTACCGGCGTAAACCGGTCGTAGTCTACCAGAAACGCATCGTGGCCTTGTGTCGATGGCAGCGCGTGAAATTGCGGGCATGCGCCCAGGCGTTCCAGCCCTTCGGCGATTTCCCGTTGCTGGTGTAGCGGAAACAGAATGTCGCTGTCTACGCCGATCACGCAGGCCGTCTTGAGTTTCACCCCGGACATTGCCTGATAAAAGCCGGGACAGCCATGACACAAGTCAAACCAGTCCATTGCGCGGGACAAGTAGATGTAGCACGTAGGGTCGAACTGGCCGATGAATTTCTCGGCGGCGGCCTCCAGATAGGATTCGATCTGGAAGTTCATGCCGAACGCCGTGGGCTCGTAGCGCTGCTGGTGATCGCGCCCGAAGCGCTCGCGCCACTCGCCGGCCGAGCGGTAGGAGATCATACCGAGCTTGCGTGCCAGGCGCATGCCGTTCCACGGCCAGTGCTCGTCGTCATACTGTCCGTGATTGAAGTTCGGATCGGTGACGATGGCTTCCCGCTGCAGCGACCGAATAGCGATCGAAAACGGTTCCGCCGCGGGCGCGCTGGAAATGCTCAGCAAATGGTCGACCCGGTCCGGGAAACGATGTAGATAGGCCAGTGCGGTCATACCGCCCATAGACGGCCCGATCAGCGCTTTCAGCCGGGAAATACCCAGCGCGTCCAGTACCAGTTGGGCGGCAGCGGCGATATCCTCGATGCTGAGTTCCGGAAAATCCAGTCGCCATGGCCGGCCGGTTGCCGCGTTGATGCTGGCCGGGCCGGTCGAGCCTTTGCAACTGCCCAGCGAGTTTATGCAAACCACGAAAAAGCGGCGCGTATCGACCGCTTTGCCGGGGCCGATCACCGGTTCCCACCAGCCCGGTTTGGGGTCCAGTTCGCTGGATGCCGCATGCGCGCCCGGGGACAGGCCGGTAAACAGCAGCACCGCATTCGATGCGCTGGAATCCAACTCGCCCCAGGTTTCGAACGCCAGTTGCAGGCCGGGCAGGCGTCCGCCGCGGTGCATGATAAATTCCCCGGTATGCTCCAGTTTCAAGGTGGCTGGTGTCATGGGCGGCGTTTGAACGATGTCCGGCAAATACGGAGTGCCGTTATACCGAAAAGGGGGGGCAAAGTCACCCATGCGAAGCGGTCCGGGAACGCGATACAATGACCGGGTGATGATTTCGGCAGGCAGTCAGACGATTACCTCGGGCGCATCGACCGGTACGATCAGCAGCCGTCAGACGGGTCCGCATGAGCGGCTCCTGGATGTTGTGGAAAAACACGCCCGCTGCGCCTACCGGGCACCGCTGCATCAAGCCAGTGTGGCCGCCTTTGAAGCGCTGCTGCCGATATTGCAGGAGGCTCCCCGGCGACCGCTGCTGCTGGATTCAGGGTGCGGCACCGGAATTTCCAGTGCCCGGCTGGCAGCGGCGTTTCCCGACCACTGGGTGGTTGGCGTGGATCGCTCGCGAGCGCGTCTGGCGCGATATGGCTTGAGAAATACCCGCGCCGATCAACCGCTGGCCCGGGATGGCCGCTGCATCTGGCTGCGGGCCCGGCTGGGCAGTTTTTGGCGCCTGGCGTTCGGTGCCGGACTGAGGCCGGCACGGCACTGTCTGCTGTATCCGAACCCGTACCCGAAGACATCGCAATTGCGCCAGCGCTGGCATGCACATCCGGTCTTTCCGGTCTTGTTAGGCCTGGGCGGGGATTTTGAACTGAGAACCAACTGGGAAATTTATGCACGGGAATTTGCGATGGCGGCGTTCGCGCTCTCCGGGCAGACAGCAACACCGGAGCGGCTGCCGGCAGTGGAGCCGCTGACGCCGTTCGAAGCCAAGTATCAGGCCAGCGGCCAGCCGCTATACCGTGTCCGCGTCGGCCTCAAACATCAGGGAGAATCGAAATGAAAGTACAGTTAATCACGATAGTGGCCTTTGCCGGCCTGTTGGCGGGCTGCGCGTCGACACCATCGCCGGCTGACCGGCCCGAGACCCTGCCCGATGCCGCGTCTGAGTCCGCGCCGGCGGATACTCGGGCCGCGGCGCTTGCGGCCGCGGTGGAGGGTGCCTGGCGCGATCCGGCCAACCGTGCCCGCGACAATTTCCGCCATCCTTACCAGACGCTGGAATTCTTCGGTATCGAACCGGATATGTGCGTGGTCGAATTGTGGCCGGCCGGCGGCTGGTATGCCGAAATCCTGGCGCCGCTGCTGAAAGACGACGGCCACTACGTTGCGGCCCATTTCTCGCCGATTTCCGAACATCGCCTGGCCAATTATTTCAAACGTTCGCGGGCTGCATTCGAGCAGCGTATCGCAGACGAGGCTGAAGTCTTCGGCAAAGTGCAGGTGGTTTCGATGGAGATCGGCGTGGACAACCAAATGCCGACGCATGGCCGGGCCGACATGGTGCTGACCTTCCGCAATGCGCATAACTGGCTGCGCGACGGCATTTTCGATGAAGTCTTGCAGTCTGTGCACGCGGCGCTGAAACCGGGCGGTATTTTGGGGTCATCGACCACCGGGCTAACCCGGCGCTGCCGATCGACCCGCAGGCCAGGAACGGCTATGTCAACGAAGCCGAAATGATCCGTCTGGTGGAGGCGGCCGGCTTTCGGCTGGTCGCCAAGTCAGAGGTCAACGCGAACCCCCGGGATACGGCCGATCACCCGAACGGAGTATGGACGCTGCCACCTCGCCTGCGGCTGCCGGAAGGCGACGATGGTGAAAAATATCGCGCGATCGGCGAGTCGGACCGCATGACGCTGAAATTCGAGAAACGCTGATCGACTGACGCCAATAAAAAAGCCGGCCAGTGGCCGGCTTTGCTTCGAATTCTGGCGATTCGATTTGCTTTTAGAATTGTTTTCTAGGGCGGGCTTCATTAACGACCAGCGGACGACCGCCGATATCTTTGCCGTTCATTTCCTCAATAGCGGTTTTAGCGTCGTTATCGTCAGGCATTTCGACAAAACCGAATCCGCGGGACCGATTGGTTTCACGATCACGGATGATTTTGGCACTAGACACTTCACCGAAACTGCTAAACGTATCTCGGAGTTCATCGTCGGTCATTTTAAATGACACGTTTCCAACATAAATATTCATTTCCAAACTCAATCAATAAATACTGCCATTGTTAGAATTCCACCCCCGATCAACCAATAGCAAAAATCAATCGGTAATGATTGCTGCAAAAACGCAGCAAATTAGAGGCCTTGTGAACTGTTTTCAGGCCACTAGAACGCACTCTGCGCGCTAGTGTGCCCAATTTCCCCGTCAACGGCAACGATTTTCGGTGTATTGATCCGCCCGGCCATGGTCGCCGGCGCCACCAAAAATCACTGGTTGGCGTCGATACGGGTGTATGTGGTTTTACCGGTCAGACTGTTGTAGATGAAGGTCACCCATTGAGCCGGAGTGATCCAGACCTTGCCCAGCGATTCATCCCAGTCAGCGGTCGGCCGGGCCTCGATCGCGGCTTCCAGCGACGCGCCCTGGTCCACCAGCGCCTGCACATTGGCCGTTGCCCGGACCAGGAAATCGCAGTATGTCTTGAGTTCGGCGGTAGTGGATAACGGGCCGTGGCCCGGGATGATCTTGGTGTCCTCGTTGGCCAGCGACAAGCCGAGTTTCACGCCGGCGATCATTCCCTGCACGGTGCCCCCGCCGTCCAGATCGACAAACGGATACAGACCGTTGAAATAAAGATCGCCCATGTGAATGACATTGCTGCGCGGAAAATGCACGATGCCGTCACCGTCCGTATGGGCGTTCGGCACATGGTAGACGGTGGCGGCCTCGCCGTTCAGATGCAAGGTGACCCGCTCGCTGAAACTGACCACCGGCAGCGCACCTTTCGGGTAGGCCGGGGTGGTTTCATTCCAGAAATTGTTGAACTGGTCGGTACTCATGCGCTGATGAACCTTGTCATGAGCAACGATGACCGCACCGGTAGCGCCAATTGCCTCGTTGCCGCCGGTATGGTCGCCATGATAGTGCGTATTGATCACAAAGCGGATCGGCTGCTGACTGACCTTGGCGATGGCCGCCTGCAGTTCGCTTGTGATCGGCGCGACCTGGTCGTCGATGATAAACACGCCGTCCGTTCCGGCCGAAATACCGACATTGCCACCCCGGCCGCGCAGCATATAGACCTGGTCCGATAATTTGATGGTCTGGAACTGTACCGGGTTCTCCTGGGCCTGCCCGACTGTGAAAAAGCCGGCCAGCAATACGGTGGTCAGGCATCGGATCGCAAGGCGGAATTTCATGATGTTCTCCTGTCGAATATTCGCGTTCGGGGCGCTATGGAAGGGCGACGACCTGATTCAATTCTAGCTCAACGGCAGATCCGGGCAGTCCGTCGAGGGTAATAGTCTCGGATTGCAAGTCGCCCGCGCTGGCCGCCGGCGTGCCGGCGAAAGACAGCCGTGCGCTGACCGCCAGGCGCTGCAGTTCGGCCAGTGACGAGCCCGGTTGCAGCAGGTCACGATCGGTGATTCTCAACTCCAGCGGAAATTGCGGGCCGGCGATGCGGCGTGCGGCCAACGGCATGCCCTGCGTTCCGGTTGCTCTTAAAATGACGAATAAGGCGGTGACGCCCGGCACGCTGCCGGCTGCAGCGTTTTGAACCATCTGATCGGACAATGTGATGCGAAGACTCAGGCCTGGCAGATTGGTTGCCGGGGCCTGCCCGCCGGGATTCGCCAGGCGTTGCCGTGCGATCCCAATCTGCTCGGATACTGTGGCGGCCACCGACGATCCCGGCTCCAGCAAGGTCATCAGCCGCTGCCAGTGGGCAATGGCCTGCCGATCCTGGCCGTTTTGAGCGGCCGCGATACCCAGCAGCCAGATACCTTTTTGCAGTTCCGGATCGCTCGCGACAGCGCGTTCCAGCAGCGCGATTGCCGGGTCCGAAAAGCGCGGCTGACCGGCGGCGAAGGTCATCGCCTCGGCCAGTTCCACCTGTACGACTGGATTTTCCTCGTCGAGCGCCAGCGCCGCTCGAAAAGCCTGCTCGGCTTCGGCATAGCGCTGCAGCGTGCGGTAGCTTCGGCCCAGCAACAGCCAGCCATCCAGATTATCCGGTTGCTGCTGCAGCCTTTGCTGCAATGCGGCGATCGCATCGTCCAATTCGACCACCGGCTGATCGTCCGCCACCCGGGCCGGACTCAGCGCAGCCGGTGTGCCGACCATCAAGTACAGGCCGACGGTCAGCACCGGAATAAACAACGCCAGCACCACGGACAACTTCAATGGCCGCCGGTTGCCGCGCCATAGCGGGATCAGCAGGATCGCGCAGGCCAGCGATATCAGCGCGGCGCTAATCAGCCAAAAGCCCAGCGTCATTGCACGCCTTCCCGATCCGGGTCGCCATCGCGGTGCCGGCGCACTGTGCGGTAAACGATTGCGCCGCCGAGCAGCAGCAGAAAGACCGGGCCCAGCCACAGCAGGTAGGTATTGGATTGAACCGGTGGGCGGTAGAGCACGAAATCGCCGTATCGCTCGACCAGGAACTGCTTGACCGCGGCATCGTCGTTGCCGGCCCGCATCTGCTCCAGGACTTGCAGCCGCAAATCTTTGGCCAGCGGTGCGTCGGAGTCCTTCAGGTTCTGGTTCTGGCAGACCAAGCAGCGCAGTTCTTCGATCAGGCGATTGAAGCGCTGTTCTTCCTGCGCCGATAGAAATTCCAGCGGCTCGTCTGCGGCGCCGGACGGCGCGATCAGCAGCAGCGGGATCAACAGCAGCGCCATAATCAGCAGCGTGGGGCCCAATATTCGCATGCGGCCGATCATGGTGAGCCCCGCTGCCCGGTATCCAGCGCCGCGATCGCCGGCAGGAGCTCGTGCTCGACCGTTTCGGCCGTCAGCGGGCCGACAAATTTATAGCGGATATGACCTGCAGCATCGATCAGAAAGGTCTCCGGCGCGCCGTACACGCCGAAATCAATACTGGTGCGCCCGGTCCGGTCTGCCAGGATCAGCGCATACGGATTGCCCAGGGTCTGCAGCCAGCGCTGCGCATCGTCCGGCTCGTCCTTGTAGTTCAGACCATACACCGGCAACGGCCCGTCTATGGCCAGTTGGGTGACGATATTATGTTCCAGCCGGCAAGGGGGGCACCAACTGGCCCAGACATTCAGCAGGTAGGCCTGGCCGAGCAATTCGTCGCGGCTGATCAGGCGCTCCGGCTGGTCGAGCACCGGCAATTGGAACGCCGGGGCCTGGCGGTCGATCAGCGGTGACGGAACGATCTGCTTGCGGTCGGCGTTGCCCAGACCGAAAAACAGCAGCACGGCCAGTCCGGCAAATGAAAGCAGCGGGAAAAAGCGTTTCATGCGAGGCTTCTCGCCGTGCCGTCGTCGGAAACGGCATCGACCGCCCCGGTTCGGCGATAACGGCGGTAGCGGCGATCGGTGGCGGCCAGCAGGCCGCCGAATGCGATCAGCAATGCGCCGAGCCAGATCCAGCGAACGAACGGCTTATGGTAGATACGCACGGCCCAGCGCCGGCCCTGGTCGTCCAGCGGTTCGCCCAGGCTGATATACAAATCGCGCGTAATTCCGGGGTCGATGGCCGATTCCGTCATGATATCGCCGCCGGCCCGGTAGTGCCTTTTCTGCGGATAGAGCTGCGCGACAATCCGCTCGCCGGACCGCACGATGAAGTGGCCCTGATCGGCGACCCAGTTCGGTCCGCGCAGCACCTCGGTACCGCGGAACTCAAATGCGTAGCCGGCGATATCGGCCTGGTCTCCCGGGTTCATTGCCAGGTGTTTTTCGGTGCTGATGGTTTCGGTCATCGACACGCCGATCACGAACACGCCGACGCCGATATGCGCAAGGCTCATGGCCAGTTCGCCACGCGGCAATTGCCAGCCGCGCTGGCGGGCGATGCGCCCGAAGGCGTAGACCAGGCTGCCGGCGATCAGCCAGACGCCGCCGGCCACGCCGGCAATGCCGCGCAGCCCGGATTCCGGCGCTGCGATTGCGGTGATGCCGCCGGCTGAGAGTGCGGCCAGCAGCGGCAGACCCAGTCGGGTCAATACCCGTCGCAGCCCGTCCTGCTTCCAGCGGGTAAACGGGCCGAACGGCATAACCAGCACCAGCGGTGCGGTTAACATAATGAACATCAAGCCGAAATAGGGTGCGCCAACCGAAATCTTGCCGCGCCCGAGGGCGTCGATAAGCAGCGGGTACAGGGTACCGATCAGCACCATCGCGGCGGCAACAGTCAGAAACAGATTATTGATCAGCAGCAGGGTTTCCCGCGACCAGCCGGCGAACTGGCCGCCGGTGACGGTCTTTGGCGCACGCAGCGCGTATAGCAGCAACGCGCCGCCGGTCACCAGACCTAAAAACGCCAGAATAAACAGCCCGCGGGTCGGGTCGCTGGCAAATGCATGGACCGAGGTCAGCACGCCGGAGCGGACCAGAAAGGTACCGAGCAGGCTCAGCGAAAACGCGCAAATCGCAAGCAGCAGGGTCCAGCCCTGAAACGTGCCGCGTTTATCGGTGACCGCCTGAGAATGAATCAGTGCGGTACCGGCCAGCCACGGCAGGAACGACGCATTTTCTACCGGATCCCAAAACCACCAGCCGCCCCAGCCGAGTTCGTAATAGGCCCACCAGCTTCCGAGCGCGATGCCGACGGTCAGAAAAGCCCAGGCGAGATGAGTCCATGGCCGGCACCAGCGCACCCAGTCGCGGTCGATTTTTCCGGACAGCAGCGCTGCGACGGAGAACGCGAACGCGACCGAAAACCCGACATAGCCCATGTACAGCATCGGCGGATGGATGATCAGCCCCGGGTCCTGCAGCAGCGGATTCAGGTCGTTACCGTCCACCGGTGATGGAAGCAAGCGGCTGAACGGGTTTGAAGTCAGCAGGCTGAACAGCAGAAAGCCGATGCTGATGATGCCCATTACCGCCAGCACGCGCGCAGCGAAAGTCTGTGGCAGGTGGCGGCTGCCGGCCGCGACCGCCAAGGTCCAGCCGCTGAGGATCAGCGCCCACAGCAGCAGCGAACCTTCATGGGCGCCCCAAACGGCCGAGATGCGGTAAACCAGCGGCAACAGGGAATTGCTGTTGCGAGCCACATATTCGACGGAAAAATCCTGGTTGACGAACGCGCTGGTCAGCAGCGCGAACGCAAACGCAACGAAGCAGAATTGTCCGAAGGCCGCCGGACGGGCGATGGCCATCATATTCTCCTGGCCGCGCCATGCGCCCCACAGCGGTACGAACGCCTGAACCAGCGCGAAGATCAGCGCCAGAATCAGTGCGATCTGACCCAGTTCAGCGGTCAAGCGCACTCTCCGCGCATGCCGGGCCGGCGGTCTTCAGCGTTTCGGCGACTTCCGGCGGCATGTAGTTTTCGTCATGCTTGGCCAGTACCTCGTTGGCCTGGAAGACCCCGTCGGCGTTCAGCGAACCGATGGCGATCACCGCTTCGCCTTCGCGGAACAGGTCGGGCAGTATGCCGTCGTAGGAAACCGGAATGACCGCGCTGCAGTCTGTGACGCTGAAACGGACAGCCAGCGAATCCCCGGCCCGCTGCACGCTGTCATTGACCACCAGCCCGCCGAGCCGGAACTGCCGCTCCGGCGGCAACGACTGGGCCAGCACTTCGCTCGGATGGATGTAGTACAGCATGTTCTGCTTCAGTGCGAAGCTGGCAACCACCGCGGCGGATGCCACGCCGGCCAGTACCAGCAATATCGTGATAAGACGTCGTTTACGGGTCGGCGTCATGGTCTCTTCCCGGGTTGCTCAGATGCTGTTTTAAGGCGTTGCTGGTAGCGGCGCACCGCCTGCCGGATGCGTCGTCCGCGCAATACCGGCGCGGCCGCGGTGTAGGCCAGCACGATGAAGAAAGCGGCGTAGGCGCCGACGATAAACGGCATATGGTCGATCATGAGGCGGCCTCGCCGATGCCGGGTTCGCCGCCAAGCACCGCTTTTGTCCAGCGCTTGCGGCGATCCTGGTGCAGCAACTGGTTGCGGGCGCGGGTCAGCAGGTTCGCGGCAAAAAAGAACTTGGTCGCGACGGCCATGACCAGCAGCGGCACCAGCATGCGGGTGTCAATGGTGCTTTTTCCGATCAATTTAATCGTCTGCCCCTGGTGCAGCGTATTCCACCATTCTACCGAGAAATGAATAATCGGCAGATTGACCAGGCCGACCATGGCCAGCAGCGCAGCAGCCCGGGCGGCTTTTCGCGGCTCGTCGATGGCTGCGTACAGACCCATCACGCCGAGGTACAAGAACAGTAGTACCAGTTCGGAAGTCAGCCGCGCGTCCCAGACCCAATAGGTGCCCCAGGTGGGTTTGCCCCAGAGCGCACCGGTAATCAGCGCAACCGTCGTGAAGGCAGCACCGATCGGCGCGCAGGAAATGGCCAGCAGTTCGGCGATTCGTATCCGCCAGATCAGCCCGATCATGCCGAGTATGGCCATCACCGCGTAAATCATCATCGACATCCACGCACTCGGCACATGAATATAGATGATGCGGTAGGTTTCCTTTTGCAGATAGTCGGTCGGGGCGAAAAACAAGCCCTGGATCAGCCCCCATGCCGCCAGCGGAACAAACGCCGCCCACAGCCACGGAATCAAGCGTCCGGAAAGGCGGTAGAAATAAGCCGGCGAGCCCGTTTGGTGAATAAATCGAACGATCGGATTCATGGCGTCGAATTCATAGGGTCAGATTCATAGGCAATTCAGGAAACGCTGATCCTCACTGCAGCGGCACAGGCAAACGGTGCCAGCGTTACAGCCAGAATCAACAGTACCGCCAGCCACAGCAGATGGCCGGCGGCATTCAGGCCGTCTGCTACAGATGTAACGGCACTGGTGGCCAAAATCAATTCCGGCACCAGCAGCGGAAGCACCAGCAGGGACAGAAGCTGGCCGCCGCGGCGCAGACCCACGGTCAGCGCTGCACCGATGCCGCCGATCAGGGTCAGGATCGGCGTACCCAGCAGCAGCGACGCGATCAGTACCGGTAGCGCGTCGCCGGGCAGATTCATCCACAAACCGAGCAATGGGCACAGCAACACGATCGGCACGCCGGTAACCAGCCAGTGGGCCAGCAGCTTTGCGCTGAGCAGCAGGCTCAGCGGCTGGCCGCTGATCACCAATTGCTCCAGTGAACCGTCTTCGAAGTCGCTGCGGAACAGCGCGTCCAGGGAGAGGATGCTGGCCAGCAGCGCGCCGATCCAGATCACGCCCGGCGCGATCCGGGCCAGCAGATTCGGGCCCGGTCCGAGACCGAGCGGGAACAGGGATACGACCACCATCAGAAAGAACAGCGGCTGCAGCCACTCGCCGCGGTTGCGGATCACCAGTTGGAAATCGCGCCGCAGCAGCGCCCAGAACGCGCGGCCGGTGTTGCCGGCCTCAGTCATCGATCGCTCCCGGAGTGACCTCCAGTTCGCGGTAGTGCAGATTTTCCGGCAGCAACTGGCCGTGGCTGGCGACCACGGCGATACCCTGGCGGCGCTGATGGGATTCGAGTATTCGGTTCACCAGTTCGACCCCGGCCCGGTCCAGATTGGCATAAGGCTCGTCCAGCAGCCACAGCGCATTCGGCTGTAACAGCAATCGTGCCAGCGCACAGCGCTTGCGCTGGCCTGCCGACAGCGTGCTGACCGCTTGATCGGCAACGGCTTCCAGACCCAATTGATGCAACAGCGAGTCCGCGGTACGCGTGTGCGCAGCGCAAAAGCCCTGCATGAACTGCAGGTTTTCGGTGACTGTCAATGCCTGTTTCAGCCCAAGGCTGTGGCCGATAAAGACCACGGGTAGAGGCGGACGGGTGATTTGCCCGCCGGTGGGTTCCAGAGCGCCCGATAAGAGCCGCAGCAGGGTGGTCTTTCCGGCGCCGTTGGCGCCGGTGACCAGCAATAGTTCGCCGGCCGCCAGGCTGAAGCTCAACGGCGCGAAAACCGGCATATAATGCCGCTCAAAATGCAGTTCCCGAACGCTAAGCATGCTCTTCAGGGATTCATACAGTAGGGGTTCATCCGGAATAGTCGCCGCTATGCTAAGGGGTGGCATCGAGGATGTCCACGAATTGCCGGTCAGGACTCGGTAATGATTGCAGCGGCCAGCCACCCTGCAGCAACAACAGCCGCGCGGCCTGACCGTGCCGGCCCCAGACCAGGGCGTATTGCTGTAGTTCGTCGCGCGCGAACCGCGCTAACTCCATGTCGCCGCCGGCTATCAGCAGCCCCGTCTCGTCCGGCCACTGACCGTCGTCAGCGACAGCCCGCCCCGGCCAGTGGCGGTATCCGTGTTCATCCAGCCATTGCAGAAAGTGCTGGTGCCGCTGCCGGTTTTCAGCCGCGTCGAGCATTCTGGATTCCGGGTTAAACGCACTGATGTAGTACCATGGCCGCTTTGCTTGCGTCCGGCCCCGGATCAGCGTACCAATTTCCGGCACCGTCCGGCCGATGCGAATGTCGATCTGCCGGTGTTTCGCGCTGACTCGATAGCAGGTCGCGAAATATGCACGCAGCAGCGCGCTTTGACGGTCTGAGTGCATGGTTAGCCGGGTACGTTGAAAATAATCATTGGAAGCATAGTATGTCGGATTTTGACTTGTTTGTGATCGGTGCCGGCTCGGGCGGCGTTCGGGCTGCCCGCATCGCCGCGGGCCATGGCGCGAAAGTCGGTATCTGCGAGGAAAGCCGGGTCGGCGGAACCTGTGTGATCCGAGGCTGCGTACCGAAAAAGCTGCTGGTTTATGCATCCCGGTTCTCCGAAGAATTCGCCGATGCGGCTGCCTATGGCTGGGAGGTCCCGCAGGCCCGTTTCGACTGGTCCCGGTTAATTGCGGCCAAAGACAAGGAAATCGACCGTTTGAACGGCGTGTATCTGAAACTGCTGGATAACGCCGGCGTCAGTTTATTCGAAGGCCGCGGTCGCCTGCTTGATTCACATCATGTTCATGTCGCCGGCCGTACCCTGTCTGCTGAGAAAATCCTGATTGCAACCGGCGGGCGTCCATGGGTGCCGGACTTCGAAGGCTCGGAACACGCGATCGTTTCCGACCATGCATTTCACCTGGAGCGGTTGCCGCAGCGCATTCTGGTGGTCGGCGGCGGCTATATCGCGTGCGAATTCGCCGGTATCTTTAACGGTATGGGCAGCGAAGTCATTCAGGCTTACCGCCGGGACGCGCTGCTGCGGGGTTTCGATGACGATGTTCGGCAGACCGTCACTGAAGGTCTGATCGGCAAAGGTATCGACGTACGCCTGAATACCGACGTCCGGCGCATCCGCGAAGCGGATGGCGGGTATCAGGTCGACCTGACCGGCGATAAGCGCCTAACCGTTGACCAGGTGATGTACTGCACCGGTCGGCGGCCGTACACCGGCGATCTCGGTCTTGAGAAGGCCGGTGTCGCGACCAATGCCGGTGGCGCGATTGAAGTGGACGAGTTTTCCCGGACTTCGGCGGACAATATTTTTGCCGTCGGGGACGTGACCGACCGGATAAACCTGACGCCGGTGGCCATTCACGAAGGCCACGCGTTTGCCGACAGCGAATTTGGCAATGCGCCGCGGCCGGTGGATCACCGTTTTGTGCCGTCTGCGGTGTTTTCTCAGCCGCCTGTCGGTTCGGTAGGGTACGGCGAGCAGGAAGCCGGTGACTTTTTCGGTCGTATCAGGGTCTATCAATCAGCGTTCAGGCCGATGAAGGATACCTTGTCCGGCCGTGACGGCAAGATGCTGATGAAAGTCATCGTCGATGCGGCGACCGATCGCGTGGTCGGCTGTCATGTCGTCGGGCCGGACGCGCCGGAGATCGTTCAGGGCTTTGCCGTTGCGGTTAAAAATGGATTGCGAAAAACCCAGTGGGATGCCACGATTGGCATTCACCCGACTGCTGCCGAGGAACTGGTCACTTTGCGGCAGCCAGTAAACGAGGGACAGTGATGTTGAATAAGTTATTAACCCGTCTTTTCATTACCCGTTCGAAGGTATTGTCAGTAAACCTCCTGCTGCCGGTGTTGGCGGCGTGGTCCGTGGCCGGTACGGTTCAAGCCGGAGATTCGGCGCTGGAAGCGTTCGATGCGGAAGGCAAGACGACCTATATCGTTGAATTCCGGGAACCCGCGCTGGTGCACTTTAAAGGCATGGGTCAGCTTGAATCGGCCGGCGGCAGCCGGTACGAAGCGACCGCGCCGCAGGCAACCGGCGACAAACGCCTGAGGCCGCATTCGCCGGCCGCCAAGGCGTACAAAAGCTATCTGGACAATCGCTTCAGTGAATTTCAACGCCAGGTTCAGCAGGGCATGGGCCTGCAGATCGCGCCGCAATTCCGCTATCGTAACCTGACCAACGGCTTTGCCGCCCGGCTGAATGCCGCCCAGGCAGAACGGCTGCGCCAAATGCCGCAGGTCAAGAGCGTCGCGCGCAACTATATTCATCAGCCGGATACCGACGCCGGTCCGCCGTGGATTGGCGCTGAGGATATCTGGAACGGTGCCGGCGGCATTCCGCAGACCGAGGGCGAGGGCGTCGTGGTCGGAATCGCCGATTCCGGCATCAACTGGGATCATCCGTCCTTCGCTGATGTTGCACCGGATGGCCACAATCACACCAATCCCAGGAATCAGCAGTTCGGGCTTTGCAGCGACGCCGAAGTGCTCTGCAATGACAAGCTGATCGGCGTTTACAATTTCACCGACGATGACAGCAAAGGCCGGGACGAGGCCGCCAGTTCTCACGGCACCAATGTCGCCAGTATTGCGGCCGGCAACCGGCAGACGGTTTCACTGAATTTCGGCGGGCCCGGAAACGTGTTCACCCTGTCCGGTGTCGCGCCGCATGCCAACGTGATTTCCTACAAGGTTTGCCGCGAAGACGACCCGGCCACACCGCAGGACGAAGACGGCTGCAGCGCATCGGCCATTATGGCCGCTCTGGATCAGGCGGCCAACGACGAAGTCGATGTAGTCAATCTGTCGCTTGGCGGCGGCGCGCGGGACCCGTGGGCCCAGGGGCTCAGCGGCTACGGACGCGACTTGCTGGATTTGCGTGAGGCCGGTATCGTTGCTGGCCGAAGTCACAC
>JANQPM010000058.1 GCA_028289465.1 Lysobacterales bacterium | reverse complement strand
TTGGGGGCGTGCGGTTGCGGTTTTCGTCCGCACGCGCTTAACCGTTCCGTCAGAAGGCTTCTTCGCTATCGCGAAACCGCCATCTGACTCCACCTGCACGCGCTTAACGGCTGCGCCAGAAGGCTTCTTCACTGTCGTGAAACCGCCATCTGGCTTCGCCTACGCTACGAAAGACGCGGGCGCTAGACTCCTTGTAAACAAAGCTGTTCGCGCCTGGAGGCGCTCCTAGGGTGGCGCTATTTCTGGGCCACGGCTGTCGGGCCGTCTCTCCGGCTAATTAAAAAATAGTTATTTGCGTTCCGGCCAGTTCTATAGTAATTTCCGCCCATATGCTCAATGGTAACTTAATGAACGCAATGAAAGACCGGACCGTCAATACAGCAGCACCGCGCAACCTGCGACCGCGCCGCCGTAGCAAAACGGGCTGGGTGGTATTGCATTGATTAAGTCTTAGAGCAAGCGAATACGAAAACCCGGCCATCGGCCGGGTTTTTCATTTCGGCCGGTGGCATTTTTAGGAGACTGGCCGATGCAACATTTCCTGACCACCGCCGACTGGTCCGCGCAGGCAATCAACCAATTGCTTGCGACGGCGTCCGAGTTGAAAGCAAACCCGTGCCAGGCGCTGCTGCGCGGCCGATCAATCGCGCTGTTGTTTCTGAATCCCTCATTGCGGACCCGGACGTCTTTTGAATTGGGCATGCAGCAACTGGGCGGGCTGGCGGTGGTTTTGCAGCCCGGCCAGGATGCCTGGGGTATCGAGTTTCGTCCCGGCGCGGTGATGGATGGCGACGCCGAAGAACATATCGCAGAGGCTGCCGGCGTACTGTCGCGTTATTGTGATCTGATCGCGCTCAGGGCCTTTCCCGGCTTCAAGGACTGGCAGCAGGACCGCGAAGACCGGCTGATTCGAACGCTGGCCCGCTATTCGGTGGTGCCGGTCATCAATATGGAGACCATTGTTCACCCCTGCCAGGAACTGGCGTTGCTGATGACCTTGAGGGAACGTCTCGGCACGCTTCAAGGCAAGCGCTTTCTACTGACCTGGACCTGGCACCCGCGACCGTTAAATACCGCAGTCGCCAATTCCGCGCTGCTGGCGGCCAGCAAATTCGGCATGGATATCACCCTGCTGCTGCCGGACGAGCAATATCTGCTGGACGAACAGTTTATGGACCTGGCCGGCCGGCAGGCAGCAGCCGGCGGCGGCAGCCTGAGTGTTACCACCGATATCCAGAGGGCCTATTCCGGTGCCGAGGCGGTCTACGCCAAAAGCTGGGGCGCGCTGCCGTTCTACGGTCAGCCGGAGCGCGAGTTCGAACTGCGCGCCGACTACCGTCATTTCATCGTGGACCAGGAAAAAATGAACCTGACGGATAACGCCGTTTTCAGTCACTGTCTGCCGCTCAGACGGAATATCAAAGCCACCGATGAGGTCATGGACGCGGACTATTGCGCTGCGCTGGACGAAGCGGAAAACCGGCTGCATGTGCAAAAAGCGCTGATGCTCGAACTGCTGGGAGTGAAGTACCAATGAATTCGAAATATACGGGCGAGACAGTCGTTCTCGCGTTTTCCGGCGGCCTGGATACCAGCTATTGCGTGCTGGCGCTGCGAGAGCAGGGCTTTGCTGTCCATACCGTACTGGTTGACAGTGGTGGGATCGGGGATGGGCAAAAAGCATGGATAGCCGAACGGGCACTGCAACTGGGTGCGGCCGAACACCATACGCTGGACGGCAGCCAGGCCGTCTGGGACGAGTTTGTTGTGCCGCTGGTCTACAGCCATGCCCGAATGCGCAACCAGTATCCGCTGCTGTGCTCCGACCGGTACGTTATCGTGCGCCTGTGTCTGGCCTTATGCGAGGAACTCGGCACCCGGCACTTCGCCCATGGCTGCACCGGCATGGGCAACGATCAACTGCGTTTCGATCAAACGGTTGACAGCCTCGGCGAATACACCATTCACGCGCCGATTCGGGATTTGCAAAGCCGTACCGACAAGGTCCGCGAGCACGAATGCACGGTTTTGCAGCAGCACGGCATTGCGATACCGGACAGCGTGAGTCGCTATTCCATCAACGAGAACCTGCTCGGCGTAACCATCTCCGGCAGCGAGATCGACCGCTTTCAGCCACCGGCAGATGACACCTGGACGCTATGCCGGCCGCCGGACGAGTGGCCGGCGCAGCCGCTGACGGCAGACATCGAATTCGAGCAGGGCCGGGCCGTTGCACTGGACGGCCGCCGGCTGGCGGGTCCGGCGTTGCTGGCCGAACTGAATCAGGCTTACGGTGCGTACGGTGTCGGGCGTCATATCTATACCGGCGATGTGAGCATCGGGCTCAAGGGCCGGATCGTGTTTGAGTGCCCGGGCATCGACGTATTGCTGAACGCGCACCAGGCGCTGGAAGACGCAGTGAATACCCGCTGGCAGAATCAATTTCGGAATATCGTGGCCGAGCGGTGGGCGGAACTGGTCTATACCGGCTTTTTCTATGAACCGCATAAGCGTGATCTGGAAGCTTATCTGCTGAGTTCGCAGCAGGCGGTCAGCGGCACCGTCAGCATGCAGGCCCATGCCGGTCAGGCGCTGCCGGTGGCGGTGCGCTCACCGTATATCCTGCAGCAGGATGGCGCCGTCTATGCACAGCATTGCGACTGGTCGCCGGAACAGGCGGTCGGGTTTATCAAGTTGTTAGGGCAGTCCTCCACCCTGGCCGCGAGAGTGCGGGGGCAGCAGCGATGATGCAGTCGATACTGACCCATCTGGCACCGCTGGTGGCCTGCGATACGCAGAATCCGCCGCGCGATATCGACAAAGGACATCCGATTTTTACGTATCTGTGCCGGCAACTGGAACCCGGCTTCGATGTCCGCATCTGGGATCACGGCAACGGCTGCGTCAGTTTGCTGGCGGTCAGAGGCAAACCCGATGTGCTGTTCAATGTTCATTTGGACACCGTACCGGTTGGCAACGGCTGGCGCATGGAGCCACTGACACTGACGGTAACCGATGACCGGGCCTACGGCCGCGGTGCGTGCGATATCAAGGGTGCAGCGGCCTGCCTGCTGGCCCTGGCCGAAGCCACGGATCGGCCGCTTGCGATGCTGTTTACCACCGATGAGGAAGGCGCTTCGGGCTGCTGCGTCGATAAATTTCTGGCTTCCGGTTTCGGTTCCGGCTACCGGCAGATCGTTGTCGCCGAACCGACCAATAGCCGGGCGGCGTTCGCCCACCGTGGCTTCGTTTCCGTTCACGGGCGCTTTCGAGGCTGCGCCGGGCATTCTTCCGAACCCTATGCACTGACCGACAATGCCATTCACCGCTTCTCGCGCTGGTCTGCCGCAGCGCTTGACTATGCTGCCGAACAGGCCCGTGCCGGCTGCTCCACCTGCTTCAACCTGGGCCGGATTGAAGGAGGAATAAAGAGCAACGTGATCGCCGATCAGTTAGATATCAACTGGAGCGCACGGCTGGCTGCCGGCGAATCCAACCGCCGATTCCTGACCCATGTGTTCGGCCTGGCCGACCCAAATGAGGCGGACTGGCAGGTGCGTTTTGCAGAACCGCCTTTACCGGCCGCCGGTGGCGATAATCAAGCGGCTTTGCGGTATGCCGAGGCGTTTGGGCTTCCAACCTGCGACGCGCTGAATTTCTGGACCGAAGCGGCGCTGTTCGGCAAATACGGCTTTCCGGCACTGGTGCTGGGTCCCGGAGATATCGCGCAGGCGCATACGGCCGATGAATGGGTCAGCCTGGCGCAGCTGCAGCAAACCTATCAACATTACTCAACCATTGTGCACGGACATGACTGAAATCAAACGAATAGTTGTCGAACTGCTGGCTCAGATCGGGTCCAGCCGGGAAGCCAAGCTCTATCTGCAGCGCTATTGTCAGAACAGCGGAAAGCAGTTTGCGGTGATCAAAGTCGGTGGCGGTGTGCTGCGGGATCAAATGGACGAACTGGTCGCGGCGCTGGGCTTTCTGCAATGCCTGGGGCTGTACCCCATCGTGATTCACGGCGCCGGGCCGCAGCTCGACGACGCGATGCAGGCTGCCGGCATCGATCATCGCCGTTACCAGGGCATGCGGGTGACCACCGAAGAAGTCATCGCGGTGGCGCGGCCACTGATGTACCGCGAGAATACCCGGTTGGTCGATGCGCTGGAACAGCGCGGCATACGGGCCAGGGGCATTTCCCATGGGGTTTTCTATTGCCAGTATATGGATGCCGACAAGCTGGGCCTGGTCGGTGATATACAGCGTGTGGACTTATCCGCGATCCGCTCGGCTGTGACCAATGGTGCATTGCCGATCGTGAGCTGCCTGGGTGAGTCCCGCTCCGGCCAGGTGATGAATATCAACGCGGATGTCGCAACCCGGGAATTGGCGAAGGCGATTCAACCGCAGAAGATCATCTTTATCACGCCGACCGGCGGCCTGCTCGACTCCGCCGGGCAACTGATTAACATGGTGAGCCTGTCCGCCGATTTCGACCACCTGATGGCCCAGCCCTGGGTGCACTCCGGCATGCGCCTCAAATTGCAGCAAATTAAGGCGATACTCGATGCGCTGCCAGAAAACGCATCGGTTTCGATTACCTCGGCCAAGGGCCTGGCCCGCGAGCTGTTCACCCACAACGGCTGCGGTACATTGATTCGACGCGGTGAGCAGATCGAAGAGTATCGCAAACTGAACGACCTGCAGAAAAAGCAGCTGGTGTCGCTGCTGGAATCCGCTTTTGACCGCAGGCTGAACGACGAATGGATGAAACAACTGGATGGAAAAACCTTTCTGTTGTCGGAATCCGGCCGGGCAGCGGCGGTGATCGAAAATGGTGTCTGCGGCATGCCCTATCTGGACAAATTCGTGGTGAGCTGCGATGCCCAGGGAGAAGGTCTGGCTGCGACAGTCTGGCAGCGTCTGCGGGCTCGTTATCCGCAATTGTACTGGCGTTCGCGGGTGGCCAACCCGATTACCCAGTGGTATTACCGAAAGGCGGACATGTCCCGGCGCGAGGGCGACTGGGTGGCATTCACCGCCGGTGTTAAAAACTACCCGGACACATTTTTGGCGCTGAACGACGCGCTGGGTCGCGAGTCCGGCTGGGTGGAGGAGAACGCATGAAACCTAAAATCGCATTGATCGGTGGCCGGGGCTATACCGGCTCGGAGTTTCTTCAGCTCCTTGCCGGACACCCGGTTTTTTCGCTGTCCGTCGCAACCTCGCGCAGCCAGGCCGGACAAAAATTATCAACCGTTGCGCCGGCCTGGACCGGTTCCGGCCGGTGTTTCGCAACCCTGGCGATTGATCGGCTCGCATCGATCAGTGCCGATTACTGGGTGCTGGCGCTGCCGAACCAGACTGCCGGCCAGTGGGCCCAGGCGGTCACCGCCGCCCATCGGAATGCCGCGATACTGGATTTGAGCGCCGATGCGCGGACCGACAGCGAATGGCATTACGGATTGCCGGAACTCAACCGGGCGCAGCTTGCCGGCAGCCGGCGGATCGCAAACCCGGGTTGCTATGCGACGGCCGCGCAACTGGCCCTGGCTCCGTTGAAAGAAGAATTTGCCGATGCGCCGTCGGTATTTGCGGTGTCCGGCTACAGCGGGGCGGGGCGTCTGCCGTCCGACCGCAACCATACCGGTCGATTGAAGGACAATTTGTTGCCGTACAAGCTGGCCGGCCATGTACACGAGCGGGAGATCAGCCACCACCTCGGCTGCGATGTGCGCTTCATGCCGCATGTGGCGCCGTTTTTCCGCGGTATTTCGCTGACCATTGCCGCGACCCTGAAACAGCCCGCCGATGTGCAGGCGCTGTTCGATCGCTATCAGGAATGTTATGCCGAAGAACCCTTTATGCGTATTACTTATCATGCGCCGGAGATCAACCATATCGTCGAAAAGCCCAATGTGCAGATCGGCGGTTTCACGGTCGATTCGCGTGACACCAGGCGGATAGTGATGGTTGCCGTTCTGGACAATCTGCTGAAAGGCGCGGCTTCCCAGGCGATGCAGAATCTGAATTTGATGGCCGGCCTGGATGAAACGACGGGAATTCCCAATGACTGAGTTACTGTGGGGCGACAGTGCCCGGGTTGATGCCGAAGCAATGGCGTATATGGCCGGCGAAGACGTAGAGCTGGATCGGCAACTGTTTTGCTTCGACCTTCGTGCCAGTCAGGCGCATGCCTACGGTCTGCAGCAGATCGGCGTTCTGCAGGCCGAAGAATATCAAGCCTTGTCTGATGCGTTGGAGCAGTTGAAATCGGCCTTCGAATCCGGTGCCTTTGTACTCGACCGCCGGTTTGAGGACGGGCATTCGGCCATTGAATGGTATCTGACCGAAACGCTCGGCGATCTCGGTGCGAAAATCCATACCGGCCGCAGCCGCAATGACCAGGTGCAGGCAGCGGTGCGGCTGTACCTGCAAGACCGGCTTTCGAAGCTAGCGGAACTGAATCGCGAAATCGCGTCCGCGTTCCTGGCGCAGGCCCAGCGAGGCCGGGAACAGCTTATGCCCGGTTATACCCACCTGCAGGCCGCCGTGCCATCGACCGTCGGTCTGTGGATGGCGGCCTTTGCCGAAGCGTTTATCGATAATCTGGAACTGACGCAGCAAACCTGTGCCTGGCTGGACTGCTGCCCATTGGGCACTGCCGCGGGCTACGGGGTCAATCTACCGCTGGAACGGGATGCGGTGTCTGAACAGCTGGGTTTTTCCCGTTTGCAGTTGAATCCGATGTATGTACAAAACAGCCGCGGCAAGTTTGAAATCCAGGCGCTGCAATGTATTCACCAAAGCCTGCTGGACACGCGCCGCTTTGCGTGGGATATCAGCCTGTTTACCAACCCCAGTTTCGCGTTTGTCGAGATACCGGCAGAATTCCGCACCGGGTCATCTATCATGCCCAACAAGTCAAATCCGGATCTGGTGGAACTCATGCGCGCTGCCGCAGCGGTAGTTCAGGGCGGGCTGATGGAACTGTTTTCGACCCAGTCCCTGCCGTCCGGATACCACCGGGATTTGCAACTGACCAAGGCACCGCTGATACGGGCAATGGAACACGGTTTGGCCACCCTGCGCCTGCTTCCGAGGCTGGTCAGCGGTCTGGCTTTCCATCGTGAGAACATGCAGGACGCGGTTGAGCCGGAGATGCTTGCGACCGATCTGGCATTGAAAAAAGCCGCGGACGGCATGCCGTTCCGGCAGGCTTACCGCGAGGTCAAGGCCCAGTTGCAGCACATCGGCGCGAGTGAATTGGCCGGTAGCATTAAAAACCGGATATCCGCCGGCGCCTGCGGCAATTTGCAGCTATCGCGCCTGCGTCAGCGGCTCGAACGGCTGTAGCGCATGGATCGGAATCAGTCGCCGGGATGGCGTGCGACGACTGCCAAAGTTGCTGCTTATAACAATTTCTTATATTGCCCGAATCGGGGTTGACAGGCTATCAGGCCTGTGGAATAGTCCGCCCATGAACCACGCAAGCGCCAGTTCAGTGGAAAACCGACAGCCGTTATCGCTGGCTGCGTCCCTGCGTGTCGTTAACATTGAAGCCCTTCTGCTTCTGCTAGTCGTCGTGCTTATTAGCATCTCATCGAGTGCGGGTAGTGGATAGTTAGAAAGCCATTTAGATTCAAAAAACCCGCACTTAGAAAGTGCGGGTTTTTTTTTGCCAGGGACGTAAATGAAGAGCAAGCAAATAAAAACCGGCCCGCAACGGGCGCCTGCCAGAGCCATGCTCAAGGCAACCGGTCTGGCTGACCGGGACATTGATCGTCCACTGATCGCCGTGGTCAACACCTGGTCGGACGTGACCCCGTGCAATATACATCTGCGAGACCTTGCAACACCGTTGAAGCGCGGTATCCGCGATGCCGGAGGCACGCCGTTCGAATTCGGCAGCATCGTGGTTTCCGACGGTATTTCAATGGGTACTGACGGCATGCGGGCGTCGTTGATGTCGCGCGAGACCGTTGCCGACTCGATCGAACTGGTCACGCGCGGGCACTGCCTGGACGGCGTGGTGGTCCTGGTCGGCTGCGACAAGACCATTCCGGCCGCCGCAATGGCGCTGGCCCGGCTGGACCTGCCCGGCATGGTGATCTACGGCGGATCCATCATGCCCGGCCGCCATCGCGGAATACCGATCACAATTCAAGACGTATTCGAGGCGGTTGGCACGCATGCCGCGGGAGAGATCGATGACGAAGAGCTGGGCCAGATCGAACAGCATGCCTGCCCCGGCGCTGGCGCCTGCGGCGGCCAGTTTACCGCCAATACCATGGCCATTGCGCTGACCACGATGGGTTTATCGCCGATGGGCGTGAACGATATTCCGGCTACTGCCAAGGAAAAGACCGAGGCGGTTTACCGTTGCGGTGGTCTGCTGATGCAGCGGGTCGCGGACGGCCTGCGGCCCCGCCAGTTGATTACGCCGGCATCGCTGAATAATGCGGTTCGGGTAGTCACCGCGACGGCCGGTTCGACCAATGCCGTGTTGCATCTCACCGCAATCGCCCAGGAAGCCGGCGTTAATTTTCCGCTGGAGACCTTTGAACAGATTGCCAGGCGTACGCCGGTAATCGCGGATTTGAAGCCCGGTGGTCGCTTTATGGCGCCCGATATGTATCAGGCAGGTGGCACGCCCCTGCTGCTCAAGCGGCTGGCCGAGTCCGATTTGATAGAAGATACGCCGACGGTCAGCGGCCGCAGCCTGTTGACCGAGATAGCCGATGCGGATGAATCGCCGGGGCAGGAAGTCATTGTGCCGGTTCAGCAGGCACTTAAACCGCGGGGTGGCTTCAGTATTTTGTACGGCAATCTGGCGCCCGAGGGGTGCGTGGTCAAACTGGCCGGCCACGGTCGGTTGCGTCACTGCGGTCCGGCCCGCGTGTACGAAAATGAGGAACAGGCGTTTGCCGCAGTCGCCGACAACCGAATCCAGGCCGGCGATGTCGTGGTAATCCGCAACGAGGGCCCGGTCGGCGGACCGGGCATGCGTGAAATGCTGGCGGTAACCGCGGCGCTGATCGGGCAGGGGCTGGGCGACACGGTAGCGTTGATTACCGATGGCCGGTTCAGCGGCGCAACGCATGGTTTCATGGTCGGGCACGTTACCCCCGAGGCTGCCGTCGGCGGTCCCATTGCGCTGGTTCGAAACGGCGATCAGGTCACCATTGATGTCGAGCAGCGGCAAGTTGACGTCGATGCCGACCTGGATGCCAGAAAGCGCCAGTGGCAGGCGCCGCCAGCGAAATATACGGTCGGTGCGATGGCCAAATATGCGCGCCTGGTCTCGTCGGCCTCTACCGGCGCGGTAACCGGATTTCCATTTGCCGACCCGGCACCAGACATCTCTTCAGCCCCGGAATAAGAGTGGAATAGCAGGTTTAACGGAATAACACATTTAGTTGGGAGTGATCGAATATGACTATGTATTTTGAAAAGGACGCCAGTTTGAAGCCGCTGCAGGGTCAGCGGGTGGCGGTAATCGGCTACGGCAGCCAGGGCCGTGCTCATGCGCTGAACATGCACGACAGCGGCGTGGATGTCGTCGTCGGCGTCAGAACGAATGGACCGAGCTGGCAGCAGGCCCGCGAAGACGGCTTGCCGGTAGCGGAACCGGCTGAGGCCGTTAAAGGCGCCGATGTGATTGCAATGCTGATCCCGGATATGCCGCAGCCGGAAGTGTTTGATGCCGTCGTGCAGCCAAATGCGAAGCAGGGCAGCACGCTGCTGTTTGCACATGGCTTCAATGTCCACTTCGGACAGATCACGCCGCCGGCGCATATGGACGTGATACTGGTGGCGCCGAAGGGCCCGGGCGCACTGGTTCGCCGCCAGTACCAGGCCGGCTCCGGCGTTCCCTGTCTGATGGCCGTCGCACAAGATGCCAGCGGCCGGGCCGAAGCCATCGCGCTGGCTTATGCGCATGCGATCGGCGGTACCCGCGCCGGCGTGATCAGCACCAATTTTGCCGAAGAAACGGAAACCGACCTGTTCGGCGAGCAGGCGGTACTCTGCGGCGGCGCCACCGAACTGGTGGTGAAGGGCTTTGAAACCCTGGTCGAGGCCGGCTATCAGCCCGAAGTGGCCTATTTCGAGTGCCTGCATGAGCTGAAGCTGATCGTCGACCTGTTGTACGAGGGCGGCCTTGCGAAAATGCATCAGTTTGTCAGCGATACAGCGCAGTATGGCGATCTGACCCGCGGCCCGCGCGTCGTCGATCAGGATACCAAGCAGCGCATGAAGGACATTCTGGGCGAGATTACCGACGGCAGTTTCGCGCGCGAATGGGTGCAGGAATACCAGCGTGGCAACACCGAGTTTCATCGGTTGCGTCAGCAGGACATGGCCCACCCGATTGAGGCGGTCGGCAGCCAGTTGCGTGCGCGCATGAGCTGGCTGGATACCGGCGGCGCCGAGAGCGACCCGAAGAGCTGCGCCGCGTAGGCGCCGGCACCATCGGTAAACAGGCGGAGTATTCGGCCATGAACGGTGCCCAAGTCCTACTAAAAGCGCTGGAAGATGCCGGTGTGGACACCATCTTCGGTTATCCCGGCGGCGCGATCATGCCGGTCTACGACGCGCTGGTCGACTCTCCGATCACGCACATTCTATGCCGCCATGAGCAGGGTGCGGCGCTGGCCGCAGACGGCTACGCCCGGGTGACCGGCCAGCCGGGTATCTGCATGGCGACTTCCGGCCCTGGCGCAACCAACCTGATCACCGGAATCGCCAATGCGTATCTGGACTCGGTACCGCTGCTGGCGATTACCGGCCAGGTGGCGACGCCGGTGATGGGTACCGATGCATTCCAGGAAGTCGATATCTTCGGCATTACGCTGCCGGTGGTGAAGCACAGTTTCATTCTGAAGGACGCCGACCAGATTCAGCAAACCGTGCAGCAGGCGCTGAGAATCGCGCAGGAAGGGCGGCCCGGTCCGGTACTGATCGACCTGCCCAAAGACATGGCGCTGGCCGATGCTTCCTATCAGGCGCTGGCAGCCGAAGTACCGGCCGGTGAACCGCCGAATCTGCCGCCGCAAAGCCTGCTGGTCGCCGAGCAGTTGCTGAAAAGCGCGAAGAAACCGGTAGCGTATGTCGGCGGCGGTGTGGGTATGGCGCGCTGCGAGACCAATCTGAGGCACTTTATCACCCGCCTCGGGCTGCCCACGGTCGCCACGTTGAAGGGCCTGGGTGCGTTGCCGTCGAACAGTCCGTGGTTTCTCGGCATGCTGGGCATGCACGGCAATCCAGCGGCCAATTTCGCCGTGCAGGAAAGCGATTTGTTGATCTGCATCGGCGCCCGTTTCGACGATCGGGCCACCGGCAAGCTGGACGGTTTCGCGCCGGCGGCAAAAGTTATCCATATTGATATCGACGGTGCCGAAGTGTCCAAGCTCAGGACGGCGGATGCCTGTCTGATCGGGCGCATGCGATCGGCGCTGGAGCACCTCAGCGAAGTCGGAGTACCGGATATCGGGCCGTGGCGGGACCGGTGTCTGGAATGGGTGCGGCAGCACCGGCCGCGCTACGACTACCCCGGTGACGACATATACGCACCGCATTTGCTGCGCCGTTTATCCGAACGATTTGGCAGCGATACCTATATCAGTTGCGATGTCGGCCAGCACCAGATGTGGGTGGCTCAGCACTGCCTGTTCGACCATCCCAGCCGACACCTGAGCAGCGGTGGCCTGGGCACCATGGGCTACGGCCTGCCGGCAGCGATCGGCGCTCAGCTCGCACGCCCCGAACAGACCGTAGTGGTGGTTTCCGGCGACGGCTCAATCATGATGAATCTGCAGGAAATGGCCACCCTGATGCGCTATCGGCTGCCGGTGAAGATCGTTGTGCTGGATAACGCGGCACTGGGCATGGTGCGGCAGTGGCAAGAACTGTTTTTCGACCACCGTTACAGCGAAGTCGATTTATCCGACAACCCGGATTTCGCCCGCCTGGCCGAGAGCTTCGGTCTGCAGTCGAAGTCCATTCAGTACGCCGATGAAATTGATGCGGGCCTGGCTTTCCTGGAGTCGTCTTCGGGGCCATGCCTGCTGCATGTGAAAATCGACCCGCAGGCCAATGTCTGGCCGCTGGTACCCCCTGGATGCAGCAATGACCACATGATGGAGCAGCCGAAATGAGAATAAGACTGGAATTGGTTCTGACAGATATTGGCGGTGCGCTGATCCGCGCACTGGGTCTGATCGAACGGCGCGGGCATCGTATCGAAAGCTGCCATGCCGAATGCGTGGAAGACATACCGGGCCGGCAACGGGTGCAGGTGACGGTGAATACCCATGAGCGGTCGCCCGAAGTGCTGGCCAGACAACTGCTCCGTCTGTACGACGTGCTGGCTGTCGATCTTTTCGCGCTGTCTGAAATATCTATTGAACAGGTGCCGCGGGTGGTTGCCGTCAGCCCGTCCCGGTCGCTGGGTATCGGCGATGTGAAGACAGCCAATAGCGGCGAAGTGAGAACAGCCAATGGATAAGTCAATGAACAAACATGCCGCAGACGGGCGGGTCTTCATCTTCGATACGACATTGCGTGACGGCGAGCAGTCGCCCGGTTGTTCGATGACGCTGAAGGAAAAGCTGCGAGTGGCATCTGCGCTGGACACGCTGGGCGTGGACATCATCGAAGCCGGTTTCCCGGCTGCGTCCGACGGCGACAGCCGGGCGGTTGCGGCAATCGCCGGGCTGGGCTTGAAAGCGACGATTTGCGGGCTGGCGCGCTGTCATTTTCCGGATATTGACGCGGTCGCTGACGCATTGCGGGATTGCGACAGGCGGCGCCTGCATGTGTTTATCGCGACCAGTCCGCTGCACCGCGAATACAAACTTAAGATGAGCCCGGACGAAGTCATCCAGCGCGCGGTTGCGGCAATCGAACACGGCCGGCCGGCTTTTCAGTCGATTGAGTTTTCGGCCGAAGACGCGGGACGCACGGAAAAGGAATTTCTGCTGCAGGTCTTTCAGGCGGCACTGGACGCGGGCGCCCGGGTATTGAATGTGCCGGACACCGTCGGCTATCTGACGCCGGCGGAAATCGGCAAGCTTTTCAAATACCTGCACGAAGGTTTGCGCTGCCGGGAGGCGTTTACGCTGAGCTGCCACTGCCATGACGATCTGGGTCTGGCGGTGGCCAACAGCCTGTCCGCGCTGGAGCACGGTGCCCGGCAGGTGGAATGCACCGTGAACGGTATCGGCGAGCGGGCTGGCAATTGTTCGCTGGAAGAGGTCGTGATGGCTCTGAATACACGGGCCGACCGGTTCGGTCTGAATACCGCCATCGATACCCGCCAGCTTTATCCGGCTAGCCGTGTGGTCAGCTCGGTTACCGGCAATATGGTACCGCCGAACAAGGCCATCGTCGGCGCCAATGCCTTTGCCCATGAATCCGGCATTCATCAGGACGGCATGCTGAAGCACAGGCAGGCCTACGAGATCATCGACCCCACCGATGTCGGTATTTCAGAAAGCCAGTTGGTCCTGGGCAAGCACAGCGGCCGGCATGCGTTCCGGCAACGTTTGGAAACGTTGAATATCCAACCGGATGACGTGGGTTTCGAGGCCTTGTTCAAAGCGTTTAAGCAACTGGCCGACCAGAAGAAATACGTTTACGACGAAGATATCGAGGCGCTGTGGCTGGGTGACAATCAGGACGGGCCGTGGCGGTTGTGGGCCATCAACATCGAAACCGAGGCCGGTGTCGAGAGCCGCAACCCGCGGCACAAGGCGTCGGCTACCGTGCGCCTGCTGCACCATGGCGCGGCGCCGCGTAGTTTCCGGGGCTCGGGAGACGGGCCGGTGAATGCGGTATTCAACGCGCTGCGCCAGACGGTGGACGAAAACATCGAATTGATGGATTTTGTCGTGAAAAGCATCTCGGCCGGCGACGATGCCCAGGGCCAGGCCAGCATCAAAGCCAGCATCGGCCGAAATCAGTATCAGAGCAACAGCACCTCCACGGATATCGTTGAGGCGTCCGCGCTGGCGCTGATCAACGTGATCAATCGTCATTTACGCAATCAGGAAACCGACTGCGGCCAGCCGCAGGCGCAGCGGGCGTAGCGGAATGAGCGGGAAAACAACAAAGAAAAGTGTGGACAAGCCGCAGGTCTGGGTAAACGGAAAAATGGTGCCGTGGGAGGCGGCCAACTGCCACCTGATGACGCATGCACTGCATTACGGCTCATCGGTATTTGAAGGTATTCGCGCCTATGAGACCGACCGGGGTACGGCGATCTTCCGTCTGGACGACCATATTCAGCGGCTGTTTTATTCGGCCAAGGTCTATCGCATTGATGTTCCGTACAACGTGCAGGCGATCACCCAGGCCTGCCACCGGGTCGTCAGTGCCAACGGGATGGTCCAGGCCTATATTCGGCCGATCGTCTATCG
>JANQPM010000047.1 GCA_028289465.1 Lysobacterales bacterium | reverse complement strand
GGATAGCCGGTCCGATCAAGCTGGCGCTGTTTGGCAGCCCGGTTGCACACAGCCTTTCTCCACAGATCCACCAGGCCTTTGCCGACCAGTTCGATATATCCATCGACTACCGCAAACTGGAAGCCGGACCTGAGACTTTCGGCCGCCGTCTGCAGACGTTCGTCGACGGCGGGGGCCGCGGATGCAACGTCACTGTACCGCTGAAAAGCGAAGCCTGGGAACTGGCCAGTCGCGCCAGCCGGGCCGCGCAGCGGGCCCGGGCCGCCAATACCCTGTTGCTGGACGCCGAAAATGACTGGTTCGCCGACAACACGGACGGCACCGGGTTGATTCGCGACCTGGGCCGAAGACTGGAGAAACCACTGGCCGGGCAACGCGTATTGCTGCTGGGTGCCGGCGGTGCGGCCCGCGGAGTCATCGGCGCGCTGCTGGAACAGGGTCCGGCGGAACTGACCGTGACCAACCGTACCTTTCACCGTGCCGAACGCCTGCTGCACGATTTCCGTGCACTGGGCCCGCTCAGCGTCTGTGCCGCCGACGAATTACGGACGCTTAAAGACATTTCGCTGGTCATCAATGCCACCTCGATCGGACATCGGGGACAGGCACCGGTACTGCCCGCAGGTATTTTTGTTACCGACGCAGACTGCTACGACCTCAATTACGGACCGGCCGCCGACCCGCTGGCGAGACACTGCCGGCAGACCGGGCTGAATTTCCATCACGGCCTGGGCATGCTGGTCGAACAGGCCGCCGAGTCGTTCCGCCTGTGGTTCGGCGAACTGCCGGATACCGATGCGGTGATTTCAATGCTGGAGCCCGATACCCGGCCGGAGCTGGTCGATGACGATGAATGAAAGGACGGCCGCGGCCGATCGCGGCTTTCAATTAGGCGCGAATCGGACTATTTCTGTCGCAGCGTCTTAAGCGAGGTCGCCAGCAGCACACCGGCCTGGGCCAGCAGGCTGAGCGCCAACAGCGGAATCAGCGTTTTCAGCAGATAAACCAGCGGTAAACCGCCGGCTTCGCGTGATGCTTCACGCAGCGACCAGGATGCCGCCACATAGTCCCAGCTCACCCACAGCAGGTAGAGACAAAACGGAATTACGAATATCAGCGTTCCGGCCGCGTCGATCAGCGCGCGATAGCGCTCGCTGTGTCGGCGATAAAAAATATCGACCCGGACATGACCGTCCTGCGCCAGCGTCCACGCGGCCCCGAGCATGAACACGGCCGCGTGCAAATAGGTCACCGATTCCTGCAGGCCGATCCAGCCCAGCTTGAAGAAATAACGCAGAACGACTATCAGAAACGTCAGCAGAACCATCAGCACAGTGAACCAGGACACCCCCTTTCCGATGCCGCCGATCACGCGGGCGACGATGCCGCCGGCTGCCGCTACCACTCTTTGATCTTCCACAACACCGGAACCGCCGGGCTGAACGTGTTATCGTACTTTTGCAGTTCCAGTTGTCCGTCCCCGTCGACGTCCATGTAGTAGTAAGGCTTGCCATGCTTTGGCGTCACTTTGACCAGGTAGACGCGGCCGTTATAGACATGTTCCTCGACGACTTTATCCTCGTCTTCGGTGATATTCACCGTCGGTTCGGCCTGGTCGTCGCTGTTTACGATTTTCTCAGGCAGGGGCGGCGGCTTGGCCGGGTCGTCGGCAACTTCCGGAACAACACGGAGGTCTTCCTGCTGGGCCGGCAGGTCCGTCGGGGCGGCGAGCATAGCGAACAGAATTGCGGCGATCGCACTTTTTCCCATCGAGGTTGCCTCCAACTGGGGTAAACTAAGCATATCAAAGTCATCGGTGGCATACATCGTCGGCGAACCGAAAAGAACTTCTCAGACTTTTCGAATATCAAGCCGCCGGGCGATACCTGCGTTATCTATCTAGACCGCTGGAATCATGAAAAATCACGACACATTGTATCTGGTTGACGGTTCTTCCTACCTCTATCGCGCATTTCACGCGGTACCGAATCTGAGCAACTCCGCCGGGCAGCCCACCGGCGCGCTGTTCGGTGTCGCCAATATGCTGCGACGCCTGTTGAACCAAGACCGGCCCCGCTACGCAGCGGTAGTTTTCGATGCGAAAGGCAAAACATTCCGGCATGAAAAATACCCCGCGTACAAGGCCAACCGCCCACCGATGCCGGAAGAGTTGCGCAGCCAGGTCGGGCCGATACTGCAATTCGTCGAAGCGATGGGATTTCCACTGCTTCAAGTAGACGGCGTCGAAGCGGACGATGTGATCGGTACACTGGCCACCGAGGCCGCGGATGCCGGCATGAACTGCGTGATCTCCACCGGCGACAAGGATATGGCGCAACTGGTCGGCGACCGGGTCACCCTGGTCAATACCATGACCGAAACCACGATGGACCGGAATGCGGTGATCGAGAAATTCGGCGTGCCGCCGGAGCGCATTATCGACTGGCTTGCACTGGTTGGCGACACTGCGGACAACATTCCTGGCGTTGAAAAATGTGGCCCGAAAACCGCGGTGAAATGGCTGACGCAGTTTGGCGATCTGGACCAACTGATGCAACGGGCGGACGAAGTCAAAGGCAAGGTCGGCGAGAACCTGCGGACCGCGCTGGACCACCTGCCGCTAAGCCGCGATCTGGCCACGATACGCACCCAACTGGAACTGCCCTACCGGGCCGGCCAGCTCGCGATGCGCGATACCGACCTCGATGCGCTGGCTGGAATGCTGCGCCAGTATGAGTTTTCCAGTTGGCTGGCCGAACTGGACGCCGAAGACAACCCCAATGCCGGGGAATCGGCCGCCGAATACGAGACCATTCTCGACCGGGATGCGTTCGTGACCTGGCTGGAGCGCCTGATGCAGGCGGACTTAGTCGCAGTCGACACCGAAACCACCAGCCTGGACTACATGCAGGCCGAACTGGTCGGATTCAGCTTCTCCACCGAAACCGGGCATGCGGCCTATCTGCCGCTGGCCCACGATTATCCGGATGCGCCTTCGCAACTGGATCGCGACTGGGTCCTGGGTGAATTGAAAGCCTGGCTGGAAGACCCGGACAAAGCCAAGGTCGGGCAGCATCTGAAGTACGATATCAATGTGCTGCGGCGTCACGGCATCGAACTCGCCGGTGTGAAATTCGACACCATGCTGGAGTCCTATGTGCTGGACAGCACGGCCACCCGCCACGATATGGATTCGCTGGCACTGAAGTACCTGGGCAGACAGACCATCCATTACGAGGATGTCGCCGGCAAAGGGAAAAACCAACTTACTTTCAACCAGATTCCGATGGAACAGGCGTCTGAATACGCAGCCGAAGATGCGGATATTACCCTGCAGTTGCACCAGGCGCTGTGGCCGAAGCTGAAACAACTGGACGCACAGGCCGCGCTATTTCATGACATTGAAATCGCGTTGATTCCGGTGCTGTCGCGGATGGAAACCACCGGCGTATTGATCGACGGTGAAGAACTGCAACGCCAAAGTCGCGAGCTGGCCGAACAAATGCTGAAGCTGGAGGCGCGTGCGCACAAGCTGGCCGGGCACCCTTTCAATCTGGGTTCGCCCAAACAACTGCAGCAAATTCTGTTCGAAGAACTGGAATTACCGGTGATCCGCAAAACCCCGAAAGGCCAGCCGTCCACAGCCGAAGATGTGCTGCATGAACTGGCCACGGACTACGAACTGCCACAGATCATTCTCGATTTCCGCAGCGTCTCCAAACTGAAATCCACTTATACCGACCGGCTTCCGGAACGGATCGACCCCGATACCGGCCGCGTTCATACCAGCTACCATCAGGCTGTTGCGGCGACCGGCCGTTTATCCTCGACCGACCCCAATCTGCAGAACATCCCGATACGCACGCCGCAGGGGCGCCGCATCCGGACCGCATTTATCGCACCGCCCGGCAACCTGATACTGGCAGCGGACTACTCCCAGATCGAATTGCGGATCATGGCCCATCTGTCCGGCGACGACGGACTGCTGAACGCGTTTCGGAACGACGTGGACATCCACCGGGCAACCGCCGGCGAAGTCTTCGGTGAAACCTACGAAGCGGTCAGCGCCGACCAGCGGCGCGCAGCGAAAGCGATCAATTTCGGCCTGATGTACGGCATGTCGGCCTTTGGCCTGTCGAAGCAGTTGAACATTCACCGCGCCGAAGCCCAGGCGTACATCGATACCTATTTTGAGCGCTACCCCGGCGTCAAGCAGTTTATGGACGGCATTCGCGAACAGGCACACGAAGACGGTTATGTGGAAACCTTGTTTGGCCGCCGGCTGTGGCTGCGGGATATCAATGCACGCAATGCGCAGATGCGCCAGGCAGCAGAGCGGGCGGCGATCAACGCGCCGATGCAGGGAACCGCCGCCGATATTATCAAGCGGGCGATGATTCGGGTGGACCGCTGGATTCAGGCCGAGCAATTGCCCGCCCGGCTGATTATGCAAGTGCACGACGAACTGGTTTTCGAAGTCGCCGAAAAGGCACTTGACGACTTTCGCCAGGGCGTCATCGATCGGATGGAAGCCGCCGCCGATCTGAACGTCCGGCTGGTGGTCGATGCCGGCATCGGCCCGAATTGGGAAGCGGCGCATTGATTGTGGGTGTCTTACGCCCGCTTCTTCCTCAGAGCCGGGGCTTGAATCAGAGGTGCCTTTAGGCGCGAATGCCGGTGCGCGCTAACAGCATCGCTTAACAAATAACCCGTTTATGCCGGGTGTGCTCAGTAGGCAAAGATCATCGCGCCTAAAGGCGCTCTCACAGATGGTTCCCCAGCACACTGACCCTGTATTTTTCGGTAGTGTCTCAGTTTGAAATTTCCCATGAATCTGGGTGAAAGCGGCTTGAATCCTGCTTTTCTCTACATTACCGTGAACCCACGAGGCTAGCAACCTCTCTAGGCGG
>JANQPM010000027.1 GCA_028289465.1 Lysobacterales bacterium | reverse complement strand
AGTGGCTAGGACCGCGCGGTGAACTGCTCAGCGTCGCTTACGATTCCCGGGTACTGCGAAAAAACCCGTGGGGAGACCCCAGCCGGCGCCAAGTGCTGGTTTACCAGCCGGCCGGCTTCGGCGCCGATGACGGGCCGCTGCCGACCTTGTGGGACCTGGCGGCGTATACCAATTCCGGTCCAGGGCATGTCAGCTGGCGCAATCATGGCGAAAACCTTCCGCAACGCCTGGACCGGCTGATCGGAGAAGAAAAAATGCCGCCCGTCAGAGTGGTGTTGCCGGACTGCTATACCTCGCTGGGCGGCAACCAATATGTCAATTCGTCTGCGGTAGGCGACTATCACCGCTATCTGGTTGAAGAATTGGTGCCGCTGGTTGACCACCGCTTCAATACGGTTGCAGCCGCTCGGGGCAGGGCGTTGTTCGGCAAATCTTCAGGGGGTTATGGCGCGCTGATGCTGGCGATGCGGGAGCCCGAGGTATTCTCGGCCGCAGCCTGCCACGCGCCGGATGTCAATTTCGATCTGGTGTACCGGCCGGATTTCCCGAAAGTCTGCACCCTGCTGGCCGATTACCAGTACGACATCGCTGCATTTATTGAGGCTTTTTGGCGCAAGAAGCGGCCCACTGGCATGGATTTTCATGTGATGATGATATTGTGCATGGCCGCCAGCTACGATCCGGATCCCGAGTCCGAGCTGGGGTTCGAGCTACCTTTCGATCTTTATAGCTGCGTGCTGGACCCGAAACGCTGGTCGCGCTGGCTGGCGCACGATCCGCTGCAGGCGGCAGACCGGCACGCAGACGCATTGCGCGATCTGCGCGGCCTGTATATCGATGTCGGACGCCGGGACCAATACCATATTCAATACGGCTGCCGGCAACTGCATCGAAAACTGCAAAAACTGGCAGTTGAACACCACTATCAGGAATTTGATGGCAGCCATTCGGGAATTGACTATCGCCTGGATTTGTCTCTACCTTTTCTGGCCCGGTGCCTGTTGGTGGAAACGGCAGCCGGCGATTGATTTTCGCCGGGCCGGCCCAACTTTAAACTCATGATCGACCGCAAACGGGATATTCGACGGTGATTAGCATTAGCCAGACGGCCCAGGATTATTTCCTGCGCCTGTTAGCACAGCAGGATGAAGACGGCCTCGGGCTCAGGATGCGGGTGTTGAATGCCGGCACGCCCCAGGCTGACTGTGAGTTGATGTTCTGCGCCAATGGCGAACGGCAGGAGCGGGACCGGCTTGAGGAGTTCAGCGGTTTCAATTTGTTCCTCGACGCCGACAGCATCGCCTGGCTGGATCAGGCCAGTATCGACTTCGAACCGTCAGAAACCGGTGGCCAGCTCACTATCACCGCGCCGAACATCAAGGGCAGAGCGCCCGGTCTGAAGGATCCGATCGAAGACCGGGTGGCATGGATCATCGACACTGAGATCAATCCTGCGGTTGCGGCTCACGGCGGTCGGGTGACGCTGCACGAAGTCACCGACCTGCGGGAAGTCGTGTTGCAGTTCGGCGGCGGCTGCCATGGCTGCGGTATGGTCAATCACACGCTGAAAAACGGTGTCGAGAAAACCCTGAAAGCGAAAATTCCGGAAATCACTGCCGTCGTCGATATCACCGACCACGCGACCGGCAGCGATCCCTACTACGCACCGGGCGAGTCATAAAAACGGGGCTGAAAGCCCCGTTCCGAATCCTACCCAGCAGTTACCTAGGTCTCCGATCTATTTTACCTTCAGGTCGATCAACCCGGGTTTGGCGGCATAAAACGCAGCCAGATCTTCAATATCCTGGTCGCTCAGCGCCTGGGCGAAAGCGGCCATCACCGCGTTATTGCGATCGCCCGAACGGTAGTCGCGCAGTGCTTTGGCCAGATAATCCTGATGCTGGCCCGCAAGTTTCGGGTAGCTCGGGTCGGTTCCGTTTCCGTCGCTGCCGTGGCAGGCGTGGCAAACTTGCGATTTTTGTTCGCCGCTCTGTACGTCGCCTTTGGCTGCTGCGAGCGGGCTGGCCGACATCAGTACGAGCGCGATGATTACCGAATATAAGTATCGCATTGTCGTTATTCCTTGCTGCCGAGACTGGCGAAATACGCAGCGACGTCCTGGATATCCTGGTCGCTGAGGCTGGCAGCCTGGGCGTTCATGGTCGCATGCTTGCGCTCGCCTTTCTTGTAGGCTTGCAATGCAATCACCAGATATTGGTAATTCTGGCCACCGATTTTCGGCACCTTATAGGTCGGGTAGACATTGTTGTAGCCCGGTATGCCATGGCAGCCGGTACAGGTATAGGCGGTGGTTTTCCCCTTTTCCGCATCGCCTTCCGCCAGCGCGGCCGGAACGGTCAGTATGGTTGCCGCCAGGGCCAGATTGGCTGCCAGCAGTTTTGATAATCTGGGATGTCGCATCGAAGGTATCGGGTAATCGCGTCGAAAATCAGCGGGGATTATACCTGCTGGCGTTGACCAAACCAACGGTGAAGCCAAACCAAAAGGCCAAATTACGGCCGAAAATATCGGTAAATCCGACCAACTCGAGAATGAATTACACCAATCGGTGCGGCGTGCCGAATGCAAAGCCATGTAACCTTTTTGCGGCGAAAACAGTCATAAATCTTATCAGGCCGGGCTTTGGGGTGCGGGATCGGCGGGTGTGCGGTTACTTGGCCCGTATATTGCATCTATCCAGGCAGCTTGACTATTTGATTAGGCGTGCTACTGTTATAGTGAAATACAACACCATTCTAGGTATTCGAAATGGGACCTGCAACATGACACCGAAATACTTCGCCGCATCGCTGAGTAAAAGCGTACTGGTAACCATCTTAACCCTGCTGTTGGCCGGCTGTCAGGCGGGTGCGGATGATGAAGAGGCGGAAAAAGAAACCGCAGAAGAGCCTGCCATTCCGGTTGAATCAACCACGGTGGACCTGGGTTCGGTAGCCGCAGCCTACGAAGGGACGGCGACGCTGGAGGCCGATGAAGAAGCCACGGTGGTCACAAAGACGACCGGCGTCGTGTTGGAAATCATGGCGGAGGAAGGCGACCGGGTTGAAGCGGGCCAGATCATCGCCCGTCTGGAACAGGACCGTTACCGTTTGGAGGTCAACCGTATGGATGCCGACCTGAAACGGCTGCAAAACGAATTCAAGCGCAAGGAAGAGCTGTACCAGCGCCAACTGGTCAGTACCGACGAGTATGATCGAGCACGCTTTGATCTGGAGTCGCAGAAGGCGACACGGGCGCTGGCGCATCTGGATCTCTATCATACCAGTGTCAGGGCGCCGATCTCGGGCTATATTTCCGAACGCATGGTGAAGGTCGGTAATTTAGTCACCCAGCACCAGCCGGTGTTTAAGATCGACAATTTCTCACCGCTGCTGGCGATTCTGCACGTACCGGAACGCGAATTGAGCATCATGCGCCTGGGACAGCCGGTCGAAGTGCGGCTGGACGCTTATCCAGGGGAAGTCTTTGTCGGCGAGGTGACCCGCCTGAGCCCGGTGGTCAATCCGGACACCGGCACCTTTCGGGTAACGGCCGAACTGGTGGATGATTCCAACCGCTTGAAGTCAGGCCTGTTCGGCCGCGTGAGCCTCGTTTACGACCAGCACCAGAACGTTCCGGTGGTCGCGCGGGATGCGGTGGTGAACGAGGATGGGGCGACCCATGTGTTCGTGATCGGCGAGGATCAAACGGTAACGCGTCAGGCAGTAACGCTGGGTTTCGAGGAAGAGGCGATGGTTGAAGTCGTCGAGGGACTGGAGCCCGGGGACCAGGTGGTGACTGCCGGCAAGGGCAACTTGAGAGACGGCGCCAAAGTCGAAGTCATCGGCAGCTAGGGAGCAGGCCATGAAACTGGTTGAGATCGCCACTCGCCGACCGGTGGCCATCATGATGATGGCGGTCACCCTGGTGCTGTTCGGCCTGATCGGGCTGAATAATCTGAAAGTCAATCTCCTGCCGGATCTGGCTTATCCGACCCTGACAGTCAGAACCGAATTCACCGGTGCAGCACCGGAGGAGATCGAAACGCTGCTGACCAAGCCGGTGGAAGAGGCGCTGGGTGTGGTCAAAAATGTGCGCAGCGTGAAATCCGTTTCGCGCTCCGGGCAGTCCGATGTGATTTTGGAATTCGCCTGGGGTACGGACATGGACCAGGCCGGTCTGGATGTACGGGAAAAGCTGGAAGTTTTGAGCCTGCCGCTGCTGGCGACCCGCCCGCTGCTGCTGCGCTTCAATCCGGCGACCGATCCGATTCTGCGTTTTGGGCTGAATTTCGAATCCGGCAGCGACGCGTTTAACGAAACGGAACTGAAGCAATTGCGCCGCTATGCGGACGAGGAAATCAAAAAGCGCCTGGAACCGGTCGAAGGGGTGGCTGCGGTCAAGATCAGCGGCGGCCTTGAGGACGAAGTCCATATTCATATCGATCAGCGCCGTTTAGCGCAACTCGGGCTGTCCATACAAGGCCTGTCGCAGCGCCTCGCCGCGGAAAATGTGAATGTGTCCGCCGGCCGGCTCGAACAGGGCGCCGAACGCTACCTGGTCAGAACCATTAACCAATTCCGCAGTGTGGACGAAATCGGCGACATGGTGGTCTCCACCGGCCAGAACCGGCCGATTTACCTGCGTGACGTGGCCGAGGTGGTTCAGGGCTACAAGGAACGGCAGGCCGTTATTCGTATGGATGGCAGGGAAGCGGTCGAAGTCGCGGTGTACAAAGAAGGCAACGCGAATACCGTCAAGGTGGCCGAAGCGGTGCAGTCCCGCCTGGCCGATTTACGGACCGAACTGCCCTCGCAAATGCAGGTCTTGCAAGTCGACGATCAGTCGGTGTTCATTCGCCAGGCGATCAGCAATGTGATTCAGGCCGCACTGCTCGGCGGGCTGCTGGCGGTTCTGGTGATTTTCTTCTTCTTAAAAGACTTTTGGGCCACGGTGGTCATCGCCGTCGCGATACCGGTGTCGATTACCGCGACTTTTTTCCTGATGGACCAGGTTGGTATTACCCTGAATATTATGTCGCTCGGCGGTCTGGCACTGGCGACCGGCCTGCTGGTCGATAACGGCATCGTGGTGCTGGAAAATATTTCCCGTCGGCGCGGACAGGATGGGTCGACCGTCGAGGCTGCGGTGCATGGTACCAGCGAGGTTGCACCGGCAGTTATCGCCTCGACCCTGACTACCGTCGCGGTTTTCTTTCCATTGGCCTTTGTCGATGGCGTGGCCGGGCAACTGTTCCGCGACCAGGCGCTGACGGTCACCTTCGCACTGCTGGTCTCGCTGCTGATCGCGGTCACACTGATTCCGATGATGGCCTCAAAGCGCATCGCCAGCGGGGCTTATACCGGCGCGCAGGCCTCCGGCGGCCGTCTGCTCGGCTGGCTGCGGCAACGTTATGTGGGCGTACTGAAGGGCGCGCTGCGTTTTCGTCTACTGACCGTCAGCATTGCATTGCTGTTGTTGGCGGTCGCGCTGAGCCTGTTGATGAGGCAGGGCGTCGAACTGATTCCGCAATTGTCGCAGGGGCGTTTTGAGGTGACTCTGGAGGCATCTCCGGGCACGCCGCTGAAAGACACCGACCGGCTATTGGGGCGCATTCAGAATGTGGCTACCGGGCAGCCCGCGGTGCAGCGGGTCTATGGGGTTTCCGGTACCGGCAACCGCATCGACGCGAATCCGACCGAAGCCGGCGAGAACATTGGCCGTATGCTGGTGGTGCTGAACACCGAAAACGCGGCACAGGACGAGGCGAGGGTCATGGGTGAGTTGCGGGCGGCGGTCAGGCAACTGCCGTCGGTTGACCTGTCGATCGACCGGCCGGAACTGCTGAGCTTTGACAAGCCGATGGAAATCGAGGTGGTCGGTTACGATTTAAATCATCTGAAATCGGTCGGTGGTCAGATCGCCGAACGGCTTCGAAATAACGATCGCTTTGTCGATGTCGAGTCCAGCCTCGAGCGCGGCCATCCGGAAGTGCAGATTTATTTTGATCAGGAACGGGCCGCTTCGCTGGGTTTGACGGTCAAACAGATCTCCGATCAGGTGGTCAGCAAGATTCGCGGCGATGTCGCGACGCGCTATAGCTGGCGCGACCGTAAAATCGACGTACTGGTTCGCGCGGCGGAAGCCGACCGGACGTCGATAGAATCGATCCGCAACCTGATCGTCAACCCGCAAAGCGAACACTCGGTGCCGTTGTCTTCGGTTGCCGAAATCGTGGTTACCGAAGGGCCGGCCGAAGTCCGCCGCAGCGGGCAGGAGCGCGTCGCGCTGGTTTCGGCAAACCTGGCCTACGGGGACCTGGGCGAAGCGGTCGGTGA
>JANQPM010000024.1 GCA_028289465.1 Lysobacterales bacterium | reverse complement strand
CAAGGTCGTTAAAGCCGGCGGCAATCCGGTGGGCGGCAACATGCCGAAGCCGCCAACCGCAGCGGAGATGCCGGACGCGTGGGTGAGCTATGTCACCGTCGACGATGTCGATGCGGCGGCACGGAACGTGCTTGCCAATGGCGGCAAGATCGCAGTACAGCCGTTTGACATACCGCAGGTCGGACGCGCCTGCCATCTGATCGATCCGACCGGCGCCTGCCTGGCGATGATTGCCTACCTCGACCCGGAGCGGAACCAGCAGGACTGATTCGCCTGAGCCCGGTTGTTACCGCTCCTTCCGCTCCCGTTAAGCTGCCAGACAGCGAGAATTCAGTCGACGTTAACGCCAGCCTGTTTACGCTGGCGGCATGTTTACCACGGTCAAACAATGGGTGCGCGACGCTGCCGATCGGCTCGCGCCATCCAGCGGTTCGCATCGACGATCCGGCAAGGACTCCGGCGGGACAGTCAATCGGAACAAAGACCTGCGCGGGCGCTTTTGTCCGGCCCCGTTTCGTCAGATGGATGTCTATGAGGGCGGTGCTGCGTACCTGTGCTGTTCGGCGTGGCTTCCGGTGCCGGTCGGCAATATCAAGCACGGGGCAATACACGGTACCTGGAATTCCCGGGCCGCCAAAGCGGTTCGCGAGAGCATTTTCGACGGCAGTTTCCGCTATTGCGATCATCAAGTCTGCCCGCGGATTCAAAACGATTCGCTGCCGCGGATGAGCGATGCCGCGCAGGACCCGCAATACCGCAGGATTATTCGCAACGTTCAGGTCGAGTTGAATGAATTGCCGACGTTTCTGAATCTCTGCAACGATGTGTCATGCAATCTGTTCTGTCCCAGTTGCCGGACTCGGCGAATCAACCATACCCGTGGCCGGGAGCTGAAAAAACGCCAGGACTTGCAAAACAAATTGGTGCGAACGTTCTTTGCCGGGCCGACCGACCGCGCGTTTACCCTCAGCGTGACCGGCTCGGGCGATCCGTTTGCGTCCCGGGTGTTTCGGGAATTTCTGTTCGCGCTGGACGGCAGCGATTTTCCGAATCTGAATATCAATCTGCAAACCAACGGTGTGCTGCTAACACCGCGAAACTGGCGCCGGCTGGCAAAGGTACACCGCAATATCAACGCGGTCACCGTGTCGCTGGACGCCGGCACCGAGGCAACCTATCGGATCACCCGGCGCGGCGGGCATTGGCCGACACTGATGAAAAATATCCGCTACCTGGGCGAGGCCCGGCGCAGCGGCCAGCTTAACTATCTGAGGCTGGATTTCGTCGTGCAGCGGGCCAACTATCGGGAGATGCCCGAATACATTGCGATCGGCCAGTCCATCGGCGCCGATCAGGTCGGTTTTTCCATGCTGCTGAACTGGAACACCTGGAGCGACACAGAATTCGAAGCGCAATGCGTCTGGAAGCGGAACCACCCTGAATTCGACCGGTTTATGGCCGTGCTGCGCAGCCCCGTATTCGAACACCCGATCGTGGATCTCGGAAATATCACGGAATATCGGAAACGGGCGGTTGCCGGCACCGTGCAGGAATAGAAGGAGTCTCGCACCCGCTTCTTTCGTAGCCGTTAAGCGCGTGCAGGCGAAGACGCTAAACCCCTGTGTAGGAGCGCCTTTAGGCGCGAATACCTGCCGCATGATGAAGGCTTCGGATAATGATAAACGCTGATCGCGCCTAAAGGCGCTCCTGCAGACATTGGGATTCTCAATGGGCGGTTTGCGCAGCGCGCAAGAAGCCATGCTTCACGGCGCCCGCTCCGACGGGTCGCCTATGGCTCCTGCGATGCCGGCAATGTACGGCTATTGCAGCATACTGCGCAGCATCCACGCGTTCTTTTCATGAATCTGCATTCGGTCGGTAATCAGCCCGACGCTGGGCTCGTCGCCGGCTTCCTGGGCGGTCGGCAAGGCAGCCCGCGCTGTGCGAACGACCGCTTCGTGGCCGCGTACCAGGTTCGCGATCATGTCCTCGGCGCCGGGGTGCCCGACTTCTTCCTCGATTGACGTCAGCCGGGCATAGGCCTGGTACGAACCCGGCGCGTATACGCCCAGCGCTCGAATACGCTCGGCAATGTCGTCTACCGCAGTCGCCAGTTCGGTGTAATGTTCCTCGAACATGGTATGCAGCGTATTAAACAGCGGCCCTTCGACGTTCCAGTGGTAGTTATGGGTTTTCAGGTACAGAGTGTAGCTGTCGGCCAGCAGACGGGACAGACCGTCCGCGATGGCTTCCCGCTGGTGTTGGTCAATACCGATTTGAATGTCCATGATTCAGCTCCTCAGCCGCACGGTTGATCATTGGGGTCTACCATACGAGAATCCCTTGAATAAGTAAAATTAATTGTTTTTATCTAATTAATAGGTAAATACTATTGGAAGGGTTATCGGTGATCGGACCAGGGTTCAAGCGCCACGGCGTTGAGCACCTGCTGCCACGGGAATTTGGGGCCGGGGTCGATTTTGCGGCTGATCAACTGTTCCGGGCGGTCCTCGGCCGGAATCTTTCGCGTATCCAGATCTTCGTGCCCGGCGATGTAGCGAATGCCGGGATACTGGCTTTTCAGGCTGCGCAGCAACCGGATCAGCGCTTCGATCTGTACTTCAGTGTAGGGCTCCTGCGGCACCTGGTGTTCGCTGTGGAACCAATTCGGGTAGCGGCCGCGATTCACCAGTTCGATACCGATGCTTCGCTCGTTAAAGCCGGCAGTGTGGTGTGCGACCCGTCCCGGCTGGACCCATTGCTCGACCCGTCCGAAGCGCGTGACATAAAAATGCCCGGAATTCCCGGTTTTGCTCTGTTGATACTTGATTCGTTCGCCGTATTTGCGGGCCATGCCCAGATCGGGCAGCTCGGTACAATGGATGACGACCAGGTCGATGGCGCCGGCATCGCGTTCGCCCAGCCGTAACTCATAGCTCAACGGCTTGCGATGGATCATCTGCTCGGGTTCAGCCATTGTGGGTTCCGGCATCAGGGATTCGGGCGGCGGGGATTCCGACATCGGGGATTCCGGCAACGTGCAGGCGGCAAGCAGTGACAGACAGGCAGCGATCAGGCATCGGTATTCAGCCGCCATGAGGGCCGCCGCCATGGCCGGTTTCCGGGCAGGGCCCGCCCTGGTCGCCATGCGCCAGATGGCGGTGATAATCCGCGTTGGATACATTCAGGGTCTTTTCCCCGTGATGGCAAACCAGAACCTGCCCTACCCGCCGTTCCGGCAGTTCACTTGAACTCGTACAGCCCAACAGCAGCATACCGGCAAAGATACTGGTCAGGGTTTTCATCGAATCAAGCTCCTGCGCTGCTGCTTTCGAGCCGCTTCTATCCAGAAAAAACCACCTGGAAAAAACTACCCGGGAAAAACCACTCGCGGTGCGTGCCGCAGGCGTTCACGGTAATGTTCGCGTACGGCGCCCAGGTCGATAGTATTCAAAAAACCCGAATATGCCAAATAGGCGATCAGAAAACGCTGATCGCTGGCCCAGTCGGGCCGGTAGGCGGGCGGCTTGACCAGGCCGGCCACGGCCAGCTCGCAGAGCATTGGAATATCTTCCAGATCCATCTTGCCGCAAAACAGAATCTGCAGACAATCGGCGCGGCCTTCGGCGACGGCGGTACGCAGGAAATTGTGTACGCGGATCAGGCCGTCGAGATATACGATGTCCTTGGTGAACGGCGTACCGCCCTTCAGCACACCGCCGCGGAAAACCCGCCGGGCGCTTTCAAAAGCCTGTTTCGGCTGGCCGATGCGCTGCAGATAATAGCGGTAGACTTCGACAAAATCGGCGCCATCGACTGCCATCTGGATAGCCAGTACCCGGTCTGCCAGCCGCCGCAGGCGGTCGAGGTCGATGGAGCCGGTAATGAATTCCGAAAATACCGCCAGGCCTTCCTGGGTTTTGGTTGTGCCGGGGTGGGCCGCAGCCAGCATCGGCAGGTCGGTCTGCTGCCGGCCGTTCAGCGCGGTCGCGATATGAATGCCGGCCTCATGCTGTATCAACTGATGGACGTCCTTGTCGTTGAATCGGGCATTCGCACGAATACGGATGCGTTTGGAACCGGCCAGCGCATTTGCCGACAGCTCATCGACAATGAAGACTTCCGGTGCGGCATCGCCGAACAGCCGGGCTGTGGCACGGCGCATCGCATCGGCGACCGCATCGGCATCGAGGCGGTTGTCCGGCGGCGCGCCCAGGTCGACATGGCAGAGTTTGTCGATAGCCTGGTCGAAAGTGGCTGCCAGATCCAGCGCGGTCCGCTGGCCGTCGAGCAGCGAATCGCCGGGCAGGCCGTAAAGCTGCCGGGAGTGGTCCAGAAATTGCGGTGAGCCGCGCGTTGCGAGCAGCCTGGCCGCACTGGCAATGATCTTTGCCAGCCGCTCCAACCACTGGCGGTATGGAAAGGTATCGGGAATCTGCCGGCGAATCCGTTCTAAGGACTGTAACACCGGGGTGGCGTCAAACGGCTTGTACTGGACAACCGGCAGCTTCTCCGCGTTGTTACGGAAAAAAGCCTCGCGCACCTGTGGCGACCACGCCAGGTTGCGCAAAATGCGCACCGGCCGTTCGGCCCGGCGCAACGCCTTGACCAGCTTGATCAGAAGCTGACGGTCGGTCTGGGTCAGCGCCATCAGGCTCGAAGCAATCGCTTAGAATGCCGGTTTTCGGTGGCTGGCCGTATTACACCGGGCATCGGCTTCATTCGCAGGCGCCCACGGTGTCGCCATGATCCAGATGCCGGCCTACCTCGTCATCGGATACGGTCAGCGTACGCCGTTCGCGGTGACACAGCACCACGGCGGTCTGCTCCGAGGTGACTTCGGTCGAAGTCGCGCACGCGCTCAGCGAAACCGTGGTGCCGGCCAGCAGCATCAAACCCGGCAGCAGCAGGCTAAATTTTTCTTTCACGAATTCCTTCCAGCGTTTTCTGTATCCAGGCTTCGTCATACCAGCGGCCGTTGTGCATCACACCAAGAACCTGGCGGGTGGCCCCGATATCCTTTAATGGGTTGGCCTTCAGGACCACAAATTCCGCTTCAAAGTACCGCCTGATCATACCGGAATTGGATTTGCCGAGAAATTTGGCCACATTGACGGTGCCGGTTTTCAGAGCCTGGTATGGAGTCAGGCCGGCGGCGACCAGCAGAGCCAGTTCCTCGTGGATCGAGAAACCGGGGACATTCATGACTTGCGGGGCATCGGAACCCAGCAGCAGGCCGGCACCCTGATCGTGCAGCGCTTTGATCAGCCGGCGTCGCACGTCGATAAACTGAGCCCGCTGCTCGGCACTGCTTCGGTGCTTCGCATCGCGTACGCGATTTTCCCAGGCAGTGCGGGTCGCCGGCCGCACATAAATCATTTCCGGGCGTGCCAGCATCGCTTCTGCGGAACGGCCGGAGGCCAGATTCTCGATCAGCGACTGGGTGGGGACATTCCAAACGCGGGCGTCGGCAGTCTGTTTGGCCAGTGACCGAATCAGCACATTGTCCGCACCGGATGCCAGGTTAAAACCGAAAAAGCCGGCCGGCGCGCCGAATAATTCGTGGTCTTTGGGTACAACGGCCTGGGCATATCCGTCCAGATGGTCGATCGTCGCCTGTCTCGATTCCAGCGTCAGCATGATGCCGACGTCGCTGGAAACATGTCCGGCGATCGGAATATATTCTTCTCGAGCGGCGGTAGCGATTGCGATGTATTCGCCGCGAGTGAGTCCGGGGTGGAGTTTTAGAAAATCATAGCCGTCCAGCTTCTGCCGGATTGCCTTTTCCCGCGCCTGCGCGGGCGAGGTGACTGAATTGCCGTTGAAGGACGGGCCGCTGGTAATCAGGGTCGGTCCGGTCCACTCGTTCTGTTTCAACTGATAGCGCAGATCCAGGTGCCAGGGCTGGCCCAGCATGCCGCGGATTTTGGTGATACCGTTCACCAGGTACAGGTTCAGCAGATCCTGGACATATTGCTCGCCGTTATTCAGTCCGGGTACATGGGCATGCATTTCCGCCAGCCCCGGCATCAGATAGCCGCCGCCGGCGTTGATTACCGGAATGGACTCAGGAATGGATTCGGGCAGCGAAGCTGCGTCGCCGACATAGCTCAAAAAGCTGCCACTAACGACGACAGCCTGGTTCGGTATCACGACCTCGCGGTCCATCGGCACCAGATTCACGTTGGTAAAGACGTAGTACGCGATATTGCCGTTGGCCGCCGCCGGACTGACCGCCGCGGCCATCAGCGCCAAACCGATCAAGCATCGCATCATTTTTTACCTCTTTTTCGGGCTGTTTCGGGCGCGGCGTTCATCCGCCCGCCGCGCAGCGCTAGCCCTGGGCCAGCAAATTGCGCAAGTCGATAATTGCCGCGTTGGCCCGGGCGATGTAGTTGGCCATCACCAATGAATGATTGGCAAAAAAGCCGAACGCACTACCATTCAAGACCACCGGAGAATTCAGGGGTTCCTGGGTGGCTTCCAGTTCGCGGATGATCTGGCGAAAGCTGACCAGCGCATTTTTGTCGCGCAGCACGTCACCGAAATCCACTTCCATCGCGCGTAGAAAGTGAACCAGCGCCCATGCCGTACCGCGGGCTTCAAAGAATACGTCGTCGATTTCCAGCCACGGGGTCTTCACCTGTATTTCGCGCGGGCTGCGAGTCGATTGCCGGGCTTCCGGGTCGCCTGACAGATCGGTGTTGACCCGTTCCTGGCCGACGCTGGCGGACAGGCGCTGGGACAGCGAACCCAGCCGTTTTTCGACATAGGCCAGCCAGTCGCGCAGGTTATCGGCGCGGGCAAAGAACTGTGCACCCGGCTCATTCGGGTCCGACAACCGGGTCAGATAGGCCTCGATCCGGTCCAGTCCACGGCGATATTCGGCTTCGGTTCGCGGCAATACCCAGGACGCATTGTCATAGTTGAGATGCGGTTCCGCTTCCTGCAGATCGGTATCTTCGGTGGACTGTGTCTGCGAACGGCTGATGTCGTTGCGCAAGGACTTCGCCAGATCGCGCATCTGCTGCACGATGCCCCACTCCCAGTTGGGCATATTGTCCAGAAACACCCACGGTGGCATCACATCGTTGGACAGATAGCCCCCACGCTTGTTCAGCAGTACCTCGCCGACCTGGATCATGGTGGCGGTCGTGGTGTAGCCGGTGACGATCTCGTGGCCGTGCCGGTCGGCATGCTGCTGGGCATTGGCGTTCACGTCGAACAGCCCGGGTTCGTGGTCGACATACAGCATGGTACCGGCGCAGAGCGCCAGCAGCAGCAATACCGGAATACCCCAAAGATACCAACGGCGTCTGTTCATCAATGCCTTCCTGTGATTTGCCGGGCTCATTGCGCCCGCTGTTATAAAGACTGGGGGAATATTCGCAGGTTTACAAGCAGCGCCCGCGCGTATTCCGGTGGTCCCGCGCGGTCAGGAGCTATCGCTTGCCGGGTCTTTCGTTCGGCAGACACGTCCGCGCCTGAAGGCATTCCCACAGGCGGCGGAGTTTTTGAAAAGCAGTGATCGTTCAGGTCTTGAGTTCGTCGACCGGCTTGATGTGTTTGCGGACCATCGGTTCCAATGCCTGCAGATCGGCCTGGGAATTGCCGATCAGTGCGGCCGATCCCCGGTCCATCACAATCAGATAGGCTTGCTTGCTTTCCAGGCTCATGTGCTTGGCTTTATCAAGGTCCATCTTCGGCATATAGATCACCGTGACCGGGCCGCTATCGGTCATCACGACCATATGCGCGCCTTTGCCGTCCGGTGTCGGGCACTTCTTGATGTAGTGAATCTTGCCGCCGATGGCTTCGTCCGCACTGGCGCCGACGGCGGTCAATACCGACCGGATTCGCTCGGAAGACACCGGTGCGGCCGCCTGCAATTCGATGGCCACACCGTCATGCTGCCAGTGCTGCAAAACGTACTCTTCGACACTGCCGAACTGGTATCGCTGATAGTTGACGACCAGCGCCGCGCCCAGGGCCATAAACAGGCCGGCGGCCGCCGCCCACTGCCAGGTGCGTATTCGGTGACCCGGCTTCTGCTGAACATGGCCGATAATCGACTCGGCCAGGCCTTCGGGTGCCGGGGCTGCCAGCGCCTGTTGCAGTTTCTGTTCGAATGCGTCGGCTTCCGTGGCTGCCTCCGTGAATTCCCCGCCCTGGTGGCGAGCACGCAAGAAGGCCGGATCCTGGCTATACGGATCCGCGCCCAACAGCTCTTTGAATTCAGAAAAGTTCATAGACATTGCCTGTAATTCCATCCTTCTGCAACACTGTTTTAAGCTTCTCCCTCGCGCGGAAGAGCTGTGTCATCACAGCACTCTTGGTAAGCCCGAGCTGCTGTGCAATTTCCTCGCAACTGAAGCCCATCACTACCTGTAACATCAGCGGTTCCCGGTATTTTTTTGGGAGCCGCATAATACCCTCGCGTATCTGGTGGCGTTCGGTCCGCTCATCAGGCGTCGCGTCCGGCTCGTCTGCAACCACCACATACTCGATGTCCGTAAATTTCGGTACCTTGCGTTCAAAGGTCCGGGCAAACTCGCGGCGCAGGATGGTAATCAACCAGCCTTTCACCGCCGCTTGTTCCTTCAAGCTGTCCAATGCACGCCAGGCTCTTAGGAAAGTTTCCTGAACCAGATCCTTCGCCAGCGCATCCTGACCGCACAGCCATAAGGCATACCGGTACAAGTCGGTCGAATACTGGCGGGCCAGCGCATCAAATCGGCGTTGCCTTTCCGTTTCAGTGCTCATGACCGGTAAGCGCCTCCCTTCCTTTCAAATTCGTCTTATGATTTTTGATAAATATTATGTCCTTTTTCCCTGAATTCGCGGGCTTTTTCCTCCAGGCCCGCGTCCAGCGCATCATCGGTGTTCTCTATGCCGTGCTTGGCGGCGTAGTCGCGCACATCCTGGGTGATTTTCATGGAACAAAAATGCGGCCCGCACATGGAACAAAAATGGGCGACCTTGTGGGCGTCCTTCGGCAGCGTCTGATCATGAAATTCGCGGGCCTTCTCCGGATCCAGGCTCAGATTAAACTGGTCCTGCCAGCGAAACTCGAAACGCGCCTTGCTCAATGCATTGTCGCGTATCTGTGCGCTGGGCAGGCCTTTAGCCAGGTCAGCGGCGTGCGCGGCAATGCGATAGGTAATAATACCCTGTCTGACATCTTCTTTATCCGGCAGACCCAGATGCTCTTTGGGTGTCACATAGCAGAGCATAGCGGTGCCGTACCAGCCGATCTGCGCAGCGCCGATTGCCGACGTGATGTGGTCGTAGCCGGGTGCGATATCGGTGGTCAGCGGTCCGAGCGTATAGAACGGTGCCTCCATACAGTCCGACAACTCCTTATCCATGTTTTGTTTGATGAGCTGCATCGGCACATGACCGGGCCCTTCGATCATTACTTGCACGTCGTGGTTCCAGGCGATCCGGGTCAGTTCTCCCAGCGTTTCCAATTCCGCGAACTGCGCGCGGTCGTTGGCATCGGCAATCGAACCCGGCCGCAAGCCGTCGCCCAGCGAGAATGATACATCGTAGGCCTTCATGATCTCACAGATGTCTTCAAAGTGGGTGTACAGGAAGTTCTCCCGGTGATGCGCCAGACACCATTTAGCCAGAATCGAACCGCCACGGGACACAATGCCGGTCACCCGGCCGGAGGTCAGCGGAATATAGGGCAGACGGACGCCGGCGTGGATGGTGAAGTAGTCGACGCCCTGCTCCGCCTGTTCGATCAGCGTATCGCGGAAAATCTCCCAACTCAGCTCTTCGGCGCGGCCATCCACTTTTTCCAGCGCCTGGTAGATGGGTACGGTGCCGATGGGCACCGGGCTATTGCGGATGATCCACTCACGGGTCTCATGGATATGCTTGCCGGTAGACAAATCCATTACGGTGTCGGCGCCCCAGCGGGTGGCCCAGACCATCTTTTCCACTTCCTCGGCGATGCCCGAGGTGACGGCCGAATTGCCGATGTTGGCGTTGATTTTCACCTTAAAATTGCGCCCGATGATCATCGGTTCCAATTCCGGATGATTAATATTCGCCGGAATGATCGCGCGGCCGGCGGCAACCTCCTGGCGTACAAACTCCGAGGTGTAGCGTTCCGGCAGGTTCGCACCGAAGCTGTGTCCCGCGTGCCGCTGCAACAAATCGCTTTGCGCCAGCCGGTCCAGTTTCTGGTTTTCCCGAATTGCAATAAATTCCATTTCCGGCGTAATCACGCCCTGCCGGGCATAGTGCATCTGGCTGACGTTGTATCCGGACCGGGCCCGGCGGGGTGCGCGGATATGCTCAAACCGCAACGCCTCGGTGGCCGGATCCTGTAGGCGGGCCAGACCGAAGTCCGAGGAGGGGCCGGGCAGTACTTCACTGTCGCCGCGCTGTTCTATCCAGGTCTGCCGCAGGGCCGTCAGGCCTTGATTCAGATCGATACGGGCTTGCGGGTCGGTATACGGCCCCGAGGTATCGTAGACCGTCACCGGCGGGTTTTCCTCGGCACCGAACGCCGCCTGGGTTCTGGCCTGGCTGATTTCCCGCATCGGAACCCGAATGTCCGGGCGGTCGCCGGCAACGTAGATTTTGCGTGACGCCGGAAACGGTGCGGTTGCTGATTCACTGAGTGCCGCGGCACGCTGCTTGAGATCGGTCTTGTTAAACTTGTCGAGGTTGGCGCTCATCGGAATGAAGCAACTCCTGGTGGTTTCGTTGGGTCGGTCCGTCGCATCGCGGCCGAAAACGCTGCATTCTGGGAATACTATCAGGCCTGTCAAACTGTGACTAATGGCACTTCTTCGGTTGCAGCCTGGGCCGCACCCTTAAGCTTGCCTGCGGACCGGGTACGGCGTACCCTTTCCTGTTCGCTACGCGGCAGGCACAGGACAACGACAATGAGCATGAATTTCGACCAGGCAAGATTCAATATGGTGGAACAGCAGGTGCGTCCATGGCAGGTGCTGGACGATACCATCCTGCAGTTGTTTGAGACCATTTTGCGCGAGGATTTCGTACCGTCGCGCTATCGCAAGCTGGCATTCAGCGATATGAGCATTCCGCTAGACCACGGGCAGGTGATGATGAAGCCCATCGTGGAAGGCCGCATGCTGCAGGCACTGGAAATCCGGGCTGACGAGACGGCTCTGGAGATCGGCACCGGCAGCGGCTATATCAGCGCCTGCCTGTCGCATTTGGCCAAAGAGGTCTGCACGGTCGATATTTTCGAAGATTTCGTGGACACGGCCCGGCGGCGCCTGGACGACAAGTCGTTTGACAACGTGTATTGCCATGTCGGCGATGCGCTGAACGGCTGGCTGCCGGAGCAGCAGCACGACGTGGTTGTGGTGACCGGTTCGGTGCCCGAAGTACCGGAGATTTTCAAGGAATGGGTCAATCCCGGCGGCCGCCTTTTTGCGGTACGCGGGGATTCGCCGGTGATGGAAGCCGTGTTGATGACCCGGATTAATGTAACCGAATGGACGGAAGAGAGTTTATTTGAAACAGACCTGGTTCGCCTGGTTAACGCGGACCGGCCGCCTGAATTCGAATTCTAGTAACGCTGAACGGCTGCGGATTCGCAGTCGTATTAGGAGCAAGGCATGGCAGTAAAACGCACAGCGCTGGCAGTATTCATCACCGGCATGTTGGGCACGTCCGCGGTTCACGCGGTGGATTTGGTCGGTGTGCATGACGCCGCGATTAATAACGATCCCCAGCTCAGGGCTGCTGCGTTGCGGCGCGATGCAACCGGGGAGAACAAGCGCCAGGCCTGGGCCAACCTGCTGCCCACCCTGTCCGCGTCGGCCAGGATGACCCAGGGCGGCAGCGAGACGTTTATCAGCGGCATGCAGGTATCCGATTCGGACACTGACAACGAAAACATCAGCCTTGACCTGAACCAGCCGCTGTTCCGCAAAGCCAATTACGCCACCCTGGACCGTTCGCGGGCAGAGGTCAGTCAGGCAGAAGCCGACTACCAGCGTGCATACCAGGATTTTCTGTTGCGCGTGACCGAACGCTACTTCAATGTGCTGACCGCGATCGACGGGCTGACTTTTGCCGAGGCCGAAGAGAAAGCCTTGCAGCGTCAGTTCGAACAGGCCGAGCAACGCTTCGAAGTCGGCTTGACTGCGGTTACCGATGTGCACGAAGCCCGGGCCAGTTTCGATAACGCCCGGGCCCGGGTCATCGTCGCCAAGAATACGCTGGAAGACGCTCAGGAAGCATTGCGCGAATTGACCGGCCGCTATTTCGAGGAACTGGACCCGCTGGAAGAGGAACTGCCGCTGGTCGCGCCGGCCCCGACCGACCCGGACCGGTGGGTGGAACTGGCAACGGAAAACAATCCGACGCTGCAAGCCAGCCGCAAGGCGGTGGAAATCGCCGACGCGAATGTAGAACTGCAAAAGGCCGGGCACTACCCGACGCTGGACCTGGTTGCCAGCGTTAGCGAGTTCACCGACAACGAACGCGTACTGCGGGACGATTTCCAGAACCAGATCGGTACGACCACGCTGCAAAATGACGATGTCTCTATCTCGCTGCAATTGAATGTGCCGATCTATTCGGGCGGCAGCGTCAGTTCGCGTTCGCGCCAGGCCAGCTATCAGTATCAGGCGGCCCAGCAGGACTACGAACAGCAATACCGCGCCACCGTGCGCAGCACGGAGAACGCTTATCGGGCAGTCATCGCCGGCATGCAGCAGGTGGAAGCCTTCATGCAGGCGCTGGTGTCCGCACAAAGCGCGCTGGACGCGACCCAGGCCGGTTTCGAAGTCGGTACGCGGACCATCGTCGATGTGCTGCTGGCCGAACAGCGCTTTTTCCAGGCCCAGCGCGATCATTCCAACGCCAGGCATACCTATATTCTGGATCATCTGCGCCTGCGCCAGGCCGCCGGTGTACTGAGCGCCGACGATCTGTCGACCGTCAACCAGTTACTGGATTAGTCGTCCAGCAGTAGGCGGATCATCGCCAGGGTGTGCTGCAGCGCACCCCGGCCTTCTTCGATCAGCTTCAGTCCGGCCTGTCCCATCGTATCGCTGGCTGCCGGATCCTGCAGCAGCCGGATCAACGTGCGGCTCAACTCATTCCAGTCGCTGACCTGAACCGCGGCTTTGCGCTGTACCATATGTTGGGTAATTTCTTCGAAATTGAACATATGCGGTCCGATGACAACGGGTTTACCGAGCGCGGCCGGCTCCAGCACATTATGTCCGCCCACCGCTTCGAAGCTGCCGCCGACCACGGCGACATTGGCGGCCGCGCAGTAGCGCAGCAGTTCGCCCATGGTGTCGATCACGAAACACTGGGTGGCGGGGTCGCAGACATCGGTATTTGAGCGCTGCTCAACGCTGAAGCCCTGCTGGCGCGCCAGCTGCGCCGCCCGGGAAAATCGCTCGGGGTGACGTGGTACCAGCACCAGCAGCGCGTCCGGTAATCTTTCCAGCACTTCGGCAAACGCCGGTAATATCACCTCGTCATCGCCCTCATGCGTCGATGCGGCGATGACCACCGAACGCGATGCGCCCCAGCGCACACGAATGAACTCGGCCTGTTCGAGCAGGCTGGGCGCGACGCTGACATCGAATTTCAGGCTGCCGACCACATGGATCCGGTCCGGCGGCACACCGCAGGTTCTTAAGCGCGCCGCATCGGTTTCGGTCTGCGCTGCAACGCCATCGACCGACTCCAGCACGCGGCCGGTCAGGGGCTGCAGCGTGCGGTACCCGCGCAGGGATTTTTCCGAAATACGGGCATTGGCGATGATTACCGGTATATCGCGCCGTTCCGCGATACGGTACAGGTTCGGCCAGATTTCGGTTTCCATGATGATGACCAGTCGCGGATTCAGCCGGTCGTAGAAACGCTGTACGGCGCCGGGCAGGTCCAGTGGCGCATAGCTGTGAAAAACCTGATCGCCGAACAGGCTGGTCACGCGCTCCGAACCGGTCGGCGTGAAGGTTGTGACTGTCAGCGGGGCATTCGGATACCGGTTGCGCAATTCCCGCACCAGCGGACTGGCCGCATTGACCTCGCCGACCGATACCGCGTGGATAACAATGCCGCCACCGGCCGGTGGATGAATGATGCCAAAGCGTTCCGGCCAGCGCCGCAGATAAGCGCGGTTGCGCAGCCCGCGCCACAGCAGGTGGAGCAGAATAACGGGAGTTAACAGGTAAATGACCAGCGCGTATAAATACTGCACAGCTAGGGCATGTCTTGCACAGCGTTGATGGTGTGCTCCTCGGTTATTATCACAGTCTGGCGGCCAGCGCCTCTTATCGTCCGATTATACTGCCGCGGACATTGGCGCGGGAATGGAACCGGCCGCGATAAGCGACAGGAAGTTTGGCTTTTATTTCCCGGTGCCTACAGAATAGACGCCCGTGGCAACAGAAAAACCAAAACGCCTGGTCCATCCACGGCACTGGCCGAGCTGGCTGGCGGCGGCCTCGGTCTGGCTGCTGGCCAGGCTGCCGTTCCGCGCCGGGCTTGCGGTAACCGGTGCGCTTGCACCGCTGATGTACCGTTTGATGAAATCCCGGCGGCACATTGCGGAAACCAACGTTCAGGCTTGTTTTCCCGAGTATTCGGACCGGCGGCAGACCGAAGTGGTCAGGGATTGTTTCGACTCGCTGGCCCGGGCCCTTGGAGAAATGGCGTACGCCTGGGGCGGTTCGTGGCAGACCGTCGTTCGGCAGGGCGATGTCGACGGGCTGGACATTCTGAAGCGTGCCGAAGCCGGTGGGCGCGGCGTACTGATCGTCACCTGCCATATGACCTGCCTTGAGATCGGTGGCGCGATTATGGCCGGGTCCATCGACCATAGACGTCTGGCCGGTATCTACCGGCCGCTGAAAAATCCGGTGATGGAGTGGTTCCAGAACCGCGGCCGTACCCGCTATACCGGCACCATGATCAAGAAGCGCGATACGCGCGCCGCGATCCGCCACCTGAGAAACGGCGGCTACCTTTGGTACGCGCCGGACCAGGACTTCGGAACGGATCAAAGTCTTTTCGTGCCGTTTTTCGGCATCCAGACCGCCACGCTGACCGCCACGCACCGGTTGGCGACGCTGGGCCGGGCAGCCGTGGTATTGATGTTTCCGCGCCGGCTGGACAGCGGGCGCTATCGCATTGAGTTTGTCGATCTGCCCGAATCATTGCCGACCGACGACATCGCACGCGATCTGGCACTGATTAACGCGCATACCGAGCGGGTTATCCGCATGGCGCCGAATCAGTACTGGTGGATCCATCGCCGTTTCAAGACGCGGCCTGACGGCGAGCCTCCGTTTTATCAGCCGCGGTTGCCGGCCGGTTGATTGCGCGGTTTGAATGATTATGCCGAAAGGCCGGTCTAATGAGTTCCATAGAATGGGTTCCATCCAAGGGGCCGTTAGTACAGGATACCGATATGCGCGGTCGAATCATTTCACTACTGTTGGTCGCAGCCATGCTGGCCGGTATTTTTGCGATCGGTCCGCGGCTTGGCGGCAATGCCATTCCGTCCGCCAGTGCCGATGAGCCGCTGCGCGGCGAGGTCGATGCGCCGGAATTCCCGGAGAATCTGGACTGGCTGAATACCGGCGGCCAGCGGCTGAGCCTGGAGGCACTGCGCGGGAAGGTTGTGCTGCTGGATTTCTGGACCTACGGTTGCATCAACTGCGTTCATATCATTCCGCACCTCAAAGCGCTGGAAGCCAAGTACCATGACAGCCTGGTTGTGATCGGTGTCCATTCGGCCAAGTTCGAACGCGAGGGCCGGACCGAGGCGATTCAAAAGCTGGTGCTGCGCTACGAGCTGGAACACCCGGTGGTCAACGACAAGGATTTCAAGATCTGGCGCAGTTACCGGGTCAATGCGTGGCCGACGCAGGTGCTGATCGACCCGGTCGGCAAGGTGGTCGGCAAAGTGGTCGGCGAAGGTCATCACGAGGCGCTGGACGCTGCGATCGGCAAAGTGATCGAAACTTTCGAGACCGAGCAGAAGCTGGATAAAACCGCGCTGAGCTGGCCGCTGGAACGACAGTTTCTGGTCGACCGGCCATTATTGTTTCCGGGCAAAGTCACGGCCGACGGCGAGCAGCAGCGGCTGTTCATCAGTGACAGCAATCATCACCGGATTGTGGTCACCGACCTTGAAGGCCGCACCAGCCAGGTCATCGGAGCCGGTACCGGCGGCTATCAGGACGGCAGTTGCCGGCAGGCCCGGTTCCGGCTGCCGCAGGGCACGGTATTGGCCGACCCGAATACGCTGTATGTAGCGGACACTGAAAACCACGCTATTCGAAAAGTGGATCTGGCCAGTTGTCAGGTCACGACGGTAGCGGGCAATGGCCGCCACCAGTATATCCGCCAGACTGACGGCGTCAGCCCGGGCACACCGTTAAATTCACCGTGGGATCTGGCTCATCGGGATGGACAGCTCTATATCGCGATGGCCGGTCAGCACCAAATCTGGGTCATGGACCTCGAAAAACAGGTACTGCGCCGGTTTGCCGGTTCCGGCCGGGAGGCGCTGACCGACAGCCAGCGCCACTGGGCCGGATTCAATCAGCCCAGCGGCCTGGCGCTGGACGATGAATATCTGTATGTCGCTGATGCCGAGGCCAGCGCGATACGGCAGGTCGGGCTCGGGGACAATGACGAAGTGAAAACCCTGGTCGGTACCGGACTGTTCGATTTTGGCGATGTTGACGGCGTCGGCAATCGGGTTCGTCTGCAGCACGTGCTGGGGGTCGCGTTATGGCAGCCGGCCGACGGAGGAGCGCCCGAACTGGTTCTGGCGGATACTTATAACAGCAAGATCAAGCGTCTGAATCCGAAGCGCCGCAAGGTGACCAGCATTTCGCAAACCGCCGGCGTGCTGGACGAGCCTGGCGGTATCAGCGTGATCGGCGATCTGGCCTTTATCGCGGACACTAACAACCACCGGGTTCAGCGGTTAAACCTGAAGACCGGACAGATTCAGCCGCTAACGATCACCAATCTCGAATAGCGACGTTCCTCGTTAGCTGCCGCCGGAGCCGCAGGCGACCCGCCGGAGCGGGCGCTGTGAAGCATGGCTTCTTGCACGTTGCGCAAACCGCCATGCTTCCCCTGGCTTGCTCTCCCGGTTGGGTGAGCGAGCAGCGCGAGCGAGACCAGGGGGGCGAGCGGCACCAGGGGGGCGAGCGGCACCAGGGGGGCGAGCGGCACCAGGGGGGCGAGCGGCACCAGGGGGGTCGTGCGTTAGTTGTACGCTGTAGCCCCGGCTGGACAGTCTGGCGGTTTTCCGACAGGAAAGAAGCTAGACTGGGAAGTCCGAAATGGATAACTTGGGGGGCGTGCGGTTGCGGTTTTCGTCCGCACGCGCTTAACGGTTTCGTCAGAAGGCTTCTTCGCTATAGCGAAACCGCCGTCTGACTCCACCTGCACGCGCTTAACGGCTGCGCCAGAAGGCTTCTTCACTGTCGTGAAACCGCCATCTGGCTTCGCCTGCACGCGCTTAACGGCTGCGTCAGAAGGCTTCTTCGCTATCGCGAAACCGCCATCTGACTCCACCTGCGCTACGAAAGACGCGGACGCGAGACTCCTTATTAATAGTTACTTTAACAATTATCGGTAGAACACCCTCTCCAGGAGCGTTACAGTAGGACCGTTCGAATAGCAAAAGAGTCCTGTGCATGCTCGCCAAGGCGACGGTATTAAAAAGAAGCCTGAACTACCTTGGGAACCGCTACCTGCTGGGTAAAAAACAGCTGGTTGCCAAAGACCTGCCCTACGACATGCAGTTCGAGTTCCGGACCAAGGATGACGTTGGCCGGAAGATTTTCAAATACGGTATTCACGAGCCGCATATCTACGATTTTCTGCATAACGGCTTTCGCGTGAAGCCGGGCGATCTGCTGCTGGATATCGGTGCCAACCTGGGCTGGTATTCGGTGCTTTTCGACCGCCTTGGCGAAGGCCGGGCCCGGGTTTTCAGTTTTGAGCCCGATCCGCAGAACTACCGGCTGCTGGAGCGCAACTTGAGCCTGAACGATGCGCGGTCGGTGACCGCATTGTCAACCGGGCTGTCCAGCCGCGACGACCAGGCGACCTTGTACCGTTATTCGGAGAAAAATCTGGGCAAGCATTCGATGCTGCGCCTGCCCGACCTGGACGACGGCATTGCGGTGGAGACTCAGCGGCTGGACACGCTGCTAGCCGAGCGGAACCTGGCATCGGCGCCGATCAAGTTGATCAAACTGGATGTCGAGGGCTATGAACTGGAAGTATTGCGCGGTGCAAAGCAGGCTTTGGAGCGGACCGAACTGGTGGTGATGGAATATTCGCCGCGGTACTACAGCACCTATGAAGCCGAACGGATACGCCGAGTGCTGACCTCGGCCGGTTTTTCGGCACAGATATTCGAACGTGGCGAACTGCATGCATTGTCGGCTGCCGATGCCGGTTGGCTAACCGGCCAGTACGACATGATCTGGACCAAGCGCCCGCAGCACTAAAGGTGTCTAGCGCCCACTTCTTTCGTAGCGTAGGCGAAGCCAGATGGCGGTTTCACGACAGTGAAGAAGCCTTCTGACGGAACCGTTAAGCGCGTGCAGGTGGAGTCAGACGCGCTTGACGGTGCCTGCTGGCCGGCTTCTTTGCCGTTGGCAAAACCGCCAGCCAAGTCACCTGCATCAAGTCACCTACACTGGGGCTTCGCTGAAGCAAAGAAGCCTTCCGGCGCCCGCTCCGGCGGGTCGCCTGCGGCTCCGTCGAAATCGTCGCGTACAACGGGAGCAGCGGCTGTCGTACGGGCGTATTTCCGACCGGTCTGCCCGGTTTCACGCCTAGTGGAATTCAGTTTTATCGATCGGCGTATCGCGCCGCGCCTCAGCGACTTTGGCGTATTTGAGAAAGCTGTGAAAGGCCGCGCCGCGCGCCGCGATAAAGCCGGCCCAGCCGTTCAGGAACTGGCGCCGAATGAAGTACTCGCGGATAAACGCCCAGTAGGGCGCGAAAGCCAGACGCCAGTACGTCGCGTTCGGCCGCGCGGCCAGATAGTCGGCGCTTTCGCTGGTGTAATGGTTGATTTTATCGATCTTGGTATGGAGGTTTTTTTCGCCGTAGTGAATCAGCGCATGGGTCAGGGTGTTGACCGGCCGGTCCGTTTTTGGCGCGGCGTGGACCGGGTGGTCGTCCATAAAAACGGCGTCGCGATGAAACAGGCGAAGGTGGTCGGTCAGTCGAGTCGCTGAGTGAGGCCAGCGCCAGTAGAGCCACTCTGCCCGCCGCAAGCGGTAGGCCGGCACTGCAGGACGCCTTTTCATCAGATGCCGAATTTCGCGGCCCAGCGCGTCGCTAAGCATCTCGTCCGCATCCAGTAGCAGCACCCAGTCGTTGGCGGCGCGCCGAATCGCATCCCACTTCTGCCGACCGTAGGACTCGAATACCTGTTGGTGAACCCGCGCGCTAAAGCGGGCTGCGATCTCCAGCGTCCGGTCCGTGCTGCCGGAGTCCAAGACCAGCAGTTCGTCGCAAAATGACGCACTGGCAAGGCATGCGGCCAGCGTCGCCTCGTTGTTGTACGTGGTCACGACTAAGGACAACCGGGTCATCGAGGGTCCCATGTTTTTTGGGTTTTTTGGGTTTTTTGGGTTTCTTGGGTTTTTTTGGACTTTTGGGTCTTCCGGGGTGCCGCCAGGCTGCTGCCGGCGGCCGCCATGCCAATCAGCCACCAGAACAGCGAACTCACATAGCTGCCGTACCAGGAAAAATAGGAATTGAGCGGCAGCCACATCAGCACGATGGCCCAGACGGCGGCGTAGGAGTCGGGATGGAACCTGAGTATGCGCCGGTACCAGCGAATGAACGCGCCGATAGCGAAGACCAGCCCGGCCATGCCGATCAGGCCGGTATCGGTCAGCGTTTCAAGAAAGAAATTATGCGCATGCGAGGCCCGGTTGCGATCCCGGTAGCTCTGGCGGTGCGGATCGTGTTTCGGCGCAATCGCCTGGTAGGCCTTCGGGTAGGCTCGAACGCCGACGCCATTAAGCGGGTGCTGGCGGGCCATCTCAAGGCTGTTATTCAGAATTGAAACCCGCCTGGACGTGGCCTTGGCCAGCGCTTCGTCGGAACCCTCGAAGATCAGCAGGCTGAGCTGCACCCGCTCCTGTACCCGTTCCGATGAGTAGTAGGTGAAGAACAGGCTGCCGAACAAGGTCAGCGCCGCTAGCAGAATAATACGCCAGCGGGATTGGCGATGCCGGCGCCAGATGAAATAAAAAAACAACAGCCAGGTGAACGCCAGCATAATCCATGCGGTGCGCATGCCGGACAGGACCACGACCACGGTGATCAAGCCGATCAGCAGCCAATGACTCCAATAGGGCCAGTGACGCCTGGCGTACTCGAGCAGGAAAGGCGCCATGATCGCGAGCGTCGGTCCGAAAAAGTAAAATCGCTCGCCGAAAATACCGTTCAGCCGTTCCGGGTGCAGCGGCAGCCCGAGCAGATTCTGCCCGGCGAAATACTGAATCAGCCCGTCGACGGCCCAGAAACCGACAATCAGCGCAGTGAGCAGCCTGGCCCGGCGCCGCCGTTGATCGGTATGCAGCAATATCGCCATCGACAGCGCGGCCAGTGGAAGGCGAATGGCGGCAAACGATTTGGACCAGCTTTTCGACGGATCGTAGGAATCGAATGCCGACAGCAACATCGGCAGCGCGATACCGAGCCAGATCGCTGCAACCAGTTTGACAGTGGATGGCGGCAGGCGGTCACGATGACGGTAATACAGCAACGGGAAACAGGTGGCCAGCAGACTGAACGGGATTTCGGCATAGCGCTGAAATGGCAGCAGCAGAACAAAGCCGGCAGACAATGCAATCGCCCAGTAGAACCCGCCGCGCGATCCCTGAGAGTAGCTTTCCGGTCCGCTCGAATGCATCATTCTGTACCCGGCCTTCGGCGGGATTGCAGCGCCGACCGGTAGACTGCGACGTTCGCGTCCGCCATTGCATCAAGCGTATACAGCGCGCCGGCCTGCGGTCGTTGGGGCCGTCGGATCAGGGCTTCTACCGTATTCAGCAGCGCCGCTTCGTCACCGGGTTTTACCGCTCCCGTCGGAAAGCGATCTTTAAGGATTTCCGCCGCCCCGCCATAGTCCCAGGCGACCACCGGTGTGCCGACCGTCAGCGCTTCGGCAATCGTGCGGCCAAAGGCCTCCGGCTTGGTCGACAGATTCAGCACCAGACCGGAAGCGGAAAAAATGTCCGCCATGTCGTGCCGTTCGCCGGTAAAGGTCAGCCGTTTCGTCAGGCCGGTGGATGCGGCCAGCGCTGTTATTTCCCGGTGGTAGTCGGTTTTCCGCGGCGGTACAGGTCCGACGATCAGACCTTGTACGTCGATGCCGCGGTCGACCAGCCGGCCGATCAGGCGAATGAACGCTGCATGCCCTTTCAACCGGGTCATGCGTCCGGGCAGGGTCAGCCAGACCTTGTTCCGGGTTTCTGGATGACTGGTATGGAACGCATCCAGCCAGTCGCGGCTGGCCCGGTGGCCGGGCGGAAAGGCCTCGGTGCTGGTCCCGACCGGTATGATGCGGATACGCCCGGGCGGGGTCTGCGGGTAGTGCTGCCGAATATAATCGGCGATGGACTGCGACACCGCGATCAGGCGATCGCCCCAGGTCATGATCGCGGAGAAACCATTCACCGAATAGTGGCCGTGTACCGTGGTCACTACCGCCGGCCGGCGCTGCTTCGGAATGCGCCGCAGGGCCAGTCGGGCGATCCAGCCCGGAATGCGTGAATGAATATGCAGCACATCCGGCTTGGCCTGTCCGATCCATCGCCTCAGCCGGCGGATGTGTCCGAGCGTCGACAGCTTCTTCTCGCCAATCGGCCAGTCCAGATGTTCGGCGCCGGCCGCCAGCACGCGTGTCTGAAGGGCCCCGTTCCGCGCGATGACGGTAACGCGGTGTTCGCTGGCTTGTGCCTCGGTCAATTCGGTCACGACCAGTTCGGAGCCACCGATATCCAGCGAAACCAGTAAGTGCGCGATATGCAAGGCCGGCCGCCGGAGTTCAGATGAGGCTCAGGCGGAATCGCTGAGGATGAAGTCTGCGCCGCAATACGGACATTTCGCTTCGCCGGTCTCTTCAATCGGTAAATAGACCCGCGGATGAGAGTTCCACAGTTTCATTCCCGGCATCGGACAGGACAACGGCAGGTCGCCGCGGCCGACTTCGTAGCGCGTCTGGTCATTAGCGTCGCTTAACGTGGCATCGTTTGCATCCGTGGCGTGTGTCACAATGCATCTCCGCTATCAGAACAAAGCGCTATTTTACCTGTGACGATCAGGCATTCACAGCAATCCGGTGCACGATGGCCGAACGGCTAGAAACACATGCCGCCGGAACCCGCTGCTGGGTACTCGACGATGGCCGTCCCGGGCATACCGGGCAGAGCCTGGCCCTGGCGCAGGCTTTGGGACGAAGTCCGGCACAAACTCCGGTACAAACACTAACCGGTGCGCCCTGCTTGCTGGATCTGAAGACCGCGGCCGACGCCGGTCTTCCGGAGCCCGGACTGATCATTGCCTGCGGCCGCCGCGCGGCCGAAGCCAGCCGACGAATACGGCGCCCCCGTCCGGGTCTGTGGACCGCCATTCAAATACTCGATCCGCGCGAACACCGGCAGGCTTTCGACTGGTTGATCGTGCCCCGCCACGACCGAATATCGGCCCCGCATATCATTCGCATCGACGGTGCACTGAATGCGGTGAGTGATGCCTACCTGAGCGATGCAGGAGACCGTTATCGGGAGCTGCGCGACCTGCCCTGCCCGCGCCGCAGCCTGCTGCTCGGCGGCCCCGGACGCTATTGCCGATGGCGGAAAACCGAGCTAGCGGGCTGGCTGGGTCGTTTGTGCGACCGCACCCGGCAAGACCGAGGCAGCCTGTTGATTGCATGGTCGCGCCGTACGCCGGATTGGGCGGTCGAGGCCTGCCGCGCGCTGAATCTCCCGAATAAGCTGCTGGTGGGGTGGAAGCCGTCGCAAAATGCCTATCCCGGCGTACTGGCCTATGCCGACCGGCTGTACGTGACCGCCGACAGCGTAAACCTGGTTTCCGAGGCCTGTGCGTGCCGCGCGCCGGTCAGTGTTCTAGGCCGCGCGATGGCAAGCGGCAAGCTGCGCCGCTTTCTGGACGCTGTCGAACGCGCCGGCTATCTGTCTGATGCAGCCGACAGGCCGAGGCTCAGGGAAACCGAGCGGGTGGCCGAGGCGCTGATACGGCGGGGCGCCTTGCTGGCTAGCGCGATCTGACCTGACCGAATATCGCCGACCATACCGCGCCGACCTCGCGCATGCAGGCTGCCGCCTGATCGGAGATACGGTCTTCAGCGGTAGCGGTCAGCATGGCCAGATGGCGCTCGGCCGACAGCGTGGCGATCGCGCGGCGCAGGGTGTCGAGCTGATCGGTATTAGAGGCACGATAGCGTATCAAGGCCTGAAGTTGTTCATCGAGCCGGTGCGGTTGCGCCAGTTCCGGGTGCCGCGCGCAGCCGGCCAGCAGCAAATATTGAACCGTGAACTCGATATCCAGCAACCCGCCCCGGCCATGTTTCAGCCTGCCCTTCAGCGTATCAGCCGGTTTTAACTGCCCGGTCATGCGTTCTCGCATGGACAGGACATCGGAACGAATGCGTGCCTGATCGCGTTGCCGGCACAGGGTTTGCCGGCGAATATCCGCAAACTCGGTACCGATATCGGGATGCCCGCAGATAAAGCGCGCGCGGCTCAGCGCCTGCAGTTCCCAGGTCCACGCGGCCGATTGCTGGTAATCGGCAAACGCAGACAGACTGCTGACCAACTGGCCGGACTGGCCGTTCGGGCGCAGCCGGGTATCGACCTCATACAATCGGCCGCCGGGCGTCATGCTGGTCAGAAAGTGCAAGATTCGCTGGCTGAGGCGGGTGACGTACTGTGCCCCCGACAGATTTTTCGGGCCGTCGGAAGCGTCGCCGGCACCGTCAAACAGAAAGACCAGATCCAGGTCGGATTCGTAGCCGAGTTCGGCCGCGCCCAAAGAACCATAGGCAACGATGCCGAAACGCAGCCCGGGCAACTCACCATAACGCGCAGCGATCGCGTCCCGGCTCAGCGCCAATACGCGCTCGATACTCAATTCTGCGAGCCGGCTCAGCAGTTGCTGCGCTTCGTCGGTGCTGATATGGCCTTCCAGTTCGGCGATCGCGATGCGAAGCTGCATACCGCGCTTGGCGTCGTTCAGTGCGACCAGGCGGGTTTCGGCGTCGTTGCCGGCGTCAAATGCGGCAAAGGCTTGCGGTAACGCTTCTGCCGGCGAATGGCTGAGGCGCGGGTCGATAAATTCATCCAGCAGCACCGGGTAGCGGGTCACTTGGCCTGTCAGCCAGGGGCTGCGCGAAAACAGTCTGAGCATTCGGTCCAATGCGGCTGGGTGCTCGGCCAGCAGCGCCAGGTATGCGCTGCGGCGAAGCACGGCCTGGGTCAGGCGCAGCGCACTGGCCAGGGTCTCCAGGCTGACATCCTGGCGCTGATAAGCCTGGATCAATTCTGGCATGAAACGTTCCAGCCGTTCGCGGGCACGGTCGCTGGCTTTGAGTTTCGGTATTTTTCCGGCAAATTGACGTAATAAATCCGTTAGTTCTTTCGCTTCCTTTGCGATTGGCTGATCATTTTCGTTATTACTAACGCTTTTTGCCGCGAACCATAAATCCTGTGCCGGGCTGGGCCGGGTTTTATCCGGCCTGGCGGCAAGCAGGCCATTGAACGCGCTGCTGATAGCATTTCGGTGGCGATTCAGAACCTCGGTCAAGTCAGACCAGGACTTGGTATTCATCGCCTGGATCAGGCAGTCGCGATCTTCATCGCCGGTAGGCATCCGGTGGGTCTGGCGGTCGTGCAGAGCCTGGATTCGGTTTTCCAGCCGGCGCAGATAGCGATAGCCGCGTTCGATCTGGGCTACGGTTTCCGCATCGGCAAGCTGCTGCTCGTGAATCACTTTAGCCGCGGCGAAGAACGACGGCGTCTGCAGCGTCGGCAAGCGGCCGCCTCTGAGCAATTGAAAACTTTGTACGAAAAACTCGGCCTCGCGAATCCCGCCCGGACCGCGCTTGATATCGCCCAGGCCGCCCACGCGCCGGGCCGCCGTTCGAATATCGCGCTGCATCACCGCCAGCGATTCTATAGCGCTGTAGTCAACATAACGCCGGTAGACAAATGGCTTGATGGTTTCCAGCAGTCGCTCTCCGGACGCGGCGTCGCCGGCTACCGGCCGGGCCTTGATTAGTGCATAGCGCTCCCAGTCGCGGCCCTCGCGCTGATAGTATTCTTCCAGCGCGGCGAAACTTTGCACCAGCGGTCCGGCGCTGCCGTAGGGCCGCAGCCGGGTGTCCACGCGAAACACAAAGCCCTTTTCGGTGACGTCGTTCAGCGACGCGATCACGCCGCGGGCAACCCGGGTAAAGAACTGCTCGTTACTGACGCGGCGCGGCCCGTCGGTCTCGCCGCTTTGCGGGTAGCAGAATACAATGTCGATATCGGACGACAGATTGAGCTCGCGCCCGCCGAGCTTGCCCATCGCCAGTACGGTCAATCGCTGTCTGTCGCCGGCGTCATTGCGCGGCGGTCCGTGTTTTTCAGCCAGCCGGTTTTCATGGTGCGAGAGCGCTGCCTGCAGGCATTGTTCGGCCAGTGAACTGAGCCGGCCCAGCACCGATTCCAGCGGCGCGTCGTTCAACTCGTCTCGAACGATCTGCAGCAGATGCCGGTTGCGGTAGTCGCGCAGCGCCGCATTCAGCGCCGCAGTCGGCAGATCGTCGTTCGGTGGCTGCGGGATGCTGTTGGTCGAATCGGGATATTGCCGCGCCAGCCGCGCCGCAAACGGCGACCGCGCTTGCAGAAAATCAGAGCTGCGATCCGGCGTTGTGCTCACCGGGACGACTATCGGTAAGTTCCGCGCTTGATGCCGGGCAGACAGTTACCCATTTTCCGAATCTCCGCAGTGCTGATGCCGTGTACGGAAAGTATCGTGAATGCTGCATGCTGTCTACCGGCGGCGCGTTTTCGAAGAATTCACCGGCGATTTTCATCAGTTTGTGATTTTTTTGGCTCAAAGGGGTTCTTTTAGCTGTGGTCAGTGCCGGGCGCGAGACACCTCGCAGGATTCGGCTTCCGGCCCACGGATTGCTATAAAGACTACTGATGCGAACAGGGAGAACGAAATGAGCCAAAAAACTTTACCTAAATTGACCGGCGTTGCAGTGGCCATGGCCGCAGCCGGTTTGTTCGGTTGCGCGACTGAGAGCAATACAACGTCATCGGCCAGCGCTGCCGCGGCAGCGGCAGGCACCACCGATCTGGTCCATTGTTACGGCGTTAACCAGTGCAAGGGCCATAACGATTGCAAAACGGCTGGCAATGCCTGTGCCGGCCATGCTTCCTGCCAGGGTACCGGATTTGTCGGCATGCCCTCGAAAGCCTGCGGCGACGTCGGCGGGAAAGTGAAAGACAGTTGGCGCGGAACCATAGCGACGGCCGATCTGGTGCATTGCTACGGCGTTAACCAATGCAAAGGCCATAACGACTGCAAGACGGCTGAAAACGCCTGTGCCGGCCATGCCGCATGCAAAGGGCACGGTTTTGTCGCAATACCGGCCAAGGCCTGCGGCGATATCGGCGGCAAAAAAGGCGCCTGATAGACGTTAATGCCATCGGGAGGCTTCGGCCTCCCGGGGTTAGGCGGATAAACAGATGATGCCTTACCTGGGGTTCGGCCTGGGCCTGAGAACCAGCCACTTCCAATATGTTGTCGACCAGCGGCCGCCGGTGGATTGGTTCGAAATTATTTCGGAAAATTTCATGGTGGGTGGCGGCAAGCCCAAACACTATCTGCATGCCATTCGCGCAAATTACCCGATGGTCATGCACGGCGTGTCGCTGTCCATTGGCAGTACCGATCCGCTGGACAAAGACTATCTGCGGCAATTGAAAACCCTGGCGGCGGAAGTTCAGCCGGCCTGGATTTCCGATCACCTCTGTTTTACCCGCGCCGGGGACGTCAACAGCCATGATCTGCTGCCGCTGCCATATAACGAAGAGGCGCTTCGACATGTAGTGGACCGGGTGCACCAGGTTCAGGATTTTCTCGGCCGGCGCATTTTGCTGGAAAACGTGTCCAGCTATCTGAGCTACCGTCATTCCGACCGCAGCGAGTGGGAGTTTTACGTTCAGGTGGTCGAGCGGGCCGACTGCCACATGCTGCTGGATATCAACAATGTCTACGTCAGCGCGCGAAACCACGGTTTCGATCCGATGGACTATCTCTCGGCAATAGACCCGTCGCGGGTTCAGCAGATCCATCTGGCCGGTCACAGCGACTATGGCGACTATGTGATCGACACGCATGACCACGATGTGCCCGATGCGGTCTGGGAATTGTATCGACAGGCACTGCCCCGGTTCGGCCGGATCAGTACCATGATCGAGCGCGATGACGATATTCCGGAGTTCCCAGTGCTGCTGGCGGAGCTGGATCGGGCGCGCGACATTGCCGATTCGGCGCTTGCCGGCGGCTAGGATGGCCTGCGATGCGGCTTGAAGACCTGCAACGGGCCTTTATCGACTATCTGCAAAACGGCGAGTCGCCGCTGCAGCAGTGGGTCGAGGCGGACGGAAAACCCGATGCGGAAACCCGTTTGCACATTTACCGCAACGCCTACCGCAAACGGTTGCACGAAGCGCTGGCCACCGACCACGAAATGCTGCAACGCTATCTGGGTGACCAGCAATTCAGTCAACTGATCGACGACTACATCAATCAGCAGCCGTCAGTGTGGTTTTCGCTACGGCAGTACGGTGACGGCCTGCCGGACTTTCTGGCCGCGGACCGGCGGCTGGCGGAGCTGCCGCTGGTGGCCGAACTGGCCCGTTTCGAGCGCCGCCTGCTGGATGCTTTCGATGCGCCCGACAGCGCCGCCGTCGGCATCGATGCATTGCGCGCGGAAACTCCGGAAAGCTGGCCCCAAAAAAGGCTGCGGTTTCACCCGAGCGTGCAACGTTTCGAGACCGGCTGGAATACCGTGCCGGTCTGGCAGGCGCTGAAACAAGGCGAAACGCCGCCCGAAGCGGTTGCCGAACCGGCGATCTGGCTGCTGTGGCGCAATCGAGAGCGCTTAACCGAGTTTCGAACCCTGGCGGTCGACGAGAGTGCGTTCCTGACCGACTTTCTGAACGGTCGCTGCTTTGCCGAAGCCTGCGAAACCCTGCTGGAATGGCATGATGAGGCCGGTGCCACGCAGCGCGCGGTGGAAATTATTCAGCGCTGGGTCGATTGCGGGCTTGTCAGTGCTTTGGTTTGATCGCTGCATTGGTTTGAAATCAGGTTGAACGCCGGCGAATGAAAGGAGCAGGGAGCCGGTTTTCGGCGCCGTTCAAAAATAAACCCCGCCGAAGCGGGGTCTATCGTTTCAACATTGTCGGCCGGTTCTCGCCGGCAGGCGAAAGCTGGCCTCGGGCGCCGTTTTACATCATGCCGCCCATACCGCCCATGCCGCCCATATCCGGTGCAGCAGGCGCTTCTTCCTTCGGCATTTCGGCTACCATCGCTTCGGTGGTAATCATCAGGCCGGAAACGGAAGCGGCGTTCTGCAGCGCGGTACGCGCTACTTTGGTCGGGTCCAGAATACCGGCGTCGATCATGTCGACGAACTCACCGGTGGCCGCGTTGTAACCGTAGTTACCTTCGCCTTCCTTGACCTTGTTCAGGATCACGGAAGACTCGTCGCCGGAGTTGGCAACGATCTGACGCAGCGGTTCTTCCATCGCACGCTTGGCGATCAGAATACCGACGTTCTGGTCTTCGTTGTCGCCGGTCAGGCCGTCGATAGCCGCAATGGCGCGAACCAGTGCAACACCGCCGCCGGGCACAACGCCTTCTTCAACCGCAGCGCGGGTCGCGTGCAATGCGTCTTCCACGCGGGCCTTCTTCTCTTTCATTTCCACTTCGGTCGCAGCGCCGACCTTGATCACCGCAACGCCGCCGGCCAGCTTGGCCACGCGCTCCTGCAGTTTTTCGCGGTCGTAATCGGAGCTGGCGTCTTCGATCTGGGCGCGGATCTGGTTAACCCGGCCTTCGATCGCTTCGCCGGCACCGGCGCCGTCGATAATGGTGGTGTTTTCCTTGGTGATCTGTACTTTCTTGGCTTCGCCCAGGTCTTCCAGGGTGGCCTTTTCCAGTGACAGACCCACTTCTTCGGAAATCACGGTGCCGCCGGTCAGTACCGCAATATCTTCCAGCATGGCCTTGCGGCGGTCGCCGAAGCCCGGTGCTTTGACGGCGGATACCTTGACGATACCGCGGATGTTATTGACCACCAGGGTAGCCAGGGCTTCGCCTTCCACGTCTTCGGCGACGATCAACAGCGAACGGCCGGACTTGGCCACGCCTTCCAGTACCGGCAGCAGGTCGCGGACGTTGGAAATTTTCTTGTCGTGCAACAGCACGAACGGGTTTTCCAGTTCGGCGCTCATGTTCTGCTGGTTGGTCGCGAAGTAAGGGGACAGGTAGCCGCGGTCGAACTGCATGCCTTCCACGACGTCCAGTTCGTTCTTCAGCGCTGAGCCTTCCTCGACCGTGATCACGCCTTCCTTGCCGACCTTGCTCATCGCCTCGGCGATGATGCTGCCGACTTCCTGGTCGGAGTTGGCGGAAATGGTGCCGACCTGCGCAATGGCTTTGTCGTCGGAGCACGGGGTGGACAGATCTTTCAGGTGCTCGACTGACGAGCTTACCGCCTTGTCGATACCGCGCTTCAGATCCATCGGGTTCATGCCGGCCGCGACGGCTTTCAGTCCTTCGCGCAGCATGGCTTGAGCCAGAACGGTCGCTGTGGTGGTGCCGTCGCCGGCAACGTCGGAAGTCTGAGAGGCAACTTCCTTGACCATCTGCGCGCCCATGTTCTCGAACTTGTTTTCCAGTTCGATTTCCTTGGCGACAGAAACGCCGTCCTTGGTGACGGTAGGCGCACCAAAGCTTTTTTCCAGTACTACATTGCGGCCCTTGGGACCCAGAGTAACCTTGACCGCATTGGCCAGGGTGTTAACGCCCTGCAGCATCTGCTTGCGGGCGTCTTCCGAAAAACGGACTTCTTTTGCACTCATTGTAATAACCTCAATCTATGACTATTGGTGCGTTCAGGATTCGATGACTGCCATGATGTCGTCTTCACGCATCACCAGCAGTTCTTCACCGTCAACCTTCACTTCGGTACCGGAGTATTTGCCGAACAACACTTTGTCGCCGGCTTTTACGTCCAGGCCCCGGACTTCACCGCTATCCAGAATCTTGCCGTTGCCGACAGCAAGCACTTCACCGCGAACCGGCTTTTCGGTTGCCGTGTCAGGAATCACGATGCCGCCAGCGGAAGTACGCTCTTCTTCCATGCGTCTTACGATCACGCGATCATGTAAAGGACGAATTTTCATCTGGAAAATCTCCCTGAATATTCTTAAATCAAACTAGTTCGAAAAAATCGGCGGCCTATAGAGGACACCGGTAAGCTGTTGGCGGATCAGCAAAATTTGCGGATGCCGCGTCGCGAAAATTCAAATGGGGCCAAGGCGTTACATTTCAAGGGTTGGCGCGGAAATTTTCCTGCTGTCTGCGGCGGCCGGGCTCGATGTGGACGGCCGGTCTGCGGTAAACTGCGCGTTCCCGTCATCGCTGAGCTTGATTATGGCCTCGGAAATTCGGTTGGCGTTCTGTACCTGTCCCGATGAAACCATCGCCGATCGGCTGGCCGGTGCGCTGGTCGAACGAAAATTCGCGGCCTGTGTCAATATCGTACCGACGGTGCGCTCGATATACCGCTGGCAGGGCCGTATCGAGCAGGATCAGGAAGCTCTGCTGCTGATCAAATTCGCCGCTCACCGCTTTCAGGATCTGCGCGATACGGTTTTGGACCTGCATCCGTACGATACGCCGGAACTGGTGGTGGTGGATGTCGGTGACGGCGCGCCGGACTACCTGAACTGGGTGCTGCAGTCCTGCGCCGACGATACAAGCGGATAATTTGCACAAAAAGCAAGGAACAACCGGTCCAAACAGCGCATGAACATAAGAAGACTAATCAATGGCCTGGGTGCGATAGGGTTGCTGCTGGCAGCGCCGGCGTTCGCGATCGACGAATCGGATATTCTCGACTATGGTGACGCGTTTCGAATATCGGCCCGAGCGCTGGATGATACTTCGGTAGAAATCCGCTGGGATATCGAACCGAACCATTATATGTACCGGCGCTTTTTGAACGTCGATTCCGCAACGCCAGGAATCGCTGCCGAAGCGCCGATTGTGCCGGCCGGCAAGAAATACTTTGACGAACTACTGGAAGAGGAAGTCGAAACCTACCGCGAGCAGTTCGTGATTACCGTTCCGGTCAGGGTTACGGATGCGTCGGTCGGCGAGTTCGATCTGCGGGTCCGCTCGCAGGGCTGCGTGGAAAATATTCTCTGCTATCCGCCGACCGTTCAGATGGTCAGTGTCCGGCTTTCCGGCGGCGCTGCCGACGCGGCCCGGAACGCCGGTGCGCCGGATAGCTCCGATGGCGGCAGTGCCTTGGATACCTTGCTTGGACCGATCGGCAATCTGCCCGGTGTCGAGCAGACCGCGCTGGCGCCGGAGCAGGCCTTTGTCTATGAGGCGATCGCTGTCAGTGCTGAAACCCTGCTGGTGCGTTTTACCGCCGAAGACGGTTATTATCTGTATCGCGACAAGTTCGCGTTTCGGGTGATCGGCGCGGACGGCTTTGTCGTGCGCCGGGCGCAGACGCCGCCGGGCACCATTAAGGACGACCCGGAATTCGGCAGCATTGAAGTGTATTTCGGCCAGGTCGAAATTCCGGTGCGGCTCAACCGTCCGGCCGGACCGGAGCAGACCATTACCCTGCAGGCCGATTTTCAGGGCTGCAGGGACGGGGATATCTGCTATCCGCCGATGACACGGGAAGTCAGTCTGAGCATCCCGGAGGCCGCCTCGGCCATCGGCGGGCCGGTGGAAACCGGCGCACAAATCATACCGACGGCCGCCGCTGCAGCGCCGGTTACCGAGCAAGACCGGCTGGCGCGAATGCTGAACGAGCATACCGGCAAGGCGCTGGCCGCATTTTTTATCGCCGGCCTGCTGCTGGCATTTACGCCGTGCGTGTTTCCGATGATTCCTATCCTGTCCGGCATCATCGCGGGCCAGGGAGAAACGGTGACCACGCGCAAGGCGTTTACGCTGTCTCTGATCTACGTACTGGCCATGGCCGTGACCTATACCGTGATCGGCGTGATCGCCGGGTTGTTCGGCAAGAATTTGCAGGCAATATTTCAAAACCCGTGGGTACTCAGCGGTTTCGCGCTGATCTTCGTGCTGCTTGCATTGTCGATGTTCGGTTTTTACGAACTGCAACTGCCGGGCCGCTGGCAAAGCAAGTTGTCGGATATCAGCAACCGGCAGCGTGGCGGCAGCCTGACCGGCGTTGCGGTGATGGGTCTGCTGTCGGCTTTGATCGTCGGCCCCTGCGTTGCGCCGCCGCTGATGGCGGCCCTGATCGTGATCGGCCAGTCGGGGGATGCGGTACTGGGCGGCAGCGCGTTGTTCGCGCTGGCCATGGGCATGGGCGTGCCGTTGCTGATTATCGGTACTTCGGCCGGCCAACTGCTGCCGCGGGCCGGTAAGTGGATGGATATGATCAAGGCGGTTTTTGGCGTCGGTCTGCTGGCCCTGTCGATCTGGCTGCTGGAGCGGATTCTGCCGGGCGGCGTGGTCATGCTGTTGTGGGGTGCGCTGGCCATCGCCTGTGCGGTCTATCTGGGTGCGCTGGAACGCATTCCTGACGGCGCGTCGGGCTGGCGGCGTTTGTGGAAGGCCCTGGGTGTGCTGCTATTGCTGCTTGGCGGCCTGCAGGTGGTCGGCGCGCTGTCCGGCGGCGACGACTGGCAGCGGCCGCTGGCGCACTGGCGCACGGCCGGTGGGGGCGCTTCTGCCGAAGCGGCCCATGTGGAATTCCGGCTGATAAAGACCGAAGCAGACCTGGAATCCGCGCTGGCAGCGGCCGGAGGCAAGCCTACGATGCTGGATTTCTACGCCGACTGGTGTGTGGAATGCAAGCGTATGGAGAAAACCACGTTCCGTGACCCGCGGATCGTCGATGCACTTTCCGGTGCGGTGTTGCTGCAGGCCGATGTGACAGCGTTTGACGAGGAAGACGAAGCGCTGGTGCAGCGTTTCGGTCTGTACGGCCCGCCGGCTATCCTGTTTTTCGACCCACAGGGCCGGGAGCTGAGTCATGTGCGGATGATCGGCTACATGAATGCCGATGATTTCCTCGGCCATCTCGATATTGCATTGCAGTAGATCGGACGCCGGCACATGAGACAGACAATTCTTGCGGTGATGGTAGCCGTGGCTGCCGGTCTGCTGGGTTTTCTGGTCGCCGGCCGAATCTGGCTGCAGCCGGATCCGGACGGTGGAAATCTTATCGGCGAACACCGGCCGGACTTCAGCCTGGGCAGCATAGACGGCAATACCGTCAATGCGGCTGAGTTCGACGGCCAGATCACCCTGGTCAATTTCTGGGCGACCTGGTGCGGACCCTGCCGCGAAGAAATGCCACTGCTGCAGGCCACGCAGGAGAGATACGCCACACAGGGGTTCCGTATTGTCGGTATCGCGCTGGATGATGTGCAGCGGGTGCGGGACTACGTCGCCGAACTGGGCATCAGTTACACGATTTTGGTCGGTGGACCGGATGTGATGCAGGTCAACCGGGAGTATGGAAACCGGGTCGGCGGACTGCCTTATTCAGTGCTGTTTGACCGGGCCGGCACTGTGCGTCAGCGGTGGTTTGGCCCGCTGAAGGCTGCCGAGCTTACTGCCTCTGTTCAGAGGCTTCTTGCAGATCAGTAATATCCACCGGATCAGATACCTACCGCTTCGGAGCGAACGATTCGTTACTAGTCGGCGGTTCAGCGCTTCGCCGGACGCGGCTTGCATACAAAGCGAAGAGCGGCCGCCAAGCCCGCGCGACTCAACCTAAAGGCCGACAATAGTCACCATACGGCCGCGAATTGTGGACATCTGCCGCTAACTGCGGCAAACTTGCTGTCCTTTTGTGAAAATAAGCAACGGGGCGGAACGGTGTCGCATATCCGTATCATCAACGGACCGAACCTGAATTTACTGGGAAAGCGCGAACCTGAGCACTACGGTCAGCGCAGCCTGGCTGACATTATGCAGCAGTTGCAGGATTTTGCCGGTGACTGCGGCCACCGGGTGTCGCATCTGCAAAGCAATGCCGAGCATGAACTGGTACAGGCGGTGCATCAGGCGGCCGAAGATAAAGTGGATTATCTGATCGTCAATCCGGCCGCGTTCACCCATACCAGCATTGCGCTGCGCGATGCGTTGCTGGCGGTGGGCATCCCGTTTGTCGAAGTGCATTTATCCAATATCGCCGGCCGGGAAGACTTTCGCCACCATTCTTATTTTTCCGATATCGCAATGGCTGTGATCAGCGGTTTTGCCGGCGATTCCTATCTGCTGGCCCTGCAGGGGCTGGTTAACCGCATGGAAATCGAGGAATCCTCGCCCTGAACCGGGGTGAATCTGCGCTGGGAGGCGTTATGGATTTAAGAAAGATAAAAAGTTTGATTGATCTGCTGGAGAAATCCAGTCTGACCGAGATCGAGATTGTCGAAGGGGAAGAATCGGTACGCCTGACCCGTGGGGGCACCAGTTTAACAGGCGTCGCGGCACCGGCCGCACCATTGCCGCCCGCGCCATTGGCGCCGCCGACTGCGCCGCCGGCCGGGCTTGCCGAACCGGCCGCAGACACCAGCGGCGATATCCCCGAAGGCGAGATCGTGCGTTCGCCGATGGTCGGTACGTTCTACGGGTCTCCAAGCCCGGAAGCCGATCCGTTTGTCGGTGTCGGTTCTGAAGTCTCGGAAGGCGATACGCTCTGCATCATCGAGGCGATGAAGATGTTCAACCAAATCGAGGCGGAAGTTTCCGGCCGGGTGGTGGCCATTCTGGTTGAAAACGGCCAGCCGGTCGAATACGACGAACCGCTGTTTGTCATTCGCTGACGGGTTCCGGGAACAGCATCATGGCGGTATTTGAAAAGGTCGTCATCGCAAACCGCGGTGAGATTGCATTGCGGATTCTGCGCGCCTGTCACGCGATGGGCATCAAAACGGTGGCACTGCATTCCACCGTCGATCGTAACTTGAAACATGTCGGGATGGCCGACGAATCGGTCTGTATCGGCCCGGCCCCGGGTACCGACAGCTATTTGAACGTACCCGCGATCATCGCCGCCACCGAGGTGACCGATGCGGTGGCGGTACACCCGGGTTACGGCTTTCTGGCTGAGAACGCCGACTTCGCCGAACGGGTCGAGGAATCCGGCTTCGTCTTTATCGGTCCGAAACCGGAAACGATACGGTTGATGGGCGACAAAGTCTCTGCGATCAAAGCTATGAAGGCCGCCGGTGTTCCCTGTGTGCCCGGTTCGGACGGTCCGCTGGGTGAGGATGCGGCCGAATGCATCCGCATCGCCCGGGATATCGGATATCCGGTAATCATCAAGGCTGCCGGCGGCGGCGGCGGGCGCGGCATGCGGGTCGTGCATACCGAGGCGCACCTGATGAACGCGATCGCGATGACCCGGCAGGAAGCCGGCACGGCGTTCGGAGACTCAACCGTTTATATGGAGAAGTACCTGGAAAATCCGCGTCATATCGAAATCCAGGTGATGGCCGACCGGCACGGCAATGCGATCCATCTGGGCGAGCGTGATTGTTCCATGCAGCGGCGTCATCAAAAGGTGTTGGAAGAAGCACCGGCGCCCGGAATCAGCGAAGATCAGCGCAAGCGCATCGGTTCGGTCTGCGTGGAAGCCTGCAAACGCATCGGTTATCGCGGCGCCGGCACCTTTGAGTTTTTGTACGATGACGGGCGTTTCTATTTCATCGAGATGAATACCCGCATCCAGGTCGAGCATCCGGTCACCGAACGCATCACCGGAGTCGATTTGATCAAGGAGCAAATCCTGATGGCCGCCGGCGAACCGCTGTCCTATGCCCAGAAAGACATTCGGTTTCAGGGCCATGCGATCGAGTGCCGCATCAATGCAGAAGACCCGGAGACCTTCATGCCGTGCCCGGGCTCGGTAGATGCTTTCCATGCGCCGGGCGGTCCCGGAGTTCGGGTCGATACCCACATCTATGACGGCTACCGGATTCCGCCGAACTACGACTCGATGATCGGCAAGCTGATCGGCTACGGTGAAAACCGCGATGTAGCCATCGCCCGGCTCAGGGTTGCGCTGGACGAAATGGTGCTTCGCGGGGTGAAGACCAATGTCCCGTTGCACCAATGGATACTGCGCGACCGCGGCTTTTTAGAAAGCGGACAGAATATCCACTATCTGGAAAAGCGTATCGAGGAACGCGCCGGACAGTCCAAATAACGTCGCAGACCCCGTTTCGAGAATCGCCGCCATGTGGACCCAGGTCAGCGTGAATCTGCCCCGCGAACAGGTACCGGCTGCCGAATCCATGCTGCAGGAAATGGGTGCGGTCTCCGTGACTCTGCGGGACTCGGTCGACCGGCCAATCCCGGAATCTGTTCTGGAACCCGCACCCGGCGAAACGCCGCTGTGGCCGGAAGTCGTGGTCACCGGACTGTTTGCGGAGGCCACGACCGATGTTTCGGCGATCAGCGCCGGGCTGATATCCGCGTTGTCTTTGCCGCGGGCGCAGCAAGTCGAGGTCGAGGTGCTGCAAG
>JANQPM010000016.1 GCA_028289465.1 Lysobacterales bacterium | reverse complement strand
CGATATGCTGAGCTCACACGAAACGCTGCCCGGACACAGCGGCCCTGCCGCTGCGGCCTAGCCTGACTCCAACACGCGGAAGTTCTCTACCAGCACCAGTTCGCAGGCGCCGTCGCCGACATCGTCACGGGTCAGGGAGCTCATCCATTGCCAGCCGTCGCCGGCACCAGGGGTGGTTTCGGGGTAATTTCGGGACACCCACCACTTCGGTATCCACTACCTAGATAATATCCTACAAAATCTGCCGCCAATCGCTTCTATCGGAAGAAACCACGGCATCCTATATTTCTGCTCACAAAAGCGGCGGGTGTCCTATATATCCTGCTTATTGGTCATTTAGGCACGAGATCAACCACCTAACAAGATCACGGCTAAATCCTGGCTTTATCGCAAGCATCCACCAGAGATGATGATGTTTTGAAGACGAAATAGCCGGCGGCAAAGGGCTGGAAATCAACCATTGCTCACTAAAGTCGTGGGTGTCCTATTAGCTTTTAGCTTAGCTAATTAAGTGGTGGGTGTTCTATTAGCCCCTTAACTATTAGCTTACAGCTCATTAGCTACAAGCGCACAGCAAGGTGTGTAAACACAAAATAATCTGCTAACAGCTCGTAAACCCTACCGGACAGTAGTCACCATCGCTACATGGGTCGTTACAATTGAGGACGGTGGAAGAACAGCACATACTAGTTGACCTACAACTGCCTGATTCGTTGCAGATTAAGCAGCTAGCACAAACGTCGGTGTCGGGATCTTTGAATCCAGGTGCGATCCCGATGGATAAGCCTCCAATAGATAAATGTTCAGCAAATCCTGAGGTTCTCGGGTTATTCCGAAGCGCTTCACTTACGATTCGGTGAATTTCCTCAGCGTTCCCATCTACTTCGTTCAGTAACTCGACCTCGTTACTCGATGGGTTCATTTTGATGTGGGTGTTGGTGTCGACCCCCTCGCCATTACATGCGACTAGAGATAGGAAAACGATTCCAATAAAAACCAGCTTTAGTATGCTATTCATCTTGATCCTCCCATATCTAAGCAAACCAAATAGCCGCATCAACATGTCAGCATGATCAATTTTGTCAGTATCCCTCCGATGGCATCCATCTCTTGAGATACGGGTTTCTCCCATCAAGAATCCCATGTTGGATACAAAGCCACTTACTATTTAACCTGTTGGGAAATGAGTATTTCTCTCACCCAATGGCTATTTTGGGAACGACGCGGCTACCAAATGAAGCTCCAATGAAGCATTGGTTCCTCTCACCAATGTCCGCGCCGAGGGAATTTCTAACGGTGACCACCAGAACGTTAGATCGGCCGCTTACTGGATGGGGGTCATCGTTTTGGCCAAAGTGAAACCGGAGATATCTATAAGCTAGCGCCCGGTCGATGTGGCTTTCAAAACTGGATCAACAGTCTTTTCGAACCGCCATCACAATATTCTTGCCAGCGCGAACAGCACTACACTGAAAACCCGGCCCGAACGCATGTCCAAAACCACTAACGCGATCCAGCATGCACACCAAGCCAGAATTTATCCCACCGCCCGCCGCTGAGTTTCAGTTGCAGTATCACATACAGGCAACTGACAACGTTCCCGAGCACCATGATCAGCACGCTGATTGCGATTGCCAGCAGCACGCTGGATTCTCGAAACCATACCCACAGGCAGAACAGGATGAAACCGGTATAGACATCCACCAGCGATACGATAAACCACGGATAGGACAATAGCTGATCGACTTCCAGCCAGCCCTGGCCCTTCCATAGCGCCCACAAGATAAATAGCGACAGTACGACGAACAGAAACAATGCGATGTTTCTCACGGTTTTCATACTTGGTTCCTCCTTGATTTCGGCGGCCACGGAAAAAATGCCGACGTTTGTTGTTGATACTGGCGATAGTTCTCGCCTCGGCTGCGCAGGGCCTGGCGCTCGGTATGCGGAATTCCGGTTACACGGTACAGGAACATCAGCATCAGCAGCGGCGCGAGCCATGCGATCCATGCCGCGTCGTGGCCCCAGGCCAGCCACGGATAGGCCAACCAGTGCAGCCATTCAAAGAAGTAATTCGGATGCCGGGAGTAGCGCCACAGGCCGACATTACAGGTCAGCCCCGGATGCTGCTGCCTGAACGCAGCTAGTTGGCGATCGGCCAGGCTTTCGCCAGCCACGGCGACGAACCAGATCGCAATGCCGATCAGGCTTAACCCGACAGACATCTCGGCGTTGTTCGCAACCACCCAGAAAACCCAGCCAAACGCCCAGGCCAGAATGCCTTGCAGCCAAAAGAAAGCCAGCCACCAGGCCTGCGGATTGTGGGCCAGGTTTTGGCGCAGTGCCTGATAGCGGCCGTCTTCCGGTTGCCGATGCACCCGCCGCCACAGGTAGACCGTCAGCCGCAGAGACCAGAGGCCGCCCAGCGCGGCGGCGAGGATACGAGCCAGTAGCCCGCCATCGCCGGTCACGCCGTGGATCACCGCCAGCATGCCGATCAGGCCGGCCCAGGCGACGTCGACATAGCCGGCGTTGCGTATTCGGTACTGCACAAACCACAGCGCCGACATCAGCAGAAGGCACAGCAGCAGTAACATCAAGTGATAAAACATCTGAATCTTGTCTCGTCAATGACTATCGACGTCGATTTTATCGCGCGGCTGATGAATGTTTTGTCATTATGTAACGGTCGACATGGGAAACAGGAGTCTTGCGCCCCGTTCGCGGGCTTACGACAGGACTGGAGGAATCCGACGATGCAAGCCATACCCGCCATCAACGCCCGGCAGGCCACCGGCGAAACCAAGGCCGCGCTGGACAATGCGCAATCCAAATACGGCTTTGTACCCAACTTGATCAGCGCGATGGCCAACGCCCCGGCTTTGGCCGAGGCCTATATGAGCGTTGGGGGTCTGTTCGATCAAACCAGTTTCAATGCGCTGGAAAAGCTGCTTATTTTAATGACCGCCAGCCGCGAAAACGACTGCGGCTACTGTATCGCGGCGCACTCCACCTTTGCCGAAATGCGGGGGCTGGACGATACGGTGGTGAATGCGATCCGCGAAGACCACCCGATCGCGGATCGAAAACTCCAGGCACTGCGCGAATTCGTCACGGTGATGGTACGCTCGCGCGGCTGGCCCGAAGAAGCGGACTTGCAGGCGTTCTTCTCCGCCGGCTACGAACCCCGTCAGGTGCTCGAAGTGATCCTCGGCATTGCGATGAAAACCATGAGCAATTACACCAACCACGTCGCGTCCACCCCGGTGGACGAGGTGTTCGCCAAACACGCCTGGGACGGCTGACCGGCGTCCCTGCTATTAGCCCTGCATCAGAAGGTCCGCACTAAAACGTTTGCACTAAAAGGCTTCTGGCAATACCAACCCCGTATGCCGGGCGATAAAGGCCCACATATCCGCGTATTCATCGATGATCATTGCGGTCGGCTTGCCGTCTGCATGGCCGGCGTTGGTGTCGATACGTATCAGCACCGGCGGGCCGTTCTCGTCCTGCGCCGACTGCAGGCGGGCCGCGTATTTGAAACTGTGGCCGGGCACCACCCGGTCATCAGTATCACCAGTGGTAACCATCGTGGCCGGATAGCGCTGGCCCTGCCGAATATTGTGATAGGGCGAATAGGCATGGAGCGCCTGGAATTCTTCCGGATTGGCTGACGAGCCATAGTCGTCGGTCCAGAAGCGCCCGGCGGTAAAGTGCTGAAAGCGCAGCATGTCCATCACGCCGACCTGCGGCAGCGCCGCTGCGAACAGTTCGGGGCGTTGATTGATCGTCGCGCCGATCAATAATCCACCGTTACTGCGCCCGTAAATCGCCAGATGCTTGCTGCTGGTATATTTCTCATCGATCAAATATTCCGCGGCAGCAGCGAAGTCGTCGAACACATTCTGCTTATCCAGCTTGGTACCGGCTTTATGCCACTCCTCGCCGTATTCGCCGCCGCCGCGCAGATTGGCGACCGCGTAAATGCCACCCATCTCCAACCACGCGATCCGCGACGGATCGAAGCCCGGGCGTATCGAGATATTGAAGCCGCCGTAGCCATACAGCAGCGTCGGATGGCTACCGTCCATCGCGATATCTTTGCGGTGGGTAATAAACATCGGTATGCGGGTGCCGTCCGCCGAAGTGTAAAACACCTGCTTGACCACATAGCGCTGCGGCTCAAACGCGACTTTGGACTGCGCGATCAACTGGCGCTCGCCGCTGATCACGTTGTAGCGATAGATCGACGGCGGCTGATTGAAGCTGGAAAAATGAAAATAGGTCTCCGGATGCTTCGAGCTGCCGTAAAAGCCGGATGCGGTGCCGATTCCGGGCAGTTCCACGCTGCGTTCATGTTCGCCGGACAGCGAATGAACTTGGATCTGCGAGCGCGCGTCTTTCAAATATTCGACGACGAATTTTTCGCCAACTTGAGTAACGCCTGTCATCACCGCTTCGGATTCGGCAATCACCTCCCGCCAGTCGGACGCGTCGGGGCGATCCAGGTCGATCGCGATCAGGCGCCCGCGGGGCGCGGCCTGGGTGGTGCGGAAATACAGCACATTGTCCTGGCTGCCGATCAGATCGAACAGCGCGGTAAAGTCATCGATCAACGGCCTCACCGCCTGTTTCGCGCGATCCAGCCGTTTGATGTCAATTCGGTTGCGGTCATCGGTGCCGACCCAGGTCTCGATCACCAGATAGCGGCCGTCGTCGGTCACATGGCTGCCGAAACCCCAGTCCGGATGATCGGGTCTGGCGTGCACGACCTTGTCCTCTGTCTGTGGGGTCCCGATACGGTGGAAATAGACTTTTTGCTGGGTGTTCAGGCTTTGGAATTCCTGCCCGGCTTCAGGCCGTGGGTAGCGGCTGTAATAGAAACCGCTTTCATCGGGCAGCCAGGCCACGGACGTGAATTTCAGCCATTCCAGCCGGTCGTCGAGCGGCTGGCCGGTGCTCACATTCAGCACTTTCCAGGTCCGCCAGTCCGAACCGCTGTCCTGAATGCCGTAGGCGATCAGATTGCCCGACGGGCTGGGCACGAAATTGGCCAGCGCCAGAGTGCCGTCTTCGGACCATTGGTTCGGATCGACCAGCAGCCGCGCGGCAGCATCGGATTGGCCCTGCACGTACAGCGCGGACTGGTTCTGCAGACCGTCATTGCGAAACGAGAAGTAGTGGTCGCCCCGGCGCAGGTAGAAATAATCCTCGTGCCGGGGCGGCGATATGCCATAGCGTTCGTAGTTCCACAGGGATTGCAGCTTGCGCTGAATCTTCTGCCGGTTGGGCACCGTGGCCAGATAAGCGTCGGTGACCCGGTTCTGCGCGGTCACCCAGTCGCGAACCGGCATCGACTCCCGAACGTCGTCTTCCAGCCAGCGATAGGGGTCTTCCACCGATTTTCCGTGATAGTCGTCCCGGTGATCGACCATTGCGGTTTTGGGATAGTCAATCGCAAACAACGGAAAAACCGTCATCAATCCAAGTAGATACCATGGTTTCATGAAATCACCCTGTCGGTAAACGCAGTCAAAGCGACCGTGAATGCTAGCATAATCGCAGAACGTTCTACCTGGATTGACGGTTTATTGACGTTGTTGCGGTCATAATCATTCATTCGACATCAGCACGGGTTGCGAACCATGAAGCAATTACGATTACCTCTAATACTGTGGGCGATACTGCTGACAGTCAGCGCAACGCTGCTATCTTCGGCGGCGACAGCCGAATCTCTGGAAAACGGGCCGGCGCCCGATTTCCGTTTGCAGGACCAGTATGGCGACTGGCACGAACTGGCCGACTATCAGGGCCGCTGGCTGGTTTTATACTTCTACCCCAGGGACGATACGCCGGGCTGTACCGAAGAAGCCTGCAATTTCCGCGACAATATTTACGCCTACCGCAAGCTTGGCGCCGAGATCGTCGGTGTCAGCCTGGACAGCGTCGAATCCCATAAAAAATTCTCGGCCAAATACCGATTGCCTTTCACCATCCTGGCCGATACGGACGGCCAGACGGCCCGTGCTTACGGCGTGCTGCGGAACCTGAAACTGGTCAAGCTGGCCAAGCGGCAATCGTTTATCATCGACCCCGAAGGCCGGGTGGTGAAGCACTATGGCAAAGTGGATACCGCGGCGCACAGCGAACAGGTGCTGGCCGATCTGCGTGCATTCCAATCACAAAGCGACAACGGTTCTCGCGGGTAATAAAACGCGGCCAGCGCATTCGGTTCGTCAAACCGAATAAGACGGACTACCAACCGGTTGATCTGCACGGCCCCTAGGCCGTACGCTGCCATGTGATGAACGAGTTGGGACACGACATTTCCGAACCTGCTCGGCGTCAATCCCGGCTGGTGGCGTCATAGTTGCGACAGCGGCTAAATCCAGACATCGGCGGCGGCAGTCATATCGCCGCCGGCATCGCCGGTGTTTATGGTACCGGCCGGTTCGATCAGCATCACGCTGCATTCGCTGTCCGCAATCGGCTTATGCTCGGCGCCTTTCGGGACCACAAACATTTCACCGGCTTTCAGGCGTACTTCCCGATCTCGCAGCACAATGGTCAACTCGCCGTCAAGAACCAAGAATACCTCGTCGGTGTCGGCGTGCCGGTGCCAGACGAACTCGCCTTCCAGCTTGACCAGCTTGAAATGATAGTCGTTCATTTGCGCAACAATTTTCGGCGACCATTGGTCCGAAAACTGCGCCAGTTTCTGTTTGATGTTGATCACCGCACTATGCATAAGCGGCCGTCAGTCCCACTGCTGGATTTCAACGATATTTCCTTCAGGGTCTTTCATATAAGTAAAGGTCAGATGCCCGACGCCTTCGACCTCGGTCTGCGATATCTCACCCAGCGACTGACCGCCATGCATCAGCACCTGCCGGCGAACCTGTTCGACATCGTCGACCTGAAATGCAATATGCCCGTAACCTTTCCGGTTGGCGGCAGCTTCGGGCCGATCCAGTATTTGCGCGTACTGGTAGATTTCCAGCGTCGGGCCGTTCTCTTCGCAGCCCGGAAAGTCATAGCCCGGAAGGCGCAGATGCATGCCCTGTAGCTCGGCATCGTTCACTGCGGTCCCCTTCTCCAGCCAGCGCCCGGACTGCCGGCGACCGGGCGGCTGCGGTACGCAATGGAATACCGCGCAGTAGAATTCGGCCAGCGCCTGCCAATCCTCGGCGATAATATTGGTATGTGCGTAGCGAATCTGCATCAGCGTTTCGTGGTAGCAGCGGCACCCGCTTGCAAGCGCGGGAACCGGCGAACAAAATGCCGGGGCCGGCCCCGGCATTGCGAGCGGTGATGATAAAGTCGCTATTTCTTGAAAAAACCGGCGATCAGCGTTAGCAAAATACCGCCGACACCGGCGCCGATGGCATCGCCACCGAGCCCCATGCCTTGCAGCAGGCCGGCCATATCCATGCCCTGCCCCCCGAGGATTCCGCCGATCGCACCGATAATGGAATTCCCGGTGGAGCCGAAGCTCTTGGCCTTGTTCACCGCACCGCCGACATTGCCCCCAACCACGCCGGCGATTAGCTGAACGATGATCGCAACAAGATTTGCATCCATTTTTATTCCCTCATTTTTGTTCGATGTCCATCCGGGCGGCCGGCTTGCGATTATCGAAAACGACCCCCGGACACACCGCCTCGCCAGACGTTACTGACAAGCCTCGGGCGGCGAGGCATCCTGGCACTTTGCACGCAAAACGCAATTCAGTATACACCGCAGCGATAGACGGCGGAGCGCTCCGGTCTGGCCAGGACCGTCAACCGGCTTGCTGACCTTTTCCTCCGTGATCGCTTGTAACACCAACGCATTCGGTTTGATGCTATGCTTTAGGACTTTCTACGACTGTTGGAGATTGGCGGATGTCAGAAAGCACCCTAACTGCAATGCCCCTGAAATACCTTGATCTAGCCATGAACAAGCTGCGTGACCTGGGCCTGGTCCCCGAGGACGGCCAGCAAGAGGCACCGGTCATCGCATTGATCAACCAGATCAGTAATCTGGACGAAGAGCGTACCGTTGCAATTGCCCGTACGCTGAACCAGGCGTCGCTATTTAACGAAGTTGTGCGCGAACAGATCGAAGCGATGGAAATCGGTGAGCGGTACGAAAAAATCACCGCGGCGTTCAACAGCATCCGCGACGATGCGAAATCCATGGTCGAGCAACTGGAAGACGGCAAGATCAGCACTATGGAGCGTCTGTCCAACGTATGGATGAAAGCCACCCGCGGCGATATCCCGGCACGCTTCACGAAAATCAAGGAAACCTATCTGGATGTCGCCAAGGACTCCAAAGACCAGATCGGGCGCGAACGGCTGATTCTGGATGCATACCAGGATTTCCGCGGCGCGCTGAAGGAATCCGAAGTCCTCGCATTGAATGTGCTGAAAAAAGCCGACGGCAAGCTGGACGAAGCCAAGGCCAAGCTGGAAGCGGCCAGTAACGCGGTGGAAACCAACAGCAACGAGGATCGCGAGCATACCGCCAAACTGGAACTGGCGCGCGATGAGCGCCTGCGCGAACTGCAGGAAACCGACGAGCGCTATCAGATCGCCAAAGACCTGGCCGATAATCTAACGGTTTCCTACAACACCACCGAAACCGTCATGGCCCGCCTGCTGCAGACCACCAATGTGAAGGAACGCGTGTACTCGCAGGCGATCACCTTTTTCGGTACCAACGAGACCGTGCTGACCGCGCTGTCGGCCTCGTTTACCGGCCTGCACGGGCTGCATGAAAGCACCAAAACGCTGGAAGCCATGAAAGAAGGCATCAATGAGTCGCTGGAAGTACTGGGGGAAGTCGGCGATGCGGTTCAAGAGGAAGCGGTGCGCCAGGGCTACGGGCCGACCATCCGCGCCGAGTCGGTCAAGAAACTGGTGGACTCGGTGGTCAATTTCCAGCAGCGCTCGCAGGTATTGATCGCGGAAATGCGTGATGCAGCCACCCGCAATGCGGATGAAATCCGCACTGCCGTCGAAGATGGCAAGCGCCGTCTGGCGGAACTGGCCCGGCAGGGAAACGCGTTGATCCACAGCTAACCCGGGTTTCGCTGCGATGACCGAGGTGCCGCAAACGACAACCGAACAGCGCGATATCGAGCTGTCGGACATCATGCTGGCCATGGATGTGGTCGATACGCTGCGCCATCGCCAGTCGCTGGTTCAGCGCGAACTGGATTCGGACGCGCAGGAAGCGGCGCTGATCGAGAAAGTCAAAGGCATCTACGCATCGCAGGGCATCGAAGTCAGCAGCACCGTTATCAGCGAAGCGGTACAGGCGCTTAAGGAAAAGCGTTTCTCCTACAGCCCGCCCCCGCTCGGTTTCAAGACCAAGCTGGCGACCTGGTACGTTGACCGCGGCCGCTGGTTCAAGCGCCTGATCGGCCTGGCCGTCGCCGCCACGTTCATCTGGGGCCTGCACTATGGCTTTGTCGGCCTGCCCAAGCAACGCGAAGTCGCCGCACTGCAGGCCATCCCGGACAAGCTCGATACTCTGCGCAACCAGGCCGTGCAACTGGCCCAGGTGGACAGCGCTAAACTAACCGCAGAAAGGCTGTACCAGGACGGCGCCGCGGCTGCCGGCCGCGGCGAAACCGATGCGGCCAACCGCGCCCAGGCGGCGCTGCTCGAGCTGATGGATACCCTGCGTCTGGAATATCAGGTCGAAGTTATCTATCGGCCCGGTGAAAGCAGCGGAGTCTGGCGCATTCCGCCGAACAACGAGGACGCGCGCAACTACTATCTGATCGTCGAGGCCCGCAGCCCGGCTGGCGCGGTCGTCCGCGTTCCGGTCACCTCGGAAGAAGACAATACCACCCGTACGGTCAGCAAATGGGGCATACGGGTCAGCGAGAGCGTGTTTAATCGAATGCGGGCCGACAAACAGGACGACGGTATCATTCAAAACAACAAGGTCGGCAGCAAGCGGCGTGGCCACCTGGAAGCAGAGTATTCGGTCGACACCACCGGTGCGGCAATTACCGAATGGTAGGCACAGGATGATTTCAGGACGCCTAACACTGGCCCAGATAGACCGTACACTGCAGCAGGCCAGAAGCACGCTGCAGGAAGTCGACGAGAAGGTGCAGCACACCACGCTGCAACTGGCCCGTATACGCCAGCAGGAATCCAAAACCTACCAGAAGCTCGCAACCCTGCGCCTGGATCAGATTGAGGATCAGACCATCCTTTCCAATCTGGACCAGGCTGATGAAAGAGCGCGCCAGATTCTCACCGCACGCGAACAGGCGCTGGCCGACCTGAAACAGGAAACCAGCCAGTCCCAGGGTCGCCAGACCGAACTCGAAGAAGACCGGCAACGGCAAAACCGCTTGCTGGAAGAAGCCGCGCAGCAACTGGAGCATCAACTGGAAGTCACACATAAGCGGCTGCAGCAAAGTCCCGAGTTTACCGGCCAGCAGGCGACCGCCCAGCGCTTGCTCGACCAGGCGGCAGCGGCGGAGGCGAAAACCGCCCAGGCCAACCAGGACAAGGAAGTCAAAGGGCTGCCGTATCGCAACGACAAGTTGTTCATGTACCTGTGGAATCGCCGCTACGGCACCACGGACTACCGGGCCTGGCCGCTGGCGCGGCTGCTGGACCGCTGGGTCGCCAAGCATATCAGTTTCGAACAGGCGCGCCGCAATTATTACATGCTGACCGAAATACCGAAGCGGCTGCAGGCTCATGCCGAGCAGTTGCAGGCGCAGGCCGGCCAGGCCATGGAGGAATTGTCCCGCCTGGAACGCGCGGCGGAACTGAGCGATGGTGTGGAGCCGCTGGAGCAAGCGGTCGCGGACCGGCAGGCCAAAACCGAGGCGCTGGATCAGGCCATTGCCGATGAGGAGCAGAGCTACGCCGGCCTGATCAGCCGCCAGGAAGATTTTGCCGGCGGCCGGGACAATCTGTTTCAACAGGCCATCGCGGTACTGGTAGCCAACTTCCGCTCGGAACCGATTCCGCAGCTGCGCGAGGAAGCGGAAGCGACCTACGGCTACAGCGACGACAGCGAAGTCGACCGGCTGGCGGCATTGCGTCAGGAAAAAACGGTGCTGGAAGACAGTCTGGACGAGAAACGCACGCTGCACCGGCGCCGCGCAGCCAAGGTCCATCAGTTGGAAGACCTGCGCCGGCAATTCAAGCAGGCCCGCTACGATGCGCCGAACTCGCGCTTCTCGGACGGTCAGATGCTGGAAGTGATGCTTGGCGAATTTCTGCGCGGCTTGCTGAGTTCCGACCGGCTGTGGCGCGCGCTGCGTCGCAGCCAGCGT
>JANQPM010000011.1 GCA_028289465.1 Lysobacterales bacterium | reverse complement strand
TGGCCGAAGTATCGCTGTTGTATCCGGAATCGAGCCATCACCCCGAACTGGCGCCGTACGGCAAGCCGCCCGAAAGCCGGTCTGCGGTGTTGAAGACGTTGCTGCACTGCCGGCTGAATGCGCTGGGGCCGGTCGAGGAAAAGCAATTGCAACAGGATTTCGATCTGCCGGCCGAGGAAATATCGGCCGCGCTGATCGCGCTGCAAAACGACGGTATTGCGATTCAAACCAATCTCGGGCAATCGACAATGTACTGGTGCGAACGGCGTTTGCTGGCACGGATTCACCGTTACAGCCGGCAGCGCCGCCGGCAGCGGGTGAAACCGGTCAGCCCGCAGGCATATATGCGGTTTATGGCGCGCTGGCACGGTCTGGAAGAACCTGCGGCCGGACCGAATACGCTGTCGCAAACGCTGTCGTTGCTGGAAGGCTGGCAGGCGCCGTTGACGGCCTGGGACGGGTTTTTGCTGCCGGCCCGAATCCAGGTTTTTGAGCCTACCGCATTGGATATGGCGGTTATCAGCGGCGACTATGCCTGGGCCAGGCCGGCTCGGGAAACCGTATTGAGAACTCAGCAAGATGCGGATGCCGCCGCCGGTGACGGCCAGCGGGCCGAGCTAAGGCGTGCGAACCGCATACTGTTCTGCCGCCGTTATCGCCTGTCGGCCTGGTGGCAGCCGACAGCGCCAGCGGCCCGGCTGTCGACACCCGCGGCACAACTGGCAGACCTGCTGCAAGAACACGGTGCGATGTTCGGCGACGACCTGGGCCGCGAAAGTCGATTGCTGGACAGTCAATTGGAGGCGGCGCTGGGCGAATTGGTGGCTTACGGTCTGGTTACCGCGGACAGCGTTTCCGCGCTGCGCAGCCTGCAGCGTACCGAAGTGGAAAAACGACGCCAGAAGCGCTGGCAGCGGCGCGGTTTTGCGGCCGGCAGCATCAGCGGACGCTGGAGTCTGCTGCCGTTCTCTAATAGCGGCGATGCGTCGGCGGCATTGGTCGGTAGCGATCTATTAGACTATTTCTGCCGCGTTCTGCTGCGCCGCTACGGAGTGGTTTTTCGCGTGCTGCTGGCCCGCGAAACCGGCCTGCCGCCATGGCGCTACCTGCTGCATTATTTCCGCCGGCTGGAAGATCGCGGCGAAGTGCAGGGCGGGCGTTTTGTCGACGGGTTTTCCGGCGAACAGTTCGCACTGCCGGAAGCCGCCGGCTTGCTGCGTCAAACCCGGCATGCAGCCGACCAGGACAGCAATATCGTGATCAACGGCTGTGATCCGCTGAATCTGGCCGGCATCCTGACTCCCGACGCGAAGGTGCCGGCGCGCGTCGGCAATCGGCTGTGGTGGCGCAACGGGCGCTTGCTGGCCTGTCGAATCGGCGCTGAAGTCCGGCGCATCGACACAAGCGGAAACATTAAGGATTCCCAGCTGGAACAATGGCTTGGCGTTGTCCGCACGCTACAGGACCGTACCGGGGCTTGAGCATTCCCGATATTCAGGTAGGGTTCATTTGTGCGTTCTAAGCTGAGACTGCACCGTCAATATTCGGTCAGTTTTTACCAGAGCGCTTAAGCACAAAGATCTGGCCGATCTGACATTAAGGAGTGAAGTATGAAAATCAGGCACATGGTTAGCGCCGTTGCAGTGACTGCGGTACTCAGCGGCTGTACGACTTTTACCAAAGACCCGAACGATCCTCGTGATACCACCAAGCGGGGTGCTGCGATCGGCGCCATTGCCGGTGCGGTTGCCGGCGCCGTGCTCGGTGACAAGGAAGCGGACAAGATTCTGATTGGCGCCGCACTGGGTGCCGGTCTCGGTGCCGGTATCGGTGCCTATATGGACAAGCAGCGCCGGGCATTGGAAGAGATCGAAGAAGTATCGGTGGAACAGATCGACGAGGAAACGCTGCAGGTGCACTTTGACAGCGATATTTTGTTTGACGTCGATTCCGCCGTGCTGGACGTGAATTCGCGCTATTCGTTGAATGAGTTCGCCGATGTGATGAACGATTTCGCCAAAACCGCGATCGTTATTCAAGGGCATACTGATTCCACCGGCAGCGAGGAATACAACCAAAGCTTGTCCGAGCGACGCTCGCGCTCGGTATTCAACCATTTGGTGGCGCAGGAAGTATCGCCCGACCGAATGATTGCACTGGGCTACGGCGAAGGCTATCCGGTAGCGGACAACGCTTCTGAGGCGGGCCGTACACAGAATCGCCGGGTTACGATTCTGGTCAAGGGAAAGACCTGATCGGATTGATCGAATCTTTCAAAAGGCAGCCTCGGCTGCCTTTTTTATGTCCGCTTGGCAGGATCGCCTCCACCCAGCGCAAAATACGCGCCGATACACAGCAGCACTACTTGGAATTCCATACCGCCCATCGGGTGAGACTCCGACGGTGTAAAGCTCCAGCGCGGCCAATGGATCATCGCAATCGCGCCGAGCATCACCGGAATCACGGCCAGGCCGGCCAGCCGGCTGGCCAGTGCGTTACCGAAGCCGCCGACAATAATGCCGATACCGGCTGCTACCTCGGCCAATGCCACCGCTACTGCGATTGGATATGCCAGCTCGGCCATCATCGCAAAACCGCCGATGCCGCCGGCGCCGGTAAATTTGCCGATGCCGTGATACAGGAATACGCTGGCCAGCGCCAGTCGCAAGAACCAGTGTTTGTGGTGTTGTAGTGCGTTCATAGCATTACTCGTTTTGAATAACTACTAAGACCGGCGGCGGCGATTTTGCTTACTCGTGACTGACGGGTATCGCCGTATCGGTTGTTGACACATCGTTCACGCGGTATCGCGCATGCTGCCCTCAATCACTGTGGAATGAAAGAGACCGTGCGTGTTCTGCTAGTCAATCCATACAATGTCGGCCGTTTCGGCCTGCAGAACATCTTCCAGGCGGAACCGCTGGGGCTGGAATACATCGCAGCCGCAATCCAGGACTTCTGCGAGGTCTATATACAGGATATGCGTTGGGAGCCGGACCTGGAGCATCGCATCGAGCGCTTGCTGCCGGATGTCGTCGGTATTTCCTGCCTGTATACCAGCCATACCGGTGCCTGCTGGGACATCGCGCGCCGAGTCAAGGCGGCTGGGTCCGGTATCGTCACCGTAGTTGGCGGCCAGCCGCCTTCCCTGGGTCCGCAGTTCTTTCATTCTTCCGATATCGACTACATCGTAAACGGTGATGGCGAACAACCATTCAGGGCGCTATGCCGGGCCCTGGAAGATCGTCAGCCACCGACCGGGGTCGGCGGTTTGATCATCAACACCCCAGAGCGCCAGATAAAAACCCAGCAGCGTGCCCGTCCGAAGCGTCTGAGCGATTTGCACCGACCGCTGCGATCGGCGGCCGGTATAACGCGAAGCCGTCACTTTTTGTCTTTTGCGCGGCCGGTGGCACTGATGGAGATAACCCGGGGCTGTCCGTTTGACTGTTCGTTTTGTTCCATCTGGAAAATGGCCGATGGCCGGGTTGTGTCGCAGACGGTGGAATCAGCAGTTCAGGAATTGCGCGATATCGACGAGCAGGCGATTTTCTTTACCGACGACCATTTCTTCGCCAATCCGAAGCTGATGCGTGAACTGGGCGAAGAGCTGATCGCACAAGGCGTTAGCAAGACGTTCAACGTGCAGAGCAGGGCAGATGTTTTTGTGCGCCACCCCGATTTGATTCCGCTGTGGAAAACGGCGGGTTTAAATGCGGTATTCCTCGGGCTAGAGGGGCATACTGACAAGCGTCTGTTCGACACCCGCAAGCGTACTCAGGCGGCCATGAACCAAAAGGCGATTGAATTGCTGCAACAGGCTGGTATCGGCGTCGTCGGGAACCTGATGGTGGATCCGTCGTTTACGGCCGGGGATTTTCGTTCTCTGCAGGACTATGTGGCCGAAAACGATTTCCATTTCGCCTCCTTTTGCATTGCCACCCCGTTTCCGGGTACCGATCTCTGGCATCAGCGCCGGTCGGAAATCGCGACCTGGGATTTTGAATTGTTCGACATACAGCATGCGGTGATGAAAACCGCACTGCCGCTGGAGGAGTTCTACCAGCACTATGCGGCGCTGTGGCGGCAGCGCAAAGCGATTACGCCGGCGACCACCGCGCGCTACAAGCTCAGGCGAGTCCTTGAAGTCCTGTTTAAGGAAGGTCTGAATTTCGAACTGCTGAACAATGTACGGCGGTTCGAGCGGCGAGTGGTGGACCCTGCGGTATATCTGGAAGACCACGCAGCACAACGCAAAACGCCCTGGACCGACGCCCAAAGCGTTTTGCCGGCACAACGGCGCACGGGTACCGTTTAGGCGGCTTCGGTCGCCTCGTCCGCCGGCGGCTGCGAGGCCAGTTGGCGCAATACATAATGCAGAATACCGCCGTGACGGTAGTATTCCACTTCTTTCGGCGTATCCAGCCGGACTCTGGCCTGGAATGTGGTTTCGCCGCCGTCTTCGGCGGTTGCGGTTACCGTGACCTGTTTGGCGGAACCATTGCCGAGGCCGGCGACGGAGTAGGTTTCTGTACCGCTCAGACCCAGGGAATCCGCATCCTCGCCCGGCATGAAGTTCAACGGCAATACGCCCATGCCGACCAGATTGGAACGGTGAATGCGCTCGAAGCTGGTACAGATCACCGCTTTCACCCCGAGCAGATTAGTGCCTTTTGCGGCCCAGTCGCGGGATGAACCGGTGCCGTATTCCTTGCCCGCTAATATGATCAACGGGATACCTTCGGTCTGATAGCGCATCGCGGCGTCATAGATCGACATCTGTTCGCCGGTCGGCTGAAAGCGGGTCCAGCCGCCTTCGGTGCCAGGCGCAAGTTGATTGCGCAGACGCACATTGGCAAAGGTACCGCGCATCATCACTTCATGGTTGCCGCGGCGCGAGCCGTAGGAATTGAAATCCGCCTTGGCCACGCCCTTGCTCTTCAGGTATTCGCCGGCCGGTGAGTCTTCCTTAATCGCGCCGGCCGGTGAAATATGGTCGGTGGTGATGGAGTCGCCGAGCCGGGCCAGGCAGCGTGCGCCGTGAATGTCGCCGACAGCCTGCGTCGCCAGGGTCATTGCATCGAAGTACGGCGGATTCTGGATATAAGTGGAATCCGCCTGCCAACTGAACATTTCGCCTGTGGGGGATTCGATGCTGTTCCAGCGCTCGTCGCCCTGGAATACGCTGGCGTAGCTGTTGCGGAACATGTCGGCATCGATGCTGGCGCTGATCACGTTGTGGATTTCGTGGCTGGACGGCCAGATATCGCGCAGATAAACCGGCTCGCCGTCGCTGTCCCGGCCAATCGGATCTTCGTTGAGGTTGATGTCCATGCGGCCGGCAATGGCATAGGCGACCACCAGCGGCGGCGAAGCCAGATAATTCATTTTGACATCGGCATGCACCCGCCCTTCAAAGTTGCGGTTGCCGGACAGTACCGAGCAGACCACCATCTCGTTTTCGCGCACGGCATTTCCGATCGCGTCCGGCAGCGGGCCGGAATTACCGATGCAGGTAGTACAGCCATAGCCGACGACATGAAATCCGAGCGCTTCCAGATCGTCCATCAGCCCGGCTTTTTTCAGGTAGTCGGTGACCACGCGGGAACCGGGTCCGAGCGATGTCTTGACCCATGGCTGTACCGTCAGGCCCCGGGCCACCGCGTTTCTGGCCAGCAGGCCCGCGCCGAGCATGACTGCCGGATTGGAGGTATTGGTACAGGAGGTAATCGCTGCGATTACTACCGCGCCATCGGAAAGTTCAAAAGACCGGCCGTTGTATTCCACCTCCGCGCTGCCGGAACCCTGCCGGCCTTCGGCCAGCTTTTCCCGGTTCGCGGCGTAGTTGGCATCAGCCTGGTCCAGGCGTACCCGGTCCTGCGGGCGTTTCGGACCGGCCAGACTCGGAACCACGGTGGACATATCCAGCTCCAGCACATCGCTGTACTGCGCGTCGGCATCGCCGTCGTGGCGGAACATGCCCTGCGCCTTGGCATAGGCTTCGACCAGTGCAATTTGATCTTCCGAACGACCTGACAGGCGCAGATAGCGCAGCGATTCCCGATCGATCGGGAAGATGCCGCAAGTCGCGCCGTATTCGGGTGCCATATTGGCGATGGTTGCGCGGTCCGCCAGCGGCAGTTGTGCCAGACCGTCGCCGAAGAATTCGACAAACTTGCCGACGACGCCCAGCTCGCGCAGCATTTCGACCACGGTCAGCACCAGGTCGGTCGCGGTCGCGCCTTCGGGCAGCCGGCCGGTGAGCTTGAATCCGACAACCTGGGGAATCAACATGGTAATTGCCTGGCCCAGCATCGCCGCTTCCGCTTCGATACCACCGACGCCCCAGCCCAGCACGCCGATACCGTTGATCATCGTAGTATGCGAATCGGTGCCGACCACCGTGTCCGGGTAGGCCAGGTGCTCACCGTCTTTTTCCACCCCGAATACTACCCGTGCCAGGTGTTCCAGATTCACCTGATGCACGATGCCGGTATTCGGCGGAACGACGCTGAAATTGGAAAATGCCGACTGGCCCCAGCGCAGGAAGCTGTAGCGTTCCTTATTGCGCTTGAATTCGATCAGGTTATTCAGATCCAGCGCATCGGCTTTGCCGTAATTATCCACCTGGACCGAATGGTCGATTACCAATTCGGCGGGCGACAGCGGGTTGATTAGCGAAGGGTCGCCGCCAAGCTGCTTCATGGCATCCCGCATTGCCGCCAGATCGACCACTGCGGGTACACCGGTGAAATCCTGTAATACGACCCGGGATGGCGTAAATGCGATCTCGGTATTTGGCTCGGCGGTCGCCTGCCAGGCTGCCAGCGCTTCGATATCGCTGCGGGTGACGTCAATGCCGTCTTCATGGCGAAGCAGATTTTCCAGCAGAATTTTCAGAGAGAAGGGCAGGTGGCTGATATCGTATTGCTCGCCGAGTTTTTTCAGACTGTAGTACTGGTAGGTTTTACCGTTAACGTCCAATTGGCTGCGGCAGGAAAAAGAGTCGCCCATGCTGACCTCCGTTCTGGGGTTGAATCAACGATTGACCCGGTGCTTTCCAGCGAAAAACCGGGTCATGGAAACGCTTAATTATCTCTGATCTGAATGCAGATTCCCAGCCGCCGAAGCTTACGCGGACAGCCAGCGCCGCGCCGACTGCAGTAATTTCTTGCGCCCGAATAGCAGGCTCCACCGGTTTCCGCCCAGTTGCCGCCACAGTACTGCCGAACGCAGGCCGGCAAACAGCAGAGCGCGTATCCAGTTCAGGTTGCGCTGCTGCTTCAGATGACCGGGTTTGCCATGCACGATGATCCGCGGCTCGATGGTGCTGACCGTCTCCTGGTACAGCTTTGCCAGCGCTTCGACTTTCTGCTCCAGCAGGCTTTGATCCGTTTCGTCCTGAGCCAGCTCGGCGACCGACAGGCGGCCGATCTGTTCCAGTTCGTCGATCAGCGTTTGCTGCATTCGCCGGCGCCTGGTAAAGCGCGGTTCCAGTTGCAGCAGGCTGACCGCGTATTTCAGGGCCTGAACCTGATCGTTCTGGCCGGACAGCATATGAGTCAGGGATTGCAGTCCGAGTTTGACGCCGTAAGGACCGTCGTAGATGTCCTCGACGCTGTCGGCAGTCAGCTTGAACAAGCTTTGAATGCTCTGCGCTGCGGCAAACCCGGACCACGCACCCTGGCTTGCTGCCTGATGGACCAATTCGGCCGCCTGAAATACGCCGGCCAGAGCCAGGGTTTGATCTTGATGCTTGCTGGTATTCATCGCAGTCAGTGTGTCGTGTCCGCGTCCGTCCAGTCAATGACGCCGCCGCCAAGGCAGGCATCGCCGTGGTAGAAAACCACCGATTGCCCCGGGGTCACTGCGCGCTGCGGGCGGTCGAAAACCACGCTGCAGCGGTCACCGTTCAGTTCGGTGATTCGGCAAGCCTGGTCCGGCTGGCGGTAGCGCGTTTTGGCCATCAGCGGGGCTGCATCCTGCGGCGGGCTGCCGGCGACCCAGCTGAGCTGGCTGGCCTGAAGCCGGGTCGAGAGCAACAGCGGGTGATCGTGACCCTGACCGACCACCAACAGGTTATTTTGCAAATCTTTCGCCAACACATACCAGGGTTCGTCGCCGGCGCCGCTCCTGCCGCCGATGCCGAGTCCCTGGCGCTGGCCCAGGGTGTAGTACATCAGACCGTCATGCTGGCCAATAACTTCGCCATTCGGGGTTTTCATCAGGCCGGGCCTGGCCGGCAGATACTGGGACAGAAACTGTTTGAAGTTGCGCTCGCCGATAAAGCAGATACCGGTGCTGTCTTTTTTAGCGTGATTCTGAAAACCGGCTGTTCGGGCCAGTTCGCGCACCTCGGCCTTGTCCAGTTCGCCGACCGGAAACAGGCTGCGGGATAGTTGCTGCTGCCCCAGCGTGTACAGAAAATAGCTTTGATCCTTGTTGCCATCCAGACCCTTCAGCAATTGATAACCGTCATTATTCTCGGCTTTGCGGACGTAGTGTCCGGTCGCAATATGGGTCGCGCCCAGGTCTTGTGCATGTTCGAGAAAGGTTTTGAACTTGATTTCGCGATTGCACAGGATATCCGGGTTCGGAGTTCGGCCGGCGCGGTACTCATCCAGGAAATGCTCGAAGACGTAATCCCAGTATTCGGCCGCAAAATTACGTGCGTGGAACGAGATATCCAGCAGTTTGGCCACCGCTCTCGCGTCCTCGGCGTCCTGTTCGGCGCTGCAACTGCCGAAACGATCGTCCTCTTCCCAGTTTTTCATGAACATGCCGGCCACGTACAGCCCCTGCCGTTTCAGCAGCAACGCGGAAACGGAAGAGTCAACGCCGCCGGACAAGCCGGCCATCACGAGATCGGGCGAACGGTTCATGCCTACCAATATAAGGGCCGGCTGGCCGGCTTCAATGCGGCCCGCTGTAGCGATGGCAGGGAATTGACCGGCAGCAACGGAAAATGCCCGCCTTTGCGGGTAAATCGGTGGACAGCCATCAGCTCAAGGTAACGTTAAAGACAGTGCACCGCCTTGTAATCCAAGTAAATAAACGATCTTAGGTATATCAGTTATCCATATGATATTAATAGATAAAATATAAACTCTTGATACTTGTAAGTGCAATACCCATTTGTTGTACTTCACGCCTATATTACAATTCTGTCTATGAGCGAAGAACATCAGGAACAATACGGCGACGGGCTGGCGCTACAGGAAGCCAAACCCAAACTAAAGCGGCCGCCGCTGTATAAGGTCGTGCTGTTGAACGATGACTACACGCCGATGGATTTTGTCGTGGATGTACTGCAGACCTTCTTCAATATGAGCCACGACAAGGCCCATCAGGTGATGCTGCATGTCCACACCCGTGGCAAGGGTGTCTGCGGCGTGTTTACTTATGAGATTGCCGAGACCAAGGCGGCGCTGGTCAACGACTATTCACGGCAAAATGACCACCCGTTGCAATGTACCTTGGAGCGATGCTGAAACCTTTCCGGGCAGGCCTAGGTCTGAATAGGTAATCCCGGCAGGACAACTATGTTTAGCAAAGATCTTGAACTGAGTATCAACCAGGCGTATCAGGACGCACGTTCCAATCGCCATGAATTTCTAACCATCGAGCACTTGCTGATGGCGCTGCTGGACAACGCCTCGGCGGCCAGTGTGCTGAAAGCCTGCGGCGCCGATTTAGACGCGCTGAACAAGGAACTGCAGCAGATACTGCAAGATACGGTGCCGGTGCTGTCTGCCAACGATACTCGCGATACACAGCCGACGGTCGGCTTCCAGCGCGTTTTACAGCGTGCGCTGTACCACGTCCAGTCTGCCGGAAAAAACGAAGTGCTCGGTTCGAACGTGCTGGTTGCGATTTTCAGCGAAAAGGAATCGTATGCCTGCTATCTGCTGAACAAATACGACATTACGCGGCTGGATGTGGTCAACTATATTTCCCACGGTATCGCTAAATATGCGGAAGGCGATACGGCGCAGGAAGAGCGGCCGTTCGTCGAAGGGGAACAGGAAGACAGCACCGCGAAGTCGTCGCCACTGGAGCAATTCGCCACCGATTTAAATGCCAGGGCAGAGCGAGATCTGATCGATCCGCTAATCGGCCGCGAAGCGGAGATCGAGCGGACTATCCAGATACTCTGCCGGCGGCGTAAGAACAATCCGTTGTTCGTCGGCGAAGCCGGTGTCGGCAAAACGGCCCTGGCTGAAGGCCTGGCAAGACGCATCGTCGAATCCGATGTTCCCGAAGTACTGCAAGGCACGACAGTCTACACGCTCGATCTCGGAGCGCTGCTGGCCGGCACCAAGTACCGCGGTGATTTCGAAAAACGCCTGAAAGGTGTGATTGCCGAACTGAAGCAGCACCAGGACGCGATTTTATTTATCGACGAAATTCATACCATTATCGGCGCCGGCGCGGCTTCCGGCGGGGTGATGGATGCATCGAATCTGATCAAGCCCGTGCTGGCGTCCGGCGAGTTACGCTGTATCGGCAGTACGACTTTCCAGGAGTACCGCGGAATCTTTGAAAAGGACCGCGCGCTCGCACGCCGTTTCCAGAAGGTGGATATTGTTGAGCCGAGCATCAGCGATACCATTGATATTCTGCGTGGCCTGAGCAGCCGATTCGAGCAACACCATGGCGTGAAGTTTACCGATGAGGCGCTGGTTGCGGCCGCGGAGCTGTCCGCACGGCATATCACCGACCGCCATCTTCCGGACAAGGCGATTGACGTTATCGACGAAGCCGGCGCCGGCCAGCGCCTGCTGCCGGAAGACAAGCGCAAAGCGGTATTGGAAGCGCAGGATATCGAACAGATCATCGCCAAAATGGCCCGCATACCCTCGCGTCAGGTTTCCCGTTCGGACCGCGAGTCCCTGGCGCATCTGGAGCGTGACCTGAAGCTGGTGGTTTTCGGCCAGGATACGGCCATCGGTGCATTGGCCTCGGCGATCAAGATGTCGCGTTCCGGCCTCGGGGATGAGGAACGGCCGATCGGCGCGTTTCTGTTCTCAGGCCCGACCGGTGTAGGCAAGACCGAAGTAACGCGCCAGTTGGCCATGACTATGGGCATCGAACTGATTCGCTTCGATATGTCGGAATATATGGAAGCGCACTCCGTATCACGGCTGGTCGGCGCGCCGCCGGGTTATGTCGGCTTCGATCAGGGCGGGTTGCTGACCGAGGCGATTACCAAGACACCGCACGCGGTGCTGCTGCTGGATGAAATCGAAAAAGCCCACCCGGATGTCTATAACATTCTCTTGCAGATCATGGACCACGGTAAATTGACCGATACCAACGGCCGCGAGGCGGATTTCCGCAACGCGATTCTGGTGATGACCACCAACGCCGGCGCCAAAGAAGCAGCCCGGCGGTCGATTGGCTTTACCCACCAAGATCATGCTACCGATGCGATGGAGATATTGCGCAGGACTTTCAGTCCCGAGTTTCGCAACCGGCTGGACGCGATTATCCAGTTCCAGCCACTGGACCGCGCAACCGTGATGAAAGTGGTCGACAAATTCCTGCTTGAGCTCGAAGGGCAGCTCATGGAGAAGGATGTGTCCATTGCGGTCAGTACCGTCGCACGCGAATGGCTGGCTGATCACGGTTTCGACAAGGCAATGGGCGCTCGGCCGATGAAACGCGTGATCCAGGAACACATCAAACGCCCGCTGGCCGAAGAACTGCTGTTCGGCGAACTGGAAAACGGCGGCCATGTGGAAGTGGATCTCGCGCCGGAAAAAGACCGATTGACGATTACCTCGGTCGGCAAAGAATCCGAACCGGAGATCGAGACAGTTCACTGACCGGCAGAACGGCCATCCAGTACCGCTTAGTAGCTATGGGCTGTTAAACCAAAACCGGTGAGGGGAGGGCGGTTTTCACTCGCAGACCGAAAGAAACGCTGAACGAACGGAACGCCGCGGACAGAACTACCGCCGGTCGGGTTGCCGGGGCGCAAATAAAAACACCTCCTCAGCACAAAATAAGCAGCCGTAGGCTGCTGAATCCAATGCGGTGAGAGAAGTGCGGTTTTCACCGGCAGGGTGAAAGAAGCGCTGAGCGAACGCCACTAATAGAATCACCGCCGACCGGATTGCCGCGGCGCGATTAAAAACACCGCCCCAGCACAAAAATAAGCAGCCGTAGGCTGCTGAATCCGATGCGGTGAGAGAAGTGCGATTTTCACCCACAGGGTGAAAGAAGCGCTGAGCGAACTCCGATTACTTCATCCGATAAGTAATACGCCCCTTGCTCAGATCATAGGGTGTCATTTCCACCCTGACCCTATCTCCGGTCAGAATGCGAATGTAGTTCTTGCGCATACGCCCGGAAATATGGGCAGTAATGATGTGACCATTGTCCAGTTCTACCCGGAACATGGTATTGGGGAGGGTTTCGAGAACCTTGCCCTCCATTTCGATAACGTCTTCGCGTGCCATATCACCTCTGGTAATGATGTAAAACCGTGTATTCTGCCACCGAGCGGCCTCATATCAAAGTGCCGGTATTGGATTTCACCGTTTCCGGAATCATCAGTGGCGTCTGTAATATATTGACAAATCAAGAATTTTCAAGCGTTATACGATATACGGCGAAATTCATCGGGAGCTCTTGACAGCGCGTGGGATTCGCTTACAATTCACTCCCCTGATCGCCGTCCGAGAGCGGTCGCCTACAGGCGGGAATAGCTCAGTTGGTAGAGCACAACCTTGCCAAGGTTGGGGTCGCGAGTTCGAGTCTCGTTTCCCGCTCCAGATTACTTGAAAAGCCTTGCCGGAAACGGCGGGGCTTTTTTTTGAGCGGTCGGCTGCCTGCCTCGCGACCGGTCACCGATGAGAGCACCAGTTATCGCATTTTCGTCACAGCCCCGGCCAACTGCGCGATGATAGCCGGACGAATTCAGGAGAATCGTGATGAATATCCGTCATATTGCGTATTGCTCGCTGCTGGTTTGCACGGTGGCACCAGCCGCGGAACCAGCCAAAGAGCCAGCCGTGGAAGCGGTCGATCTGGCACGCAGTAAAGCGGTGGCTATTTTCGACTACGAACTGGGCAGTTGGCATTGCCGCTGGGAAGGCCTGAACAGGCACGGGGATGTCGTGAATACCTTTGAGGGTACGGAAACCTTCAGCCGAACCCTGGATGGGAAAGCGCTGAAACTGGTAACCCGGATCGATGGCCGCGAGGACTGGAGCCAGGCAATTAAATTTTACAGTCCGAAGGAGCGGCAGATCGTTTTTATCGACGTTAACACCAGCGGCGACTACTACGTGATGAAGCAGGACGTTGATACCGCCACTGTTCAGGCCGAAACTTGGCGTGCGAACGGTGACTCGATGCTTTTCCGTTTTGTCCTCACCCGCAAGACGGAGAACGAACAGGACGTCAGAATGGAACGCTCGTTCGACGGCGGAAAATCCTGGATGCACGTTCGAAATCAGTACATGCGCAGAGTAGAATCTGGTACTGACGGGTAGTAGAATAGCCGCCCTGATTGATGACAGACCCATAAAGGCTAGGTGGCAGAGTGGTTATGCAGCGGCCTGCAAAGCCGTTGACCTCGGTTCGATTCCGGGCCTAGCCTCCACTTCCGGGTAATTGACCGTTCAGGGCTTCTTTCGCCGTTGGCGAAAACCGCCCTTCGCTGCGTTTGGGGTAAACAGATCGGCTTTCCCACTAGGTGTAGCGGAGGGTGCTGGCTGTGAGGCTGTTCTGGGCTTCATTCGCCCTTTGGGCGAAAATCGCCCCTCACTTCCGGGTAATTGACCGTTCAGGGCTTCTTTCGCCGTTGGCGAAAACCGCCCTTCGCTGCGTTTGGGGTAAACAGATCGGCTTTCCCACCGGGTGTAGCGGAGGGTGCTGGCTGTGAGGCTGTTTCCAATGGTGGACCATTGGATTTTTTCGCCTGCAGTGAAAACTGTCCTTTGCAGCACTTTGGGGTACACTTGCCTGTCGTTCTGTTAACCACCTGCCCGGGTGGCGAAATTGGTAGACGCAAGGGACTTAAAATCCCTCGGTAGTAATACCGTGCCGGTTCGAGTCCGGCCCCGGGCACCACTTCGGGGTAATGGACCGCTCGGGGCTTCTTTCGCCCCTTGGGCGAAAACCGCCCTTCGCTGCATTTTGGGGGAGGCGGGTTGGCTTTCCTGCTGGGAGTAGGAAAGGGTGCTGGCCGTGAAGCAGCTGCTGTTGAGGGCTAAATCAGGCGCGTATTTGCTGGCCATAAGGAATGGTAGCGGGTTTATACTATGCGCCGTGCCTGGTTGCTTGTACTGGCTGGTGTGAACTTTTCGTTGCCTAGGCTATCCTTATACAATAGGTGGGCACGGCTCAACTAATTCATATGCTGATGGATATTGATACACGCAGGTTTTTGCTGGTTTTGGTGATGATACTGGCTTTTGTCAGCCAGTCGATCGCTGCTGTGAGCGTGTTCTGCCCAATGTCATTCGGCGACGGTCATGCCGAGGCTATGATCTCTATGGACGGCATGGACCATTCAGCACATGCGATGCATGACCCTGCCGATACCGATCAGTCTGCTGTCGACTGTTGTGAAGATGGCTTCTGCACGATGAGCAATTGCGTCAAGTTACCCTCTATGGGCACCACGGCTGATGTACAAGACAGCCCGTTCTATACCGGCGTGCTCAACGTGAAATACACTATTTCTTATCTTGATCCCACGCTTCTCTCGCTGTTTCGTCCCCCCATTTCCAGCTAATACAGGATAGGTGCGCCTGCACGTAGCGAGCCTACCGGCACTGTTAGCGGGAGTTTTTCCTCCCTGTTGAGCGGCCCTGTTGGCCGGCACTCTTATCGGGAGCTGTTATGAGATTCTTATTTAAATGCGCCTGCGCACTAGCGCTATTTGTCAGTCTATTACCGGCAGTCATTGCCAAGACACCGTTAAGTCTTGAACGGGCGATAGTTCTGGCCCAGGAAAATGACCCCTGGCTGTCGGGAAGTTATTATCGCGAGCAAGCCAATACCGCCCGCAGCGTGTCAGCCGGGACACTGCCTGACCCGACGGTGTCCCTGGGCTTCGTCAACCTGCCGGTGGATACCTTTGATTTTGGGCAGGAACCGATGACCCAATTCAGGGTAGGGCTTAGCCAGGTGTTTCCGCGCGGAAATACTCGGGCCCTGCAGCGCCAACGGCTTAGTGAGCTGAGTCAGCAACATCCCTATATGCGCCAGGACCGCCAGACCCGGGTTGCTATGTCTGTTGCGCAACTTTGGCTGGAAGTTTACCGTCACCGCGAAGCGATCCGTCTGATTGAGAAAGATCGCGCGTTGTTTGAGCACTTGGTAGATGTCGCACAGTCGAGTTATACCAGCGCGATAGGTCGAACACGCCAGCAGGATTTAGTGCGTGCACAGCTTGAGCTGACACGGCTCGAAGATCGTTTAACGATTCTGCAGCAACAGCAGGAAATGTCCCGTGCCGAGCTGGGCGAGTGGTTGCCGGTATCAGTCGGCCATGCGTATGTGCTTAGTGCCGCCTTGCCCCAGATACCGCTGGGCAGTGCACTAGATACCGATACAGTGGGCCTCTTACCCCGTCTCACCGCCCATCCTGCGATCAAGGCGCTTGATCAACAAGTCGCTGCCAGCGAAACAGAGGTTCAGCTTGCACGGCAAAAATACAAACCGCAATGGGGCGTCAACGCCAGCTACAGCTATCGCGATGATGATCCGCTGGGGAATGGCCGCAGTGATTTTTTCTCGGTGGGCGTGAGTATCGATGTACCGTTGTTTACCCGTAGTCGTCAGGACAAGGATGTTGAGGCAGCTGTCGCAACATCGGAAGCCCTGAAAACCGAAAAAACCCTTGCGCTGCGGTCAATGCATGCGCGTCTTGAAACCGCCAGAGCGCGCTGGCAACGCCTGAACCAGCGCAAAGCCTTGTACGAAGAACGGTTGCTGCAGGAAACTCACGATCAGGCCGAAGCCGCGTTGACTGCCTATACCACCGATGCGGGCGATTTTGCCGAGGTAGTGCGTGCACGCATTGCCGAACTCAACGCCAATATCGACTACCTGAACATTACCGTCGATCGGTTCCAGACCGTTGCCGAGCTGAACTATTTTCTAGTTCCTGCAGGCAGTGAAAACGCTGGAGAATTTTCTGATGAATAGATCCTACTTGCTGATAGCGATTGCGCTGCTGGCTACCGCAGCAGCGACACATTTTCTCACTAAACTGGGCATGGACCAGACCGGCGGTGTCGACACTGGTCAGCGGAAACAGCCTCTTTACTGGGTCGCACCGATGGACCCCGACTATCGTCGGGACCAGCCCGGCAAATCGCCGATGGGAATGGATCTGGTTCCTGTCTATGAAAATGCAGGTGCCAGCCCGGATGAAGCCGGAGTCATAGCCATCTCGCCCGATGTGGAGAATAACCTGGGGGTACGCACAGCCAAGGTGGAGCGCCGCATGTTGCACGCGGAAATCACCACCGTCGGCTATGTGCAATACGATGAAGACCGGCTGATTCACGTTCACCCTCGCGTCGAAGGATGGGTTGAAAAGCTGTATGTCAAAGCCGCCGGCGACCCGGTCAAACGGGGCGACCCGCTCTATTCACTTTACTCCCCGCAGCTGGTCAACGCCCAGGAAGAATTGCTGTTGGCGCTAAATCGCAACAACGCACGCTTGATTCAGGCGGCAGAGGATCGTTTGAAAGCACTGCAGATCGACGCAGCAGTGGTTGCCAAACTCAAACGTGACCGCACAGTAAGGCAAACGCTCATCTTTTACGTCCCGCAAACGGGCGTTGTGGATAATTTGAATATTCGCGAAGGCTTTTTCGTCAAGCCGGGCACCACGCTGATGTCGGTGGGCACACTGGAGAATGTCTGGGTGGAAGCGAAAGTGTTTGAGCGCCAGGCGGCACTTGTGACGGTGGGCTTGTCCGTGACGATGGCTCTGGATTACTTACCGGGGCAGCGCTGGCAGGGAAGGGTGGATTATGTGTATCCGACTTTGGACGCCGAAACGCGTACAGTGCGGGTTCGCTTGCGTTTCGCCAATCCCGACGGCTTATTAAAACCCAATATGTTTGCACAGGTTGCCATCCACGCCCGTGCAAGAAACGATGCACTGGTCATTCCCCGGGAAGCGGCGATCCGTACCGGCACGCAGGATCGAGTGGTATTGGCAAAAGGCGAAGGCCGCTTCAAGTCGGTGGCGGTGACGCTGGGGTATGTTGCCGAGGACTATGCGGAAGTTATCAGTGGTTTGGCCGAAGGCGAAGCAATCGTCACTTCGGCCCAGTTCCTGCTCGATTCAGAATCCAGTAAAACGTCCGATTTTCAGCGCCTGCATCATGGCGAGGCTTCTCCGGATTCGGAGAAACCACCCACTGCGACAACGGCCGGCACCGTCAATCATATCGATATACAGCGCCGAATCCTGAATATCTCGCGCGACCCGATCGAAAAATGGAACCGGCCGGCCGTGACCATGGATTTTTTGGCCGCCGACAATCTGGCGATTGACACCTTAACGGAGGGAGGCCGTATTGATTTTACCTTCGAAATTATTGACGGCGATTTCATCGTCGTTGAGCTGACGCGGCACGATAACGGTCCGGCCATGACGGAGATGGATGATGCTCATCAGGGAGGCCGCCATGATTGAGTCTATTATCCGCTGGTCTGTCAACAACCGTTTTTTTGTGTTGCTGGCGACGGCAATTTTAGTCGGTGCCGGATTATTCTCGCTAAAAAACACCCCGGTAGATGCGATCCCGGATTTGTCCGACGTTCAGGTCATTATCAAAACCAGCTATCCCGGCCAGGCGCCTCAGGTGGTTGAAGATCAGGTGACCTATCCACTCACTACCGCCATGCTATCGGTACCCGGCGCGGTGACCGTTCGCGGCTACTCCTTTTTCGGCGACTCTTATGTCTATGTGATTTTTGATGAAGATACTGATCTGTATTGGGCGCGTTCCCGGGTACTGGAGTACCTGGGCCAGGCCGCACCTTCGCTACCCGCTAATGCGCAGCCCCGGCTGGGGCCGGATGCCACCGGCGTCGGTTGGATCTACTTATACGCATTGGTTGACCGCACGGGTCAGCACGATATCAGTCAATTGCGCTCGATTCAGGACTGGTTCCTGAAATACGAATTACAGGCCGTACCGGGTGTCTCCGAGGTCGCTGCTGTCGGTGGCATGGTCAAACAGTACCAAGTCACAGTTAACCCGGAAAAACTGCGCGCCTATGATATTCCGCTGGCGCATATCCAAATGGCGATCAAGCGGGCCAACCAGGAGGTCGGTGCGTCAGTTGTGGAAATGGCCGAGGCGGAATACATGGTGCGCTCCTCAGGCTATATTCAAAGCGAGCAAGACCTCATGCGTATTCCGCTGGGCGTCAACCACCAAGGCACACCGCTGCGCCTGGGTGACATTGCAGATATCGGCATCGGCCCACAAATGCGGCGCGGCATTGCAGAACTCAATGGCGAAGGTGAAACCGTCGGCGGCGTCGTTGTGATGCGTTTTGGCGAAAACGCACAGCAGACCATTGATGGCGTCAAGGCCAAGCTGGCTACATTAAAGCAAGGGCTCCCTGACGGCGTCGAAATAGTCACCGTATATGACCGTTCCGGCTTGATCGAACGTGCGGTGGATAATCTCTGGCAAAAACTTCTCGAGGAACTGGCCATGGTGGGCCTGGTGTGCATCGTGTTTTTGCTCCATCTGCGTTCCTCGCTGGTAGCGATGATCAGTTTGCCGATTGGCATTCTCGCGGCGTTCATCGTGATGTATATGCAGGGATTAAACGCCAATATCATGTCGTTAGGCGGTATTGCTATCGCCATCGGTGCGATGATCGATGGCGCGATCGTGCTGATCGAAAACATGCATAAACATATGGAACGTCAGACGGTTACTGCGCAAAACCGTTGGCAGATAGTTGCCGATTCCGCCTCCGAGGTTGGGCCGGCACTGTTTTTCAGCCTGCTGATAATCACCGTCAGTTTCTTGCCGGTATTCACCCTGGAGGCCCAGGAAGGGCGCATGTTTTCCCCGCTGGCATTTACCAAAACTTACGCCATGGCCGCTGCCGCGGCATTGGCCATTACGCTGGTGCCGGTGCTGATGGGCTATTTCATCCGCGGTCGTGTACGTGGCGAGAAGGAAAATCCGGTCAATCGCTTTCTCGTTCAGTCTTATAAACCGATACTCAAAGCCGTATTGACGTTTCCCAAAACCACACTGCTTGTCGCGCTGCTTATTGGAGCCAGTACTTGGTGGCCGCTACAGCATATCGGCAGTGAATTTATCCCGCCGCTGGATGAGGGCGATTTGATGTATATGCCTACAACGTACCCGGGCATTTCCATCGGTAAAGCGCGGGAGTTGCTGCAGCAAACGGACAAGCTGATTCGTACGGTGCCCGAAGTCAAGACGGTATTTGGCAAGATCGGCCGTGCCGAGACCGCCACTGATCCTGCACCACTGACCATGATTGAGACGTTTATACAATTGAAAGACAGGAGCGATTGGCGCCCGGGTGTTACCTCCGAGTCGATAAGAAAGGAACTGGATGCGCTGGTCAAACTGCCCGGCGTGACAAACGCCTGGGTGATGCCGATTAAAACCCGTATCGACATGCTGGCCACCGGTATCAAAACACCGGTCGGCATTAAGATTGCCGGCGCTGATCTCAACGCTATCCAAGACATAGGCCGGCAATTGGAGGAGATACTTGCGGATCTGCCCGGTACGGCATCGGTATATTCTGAACGGGTCGCCGGTGGCCGCTATATTAAAGTCGATATCAACCGGGAAAGTGCATCCCGCTTCGGCCTGAATATTGCCGATGTGCAACAGGTTATCGCGTCCGCCATTGGCGGTATCAATGTTACCCAAACGGTTGAAGGCTTGGAGCGATACCCGGTTAACATCCGTTATCCACAGTCCTATCGCAACTCACCCGAGCAACTGGCACTGCTTCCCATAGTCACACAACTAGGGCAGCGGATTGCCCTTGGCGACGTCGCTACCGTGTCCATTGAAGAGGGTCCACCGGGAATAAAAAGTGAAAATTCGCGTGTAAACGGCTGGGTATTTGTCGATATCAAAGGCGTGGATATCGGCAGTTACGTCGAGCGCGCCACGCAAGTAGTCGCCGAACAACTGACATTGCCGCCCGGCTACTCCATCAATTGGTCAGGTCAGTACGAGTACATGCTGCGCGCTATTGAGAAGCTCACCTACGTTGTGCCGCTCACGCTGGCGATTATCGTTGTGTTGCTCTACCTTAACTTTCGACAGCTTGCACCCGTGCTGATATTGATGGGGACATTACCCCTGTCCCTGGTCGGCAGTTTTTGGTTAATGTATTGGCTGGACTTTAATTTTTCCGTTGCGGTGGGAGTGGGCACGATTGCGCTTGCCGGCGTTGCAGTCGAAACCGGAGTCATAATGCTGGTGTACTTAAATCAAGCCTGGCAGGAACAATGCCGAAAACACGCACCCGGCGGCAGGCTGTCAACACCTGTACTTTTTGCTGCGGTGCTAACCGGAGCCGCCGTGCGCGTCAGGCCAGTACTGATGACCGCCTGTGCCACCATTATCGGGCTGATACCCATCATGCTGGGCTCAGGCACGGGTTCCGAAGTAATGAGCCGCTTGGCAGCTCCGATGGTCGGCGGCATGGTCAGTGCCGTTCTGTTAACGCTATTGGTGTTGCCCGTGGTTTTCTATCTGTGGAAAAAGTTAACGCTTGAACAACAGCCAGTTGAAGCGCATTGATCTATACAGCGTTACAGCAAGGCCGCACAGGTGGTCAATTGCCGCGGAGCTTTATAGGCATTGGATTACCGCGCACTGACGGCAGAATATATATTCCGGATCGCGGCTAATGCAAAAGCGACCTGAAAATTTTCTGTATCTGGCCACTGCGGCGAGTGGCCAAAGGAGAGAGGCTTTGCTACTGTAGCCGCCCGAGAAGTCACCGGAACCTGTACCAGCATGAGCGTTGATATCCGCCTGAACTCCGAAATTGGCCAACTGGAGTACGTCATGGTCCACCGGCCGGGCCAGGAAATCGAAAATATGACCCCGGCCACAGCCGCTGAGGTGCTATACGACGATATTTTAAGCCTGCCGCTGGCGCTTCAGGAACATCGTCAGTTGACCGGCGTACTGGATAAGGTGACCCAGGTCCTGGAGTTTCGCGACTTGCTGCGCCAGGTACTAGATCTGGAGAAAGTCAAGCATGCACTGTTAAGCGAACTATGCGATTTGTACCAGTGCCGTGACATGTTTGACGAGTTGCTGGAAACGCCAAATGATGCGCTTGCCGATCAGTTGTTCCAGGGCACACCGATGCGCGAGGACAGCCTGGAGAAATTCCTGAGCCCGCTGCGGCATGTGATACCGCCGCTGCCGAACGCATTTTTCACGCGGGATGCAACCATGTGCGTGAATAACCGGGTAATCATCGGCTCCATGGCCTATAAAGCGCGTTTTGCAGAGGCCTTATTGCTCAAAGCTATCTACAAATACCATCCGAAGATCAATTCTGCGGGTTTCTACTTCGACGGCACCGCCCGACCGGATCAGGAAGTGACAATCGAAGGTGGAGATCTGCTGGTCATTCGCGACGACCTGGTGGTAATCGGCTATTCCGAACGGACCACGGCCGCCGGCATTGATGTGCTGATGCGCAAGATGGCCAGCAAGGGCAGGGTGGCCAATTTCATCGTGGTCGAGATACCGAAGCAGCGGGCAACCATCCATCTGGATATGATTTTCACCATGCTGGACAAAGACAAATGCATGGTCTTCCCGCCGTTAATTACCGGGGGCCGAAAGTGCCGCGCGATCCATGTGCATTTCAAGGGCGACGATGTGAAACGGATTGTGGAGTATCCGGATATTCTCGAAGCGCTGCGCACCCAGGGGCTGGATTTGACGCCGATTCGCTGCGGTGGCAAGGATCCGCTGCGCCAGGAGCGCGAACAATGGCAAAGCGGTGCTAATTTCTTTACCTTTGCACCCGGCCAGATCATCGGCTACGAGCACAATTTCGCAACCATCGAGGAATTATCCAACCACGGTTTCGAGATATTGAAGGCCGAGGACGTTATCGGCGGCAAAGCGAAGATTGAAGCTAACCGGCCGCTGGCCATTACGATGGACGGCTCCGAACTGTCACGCGGAGGCGGCGGCTGTCGCTGCATGACCATGCCGATTTCCCGGCAGGCGGTGGACTGGTAGGCCGGCGTTAAAAACACCCATTTCCCGCTCGGATTATGGCGCGAGCGGGTCCAGGCCAAACCGCCTCACAACATCGCCGATCGCATCGGTTTCGTTCAATACCCGGTCATAAATCCAGCGGTAATGGTTCCAGTCGGCCAGGGTTTCCCGTGCCGCCTGCTCTCCGACCAGCCGCGCCATCGCATCCAGTTCCAACCAGCAGTTCAACAAATGCAGATAGGTGCTGAACGTGCTCCGCGCACCCTGACTGCCGCGTACCGGCGCCTCCGGGTAGCGCTGTTTCAATACCGCAACGGCCTGCTGCACTTGCGGGTCTTTGGCTTCCAGGTACCAGTGCAGTTGTTCATGAATAAACGTTGCCAGCGCGGCGTTGTCGTTTGTTGTGCGGGCAGTCAGCGTCAGAACAGGGTGGCTGTGCGGAATGCGGGTGTTCTCGTCAATCAGGACCCTGGCGGTGAAAAACCACGGTGACAGATCGTACCGATCCAACAGCCGCTGTAGCTGCCTGTGTGCTGCCTGCTCGGCCGCAGAATCATTAGCCAGTGTGATGGACAGCGGTGCGGGTGTATGGGTGGCGCAGGACAGCACCAGCAATGTCGCCAGCGATATGGCGACCATTTGTCGAAGAGTCATTGGCATACCCGGTTATGAGTACGGTATACAGCCATGGCCTGAGTTTAGACGATTGTCGCGTAGACAGGCAATGTTCTGAAGAAGAATATATCGGTTTTGAGTGATATATCAGGAAACACTTCATATAAGTTCCATAAACTATTGATATTTATATTTACAGCAGACCCAGATACGTATTCCGGTGGCAGCTTGTAAGGAATACCTGTTTATTTATTATTTAACATAATATACATTATGCGAAGTTATAAGCTTGCTCATCAGAAAGCTCCTGAGCCTCGCCTCTTTCCATCAAATACCGCCTTATCGGTCAGAACGATCTTGCAAGTGAGCGTCGCGCCTGCCGGTCTTGATCGAAATTGGCATATTCGGAGTGTTTCGTGAACAAGCTGAACCCAACCGTGTTCCGCAACCGAAAACTCAGATGGGTGATCTATCCGGCTTTGCTGGTTTTTGCGGCTTTTCGGCTTACCCAGTATTTGACCGGCGCGGCCGATATAGCGGCCGAGTTCAACGGATTCGACCTTGAAGGCAGCACGATTCCTATCGAACGTATCGAATATGGCTTACTACGGCGCGATAATATTCCGGCCATCGACCGACCTCGATTTATCGCTGCCGAGTCGGCGGATTTCATGAACGAGGCCGATTGGGTAGTCGGTTTGGCCGGTGAAGCCGGGTCGCGCGCTTACCCGGTCAAGATTCTGAACCACCATGAGATTGTCAACGATCGCTTTTCCGGCCGGGCTGTCGCGGTGACTTACTGCCCGTTATGCAGAACCGGCATTGTGTATGAATCAACGCTGGCCGGCCGGCCTTTACGCTTTGGTGTCTCCGGCCTGTTGTATAACAACGATCTGCTGATGTACGACAGGGAAACCGAATCGGTCTGGTCTCAGATCACCGGAGAAGCGATCAGCGGCGATTATCGCGGTCAAAAGTTGGTGCCGGTACCCGTCGTGCATACGACCTGGGACCAATGGAGGGCCCAATACCCCGATACCGAGGTGCTTTCCCCGCAAACCGGCTACCGGCGCGACTATACCCGCGATCCGTATGCCGATTATGCGCTAAACGAAGGACTGTTCTACCCGGTAACGGCCAGCAACGCGCTCTACCCCGCCAAATCCGGCGTGATCGGCCTGGTGGTTGGCGATCGCCAGCGAGCCTGGCCGTTCGCAGAACTGGAGACCCATTTCCGCGAGTCGAACCAGCCGCATTTAGGCGATTCCGTTGCCGGCAAGCCGGTCAGAGTGTATTTCAATCCTGACCGCCGCAGTGCGTATATCACCGATCAGAATGGCGGCTTACTGCCCGGCGTATCAGCCTATTGGTTCGCCTGGTACGCGTTTTACCCGAACACCGAAATTTTTCGTGCCCAATAACTGATAACTTCTAGACAAAATCACATTCATCCAGAATAAAGTGCAGGTTCCCTAGCCGGACACAGACGATATTGTTAAACAGCGGTACGGTATGTACGATGGCGACGACATGATCGTCGGGCTGTGCCTCGGCCTGAATAGACGAGCCCGGCTTGGTAATGTTGCCGTATGCAGCAGGTTCACCGTTGATGACCAGCACCGCAACCACACCGGTATTCGGGCACAGGTCGCTATGGTCGTTGCGCAATACCATGTTCTTGGCGATCTTGCCGTCTACCTGGTGATGGACCATCGCGGACGCGCCGGATTCACCGACGCTGCCTTTCGCTACTGTGGTACAAGGTGATGATGAGTTTGCCATGATGCCCTCCTTTAATTTGCTGATCACGGTGCTGACTGTGTGCGATGCCGGGTTTCTCCGGCATCGGTTTGGCTGAATGCGGTTGAAAGCTGTCCCCTGCCCCCTTGGATGTCGACATCGAGTGCATACCGGCATCGGGATCGCTGCGCGTGGTAGAGCGACCCTTTACGTTTAACGCCTTTACGCCCTAACTATAGAACAGCGCGCTACCGCCCGCGATGACGGCGCATTCGCTCAGTGGTGGTGATGCGTCTCGCCGCCGAGATAGCCGGCGTGCATCAGCGCGAAAACGGCAGTCCATACGGCAAACAACAACATCGCGATGCCGATGATCGCGCGAATATGGGGGGTGCGTTGCCATTGCAGCAGTGTCGGTGCGGCGGTGCTGGTCGCCAGCATCGCCGGCAGCGTGCCCAGCCCGAACGCGGCCATCACCGCGGCACCGGCGTACCAACTGCCGCTGGATGCAGCCATCAGCAGCAAGGTATAGACCAATCCGCAGGGCAAACCGCCCCAATACAAACCCTGAATAAACGCGCTGGAATGACCTGTCCGCAACCGCTGGCCGCTGTTGGTGATCAGGCGCCACGCTTTGGCACCGGTACGCTCTATCCATGCGAGTACTGCGATGCGGAACAGGTACTGGCAACCGATCAGGAAGATCAGCAATGCGGTCAGCAGCCGCAGAATCAGCCCCCATTGCTGCAAGCCGCTGAGGGTTCCGACCGCGCCGGTGATACCGCCGACGGCAGCGCCCAGAATGCTGTAAGTGGTGATTCGGCCAAGGTTGAAATGCAGCGGCTTTAACCAGCGGGATTGAGACTGCCCGGATTGACCGCCACGCTCTTGGGCAACACTCCTCGCAGCGGCGATGCCGCCGCACATCCCAAGACAGTGACCGCTGCCGAGTAACCCGGCCAGCCAGGCGGTGGTCAGTACGCTCAGCATCTGCGGGTTAGTCCGGGGGCGGTTGCCGGAATTCCGTGCCGGGCTCGCGGTCGTCATCCAGCACGATACGCCAGGCCGGGGTATCCATGTCATCGAACTGCCCAGACCGGGTGGCCCAGACAAACGCAGCGACAGCCACCAAGACCAGCACCAGGGCCAGCGGTATCAGCACATAGATCATACTCATGTCGACACCTGCAGCAGCGGTACGGACGGGTGGCTTTCAGGCGTATCGTCGAACCTGCGATACCGGGCAATGCGGCTGGCATTCAACACCACGATCAGGGAACTGACTGACATACCGATCGCCGCCATCCACGGCGCAACCCAGCCCATGGCTGCAAACGGAATGGCAAACAGGTTATAGCCGATCGCCCAAGCCATGTTCTGGCGCAGAACCCGGCGCGTGATCCTGGCAATGGCAAATGCATCGACCAGCGGCATCAACCGATCCTTGGCCAGCAGGATATCGGCCGAACTCTTGGCCAGTTGGGTTGCGCCGTGGACCGCAACCGAAGCATCCGCAGCGGCCAATACCGGCGCATCATTGATCCCATCACCGACCATCAGGACTGCATCCGAATCCCTTTGTAATTGCTTGATATAGTTTACTTTATCTTCCGGCGTTTGCTTCCACTTCACAGTGCCTAGCGCGACTTCATCGGCTACCGATTGCGCCACGCCCTGCCCGTCCCCGGTCAGCAGATGCAGGTTTAGCCCCGCCTCGCGCAAGCGCTCGACGCAGTGCTTCGCATCGACGCGCAGATCGTCGTTCAGGTAGCAGATGGCGAGTTCGCCGGCCGGACCGGACAATCGAATGGCGGTTGCGGCATGAGCCTGCTGTTTCGCGCGGTCCGCCGGTCCGATACGGTAGTGCTCGCCGGCCACGGTTCCGGACAAACCCTGCCCCTTTTCCAGCCGCACATTCGACGCGTGCAAATTCGAATCCGAATACGTATCGAACGCGGCGGCCACCGGGTGCTCGGAGTGGCGCTCCAGCGCCGCGATTACGGCCAGCACACCGCGCCGCCCGAATGCCTGTCCCGCCGGGCTCAATTCAACGGCCGTTACCGTTGGCCGGCCACGGGTCAGCGTGCCGGTTTTGTCGAACACCACATGCCGAATCTGATTCAGAGTCTCGACAACTTTATTGCGTGTGATCAGCAGGCCGGATTTCAACAGGCGCCGATTGGCGGCTGCCAGCGCAGCCGGCGTTGCCAGCGACAATGCACAAGGGCAGCTTACCACCAGTACCGAGAGCACCACTGACAGCGCCCGGTCGGGCGCATAGCCGATCCAGCGCCACGCGACAGCCCCGGCGATCAGCAACACCAGCGCAGTAAAATGTTTGGCCAGGCGATTGGCCAACTGCACCCGCTGCGGTCGTTGCAACTGTGCAGCCAATACTTTTTCCGCCAGCCGGTTGGCGGTATTGTCCGGGCCGGTTTTTTTGACCTCCACTCTGACCGGCTGACCCAGGTTGCCGCTGCCGGCGATCACCCGGCTGCCCGTCCGTTTGGCCACCGGTATGGCTTCTCCGGTAATCAATGCTTCGTCCGCCTCGGTTTCGCCGTTCACGATGACCCCGTCGGCCGGAAACACCTCGCCCGGCGGAACTTCAATATGGTCGCCGGGCACCAGGTCCAGCGCCGGGACGGTTTGCAGTTCGGCACCGGTCCACCGGCGGGCCGTGCTTGGCAATAGCCGGCCGAAGGCCTGGGACAGGCTCAGATTCTTGTGATTGAGGCGCATTTCCAGATAGCGCGCCAGGGTCAGGAAGAAGACAAACATCACCACCGAGTCGAAATACAGCGCCCCCGCGCCGCGGACGTAGTGCCAGCAGCTAATGCCGTAGGCCAGGCCGATAGCCAGGGACACCGGCACGTCCATGCCGAGTTGGCCCGCTTTCAGATTGCGCCAGGCGGCAGCGAAGAACGGCCGCGCCGCATAAAACACCACCGGGGTGGTCACCAGCAGGCTGACGCCTTCCAGAAACCGCCTGGCGTTGTCAGACATTCCCTGAAAGTCGCCGGCATACAGACCGACGGCATACATCATGACCTGCATCATGCCAAGACCGGCGACCAGCAGCCGGGTCAGCGCCCGTCGCTGGTGCTGCTTGTGCCGATTCTCAAGTTCGTCATGCTGAAGCAGATGCGGCCGGTAGCCAAGCCGCTGAATGGCGGCCATCAGCCTGCTGAGCGTTAACGACTCCGAGTCCCAGGTGATTTCCGTGTAACCGCTGACCAGATCGATGTCGATTGAAGACACACCGCTTAAGCGCCCGAGCCCGGACTGGATCAGCCAGACGCATGCCGCGCAGCGGATGCCGTCAAGCAGCAGCGCCAGTTGCCACTTTCCGGCGCCTGCCGGCTTACCCCAGTAGCGTGGATCCCGGTCAAACGCGGCCCAGTCGACACTCGCTTGTTCGTCCGGTTTTACGGACGGCTGTTCGCGATGCTGATAGTAGCGTTCCAGGTGATGACCGACGATGGTCTGAACGACTGCCTGACAGCCGGCACAGCAGACCGGGTGCTGACCGTCGTCCAGCGTAACCGTCAGGCGACAACCGCGCGGAATCGGTTCGGCGCAATGAAAACAATGCGCCCGGTGTTCATCTGTCCGGCGTTCATGCGCCCGGGTGTCAGTTGTGTTGCTGCGTGTCACTGGCGGCTTCCGCCTTGGCCGGCTGAGCACGAAGTTCGTTTTTCAGCTGCTGATATTCGGCCGCATCAATAATAACCGGGTCCGGATGGCGTATCGCGATAAAAAGCATGATAAAACCGCCGATCACGGCAGTGGCCGGAATGCTGATAATAAACCACGGCCAGAATTGACGATACCACGGAATGTTCTGGTGAATACTTTGCCGGGTGTTTGGCGTACGAACGGTCATAGCTACAGACTCCGTTTTCAGCGCTCGGACAACGGGTAGAAAAACCGGCCGGCGGCTTCGGTTTGCATCTCGGAGCGTTCGGCCGTTTGAATGTTCAGCGTGATATCCCGGCTGCCTGCACCATCATGCCTTGGTGCTTGAATTCGCAGCGAAACCGAGCGGTTTTCTTCTGCCTGCAGCACCAGCGGCTGGTCATACAGCAGCCTTGCATGGTCCAGACCGGTGATATCAATACGGTATTCATGGGTATCGCGGTCCATGTTGATCAGCCTCAACGTATACACGTTTTCGATCATTTCATCCGGCAACTCACGATACAGCGCATTGCGGTCTCGTATCAACTCGGCGCGCAGCGGCACGCGTTGTTCCAGGGACAGGAAAATGCCGCCGAGCAACACCAGCAGCAATGTGCCGTAGATGATAGAGCGGGCCCGGAACAGCCGGGTTTTCCGCCCTTCGCTGGCGTGGGCGGTCGTGTAGTGCACCAGACCCCGCGGATAGTTCATCTTGTCCATTACCTGATCGCAAACGTCGATACACGCAGCGCAGGCGATGCACTCGTATTGCAGGCCGTCGCGAATGTCAATGCCGGTCGGGCACACCTGCACGCACAGAGTGCAGTCGATGCAGTCGCCCAGCCCGAGTGCAGCCGGGTCGGCTTTTTTCGACCGGCCGCCGCGCGCTTCGCCGCGTTGTTCGTCATAAGCGATAATCAGCGTGTCGTTATCGAACATCGCGCTCTGAAAGCGAGCGTATGGGCACATATATTTGCAGACCTGGCTGCGCAGAAAGCCGGCGTTGCCATAGGTTGCGAACGCGTAGAACAGGGTCCAGAAGCTTTCCCACGGCCCGGCCTTGAAGTGCACCAGCTTGCCCGCCAGTTCGGTAATCGGCGTGAAATAGCCGACAAAGGTAAAGCCGGTCCAGAGCGCGAAGAGTACCCACAAGGTCTGCTTCAGACCTTTACGCAGGACTTTGTTCGCCGACCAGGGCGCGCGGTCCAGTTTGATGCGCTGGTTGCGGTCGCCTTCGATACGCCGCTCAATGAACAAGAACGCCTCGGTCCAGACCGTTTGCGGGCAGGCATACCCGCACCACAGCCGGCCGGCCAGCGCTGTGAAAAAGAACAGCGACAAGCCGGCGGTGACCAGCAGCAGGGCCAGATAGATAAAATCCTGCGGCCACAGCGTCAGGCCGAACAGATAGAATTTTCTTGCCGGCAGATCGAACAAGATGGCCTGGCGGCCGTCCCAGCGCAGCCACGGCAGCAGATAGTAAAGTCCGAGCAGAAGCACTGTGGCCAGCATACGCAGCCGGGCATAGCGGCCGCTAACCGACTTGGGGTAGATCTTGGCCTCTTTCTGATACAGTGCATCGGACCGGGTATCGGTGTTCACCACCAGTCCTCTTCCTTCAGGTCGGGATTGTTATCCGCCGGATCGTGTGTCTTCGGCGGCGGGCGGCGCCCCTGGCCGCGGGCATGCCCACGGCGCGGTCCGGTTCTGATCATGAACACAGCCAGTGCGGCGGAAGCGGCGGTGATCGCCCATAAAAAGGCAAAACCCAGGCTGTAACCCAAGGTTCTGCCGATCTTCCAGCGCAAGGCCCAGGCTTCGGTCAGCGCCGCCGGATCGACCAGCGCGAAGATGACCATGGTGCCGGCCGATGCGGTTAAAAACGACACCCAGCCGACGATCGCGAAATCCCGTTGCAGACGAGTCCATCTACCCGGAATTCGTTTGCCCGTGTTTCGCTTACTCGGGATTCGCGTTGACTCGCCCGACTGCCCGTGACGGTTTTCAGTGCTCATCTTGTCCGTGGTCGGCATCAGCGGCGCTGAGGCTGGCCACATAAGCGGCAACCAGGGGCACCCGCTGTTCGCCGATCAATTCCTTGTGCGGTGGCATGCGGTTGGTACGCCCTTCGGAAATGGCTGCGGCAATGCTGTCCGGCGAACCGCCGTGCAGCCAGATATCGTCAGTTAAATTGGGCGCACCCAGTATCTGATTACCCCGGCCTTCCGGCCCGTGGCAGGCAATGCACAGTGCCTGATAATGCGCTTTGCCCTTTTCAACCAGTCCCGGCGATGCGTTCTGCCCGGACAGCGACTGTACGTAGGCTACCGTTTCCCAGATACCCTGCTCGCCGAGCACGCTGCCGAACGGCGGCATCACGCCCTGGCGGCCGTCCGCGATGCTGGTATGAAGCGCATCGGCATCGCTGCCGTACAGCCAGTCCTGATCGCGCAGGTTGGGAAAGCCGGGCGCGCCGCGTGCATCGGAACCATGGCACATCGCGCAGTGGTTGGCGAAAATCCGCTGGCCGGTTTGCAGCGCCGCCGGCTCGCGCACCAGCGCATCGAAATCCATTTCGGCGAATTGCGCAAATACCTGTTCCCGCTGCGCTTCGGCCGCCTGCAGTTCAGACTGGTAGCGTTTGTCCTGGGTCCATTTATAAACGCCTTCGAAGTTGCCCAGCCCCGGGTAAAGCACCAGGTACACCAGACCGAAGACGATGGTGATATTGAACAAAATCAGCCACCAGCGCGGCAACGGCTTGTTCAGTTCCTGAAGATCGCCATCCCAGCGATGACCGGTGGTGTCCGAATCGGCGATATCCGCCTTGTGCTTGGATGACCAGTGCAGCAGCCACCAGCACCCGAGAATGTTTGCGATGGTCACTACGATGATAAAGATGCTCCAACCGGTGTTCATGGCTTGCGCTCCTGTTCGGCGGAATCATTCGCCGCGGGTTCGTCGTCCGTCAATGGCAATTGGGCGGCTTCCTGAAAATCCGATTGCCGCCGGCGGCTCCAGGCCCAGCACCACAGACCCAGAAAGCCAATCATCAGTACCAGCAGTACCACGCTTCTGAATATCGTCATATCCATCGCTATCTCCCGGTCCGTGTCCGGCCCAGGCCCTGCAGGTAGGCGATCAGCGCGTCCATTTCGGTTTTCCCCTGCACTTCGGCGACCGCGTTCTGAATCTGTTCATCCGTGTAAGGATCGCCGATGGCCTGGAGTTTTTGCATCTTGCGAACGACCATGCCGGGCTCAATCGTGTTGCGGACCAGCCACGGATAGCCGGGCATATTGGACTCCGGCACCAGGTCACGCGGATTCAGCAGGTGAACCCGGTGCCATTCGTCGGTGTAGCGTCCGCCAACCCTGGCCAAGTCGGGTCCGGTCCGCTTGGAGCCCCACTGAAACGGCCGGTCGTAGACCGATTCGCCGGCGACCGAATACGGTCCGTAGCGTTCGGTCTCGCTGATAAACGGACGTACCTGCTGTGAATGGCAGCCGTAGCAGCCTTCCCTTACATACACATCGCGGCCGGCGAGCTGCAATGGCGGGTAAGGCACAATGCCTTCCGAGGGTTCGCTGACCTGGTTCTGGAAAATCAATGGCAGGATCTCGACCAGACCGGCCACACTGATCACAACGGCGATTAAAATCGCCATCAGATTGATGTTTTTCTCGACAACTTCATGCTGTGCCATATTGGAATCTCCTTTATGCCGGCTGTCGTACGGGAACCGGTGCCGGCGCTTCGCCCCGTATGGTCTTGATCATGTTGTAGGCCATTACAAACATGCCGGATAAGAACAGCAGCCCGCCGGCCAGTCGAATGGCGTAGTACGGCTTGGTGGCGGCAATGGTTTCGATAAACGTATAGGTCAGCGTGCCGTCATCGTTGAAGGCTCGCCACATCAGTCCCTGCATGACGCCGGCGATCCACATCGACGCGATATACAGCACCACGCCAATGGTCGATATCCAAAAGTGAACGTCGATCAGTTTGGTACTGTACATTTCGGTCTTGTTGAACAGACGCGGTGTCAGCACGTAAACCGAGCCGATGGTCATCAGTGCGACCCAGCCCAGTGCGCCGGAGTGCACATGGCCGACAGTCCAGTCGGTGTAGTGGCTCAGGGAATTGACCGTCTTGATCGACATCATCGGCCCTTCGAACGTGGACATGCCGTAGAAACTCAGCGCCACGATCATGAATTTCAAAATCGGGTCGGTGCGCAATTTATGCCATGCGCCCGACAGCGTCATCATGCCGTTTATCATGCCACCCCAGCTGGGCGCGAGCAGGATCAGCGAAAACACCATGCCGAGTGACTGCAGCCAGTCCGGCATCGAGGTGTAGTGCAGGTGGTGCGGGCCGGCCCACATGTAAGTGGATATCAACGCCCAGAAATGCACGACCGACAGGCGGTAAGAATAAATCGGCCGCTGTGCCTGCTTGGGCACAAAGTAATACATCATGCCGAGAAAGCCGGCGGTCAGGAAAAACCCGACCGCGTTATGGGCATACCACCACTGCACCATCGCGTCGACGGCGCCGGAAAACAGGATGTAGGATTTGCCGGCGGAAACCGGAATCGCGAGATTGTTGACAATATGCAGCACCGCAACGGTGATAATGAACGCCGCGTAGAACCAGTTGGCGACGTAAATGTGCTTGACGCGGCGCTTGGCAATGGTGCCGAAAAATACCACCGCAAAAGCCACCCAGACCAGCGTAATCAGCAGGTCGATCGGCCATTCAAGCTCCGCATACTCCTTCGATTGGGTGATGCCGGCCGGCAATGTGATCGCAGCCAGCACGATCACCGTCTGCCAGCCCCAGAAAGTAAACGCGGCCAGCCGGTCCGAAAACAGCCTGACATGGCAGGTGCGTTGTACGATGTAGTAGCACGTTGCAAATAGCGCAGAGCCGCCGAACGCGAAGATTACTGCATTGGTATGCAGCGGTCTGAGGCGTCCGTAGCTGAGCCAGGCAACATCGAAATTGAGCTGCGGTATCCATAGCTGGGCGGCGATCAGCACGCCGACTGCCATACCGACGATGCCCCATACCACAGTCATGATGGTAAATTGCCGAACGACTTTGTCGTTATAGGTTTCCGTCTGATTCATATCGGTTGCTTCCCGTAAGTACTGCCCATTCCTGACTAGCCATCTGCTTTTAAAGACTGCCGGCGCAATGGCTCGAGCAGACGGATCAGCCGGTTTGGTTTGAACGGTTTTTCCAAATAGTCCAGCGCGCCGCCGTGCAGCATGTCGACCACGCTCTGCACCGCAACGCCGCGTCCCATGAAAATCAGCGGCAGCCCCCTCGCCTTGGCCGCCTTTAGCAATTGCTCGGCCGAGTCCGACAGCGATGGCAGATCGGACAAGATACAGCCGACCGACGACGGGACATCGGCCGAATCCGGCATCTTTCCGGCGCTGCCGAGCAATACCTGCCACCCGGCCTCGCGCAGCAGCGTGGTTAGTGCGGACCTGATCGCAGCATCGGGTTCGAATAGCATTAAAACAGGCGCTTTGGCGGACATGCTGAACCACTAGTGAATTAGCCGCATAGTAGGCAATGACCCACACGGAGAACATTCGGAAATCTACTTAAGGGAAACTACGTAGTCGGTGCGGACGGTATCGGAACCCGGTCGACGGTAGAGCCGCAGGCGACCCGCCGGAGCGGGCGCGAGACGCTTTAGATGTCGATTGTGAAGACGTCCACTAGTCGGGGACTGGTATTCGGGGACTGATGCTACTGATCCAGCAGCCCGGCACCGGTTAATGTTCTCACCAGGGCTGCAACCGAGTCCACCTGCATTTTCTCCATCACCCGGGCGCGATATATCTCGACTGTTCGCGGGCTGATATCCAATTCGGCTGCGATCTGTTTATTGGCCAGACCGGCCGAGATGCCGAACATCACCTGGCGTTCCCGGTTGGTCAGCTCTTCGATCAGTGCCTGTACCTGCTGCCGGCTTTGCAGCTCGGTTTGTCGCTGGCGGTGAATGGCAACGGCCTGTGCGACCTTTTCCAGCAGTTCATGGTCTTTCAGCGGCTTGGTCAGGAAATCAAGCGCACCGCGTTGCATCGCCTGCACCGCCAGCGGCACGTCACCATGGCCGGTAATGAACACGATCGGAGCCAAAAACGCGGTTTCCGCCAATGCCAACTGCAGCCCCATGCCATCCATACCCGGCAGCCGAATATCCAGCAGCAGGCAGGCGCAGTCGGCCAACTGCCGGTCGGTCAGTCGGGTCACGCTGACCGCATCCGCAAAGACCGCTACCCGGTAGCCCTCGGATTGAAGCAGCAGCCGCAACGAGTCCCTTACCGCCTGATCGTCATCCACCACCCAGACCTGATCCATCATACTCACCCTACCGCGGTCTGCGGCAAATCCAATACAAACTGACTGCCGCCGCCGTCAGCCGGCTGATAGTACAGATGTCCGCCGTGGGCCTGGGCTATCGACTGGCAGATCGACAGACCGAGGCCAAAACCGGTTTCCTTTGTGGTAAAAAACGGCTCGAACAACCGGGGCACCAGTTCATCGGGCACACCGGGCCCGGTATCGGTAACGGAAATATGCAGGCGATCGCCGACCCGCCGTGTTTCAATCGCAACCACCCGCTGCCGAGTATTCGACGTATTAAGCGCTTCGATGGCGTTATTCACCAGATTCAGCACCACTTGCTGAATCTGCACCGGATCAGCGAATGCGGCCGGCAGCGTATTATCCAATGAAAGCTCCAACCGAATATCGCTTCTATTTCTATTATATTCAATAAGTAATAGAATATTTCTAATTATTTCGTTAATATCGGTCGGCTCGCGTTTGCTTTGCCCGCGGCGCGATAGCAGACGCAGTTTGTTGACAACCTCACCTGCCCGGTGAGCCTGATCGCTGATTTGCTGGCAGATATCCTTCAGTTCGACCGGATCCGCATTCCTGCCGAGCATTCGTTGCGCGGCGTTGGCGAAAGCGGCGATCGCGGTCAGCGGCTGGTTGATCTCGTGTGCGATACCGGCGCTCATTTCGCCCAGTGTGACCAGCCGGCCCGCATGGGTCAGCTGTTTTTCCAGCTCGCGCATTTCGGTTCGAATGCGCTCTTCAGTCGACAGATCGCGAACGACCCCGATGAACTGCGGCTGCTCGGTGGTGTCGATCTGGCCGACTGACAAATAGATGGGAATGCGCTGACCGTCACGCCGCCTGCCGGTAACCTGTCTGCCGATGCCGATGATGCCCGCCTCGCCGGTCTTCAGGTATTTTTCGATGTAGCCGTCGTGGGCGCTGGCTTCGGGTTCCGGCATCAGACGGCTGATATTCTTTCCCACGAGTCCGGCGTCCTGGTAGTCGAATAGGCGCAGTGCGGCATCGTTGGCCCGTTGTATCGTCCCCCGATGGTCAATCACCATAATTCCGTCGACAGCAGCCTTCAGCAGCGCATCCAAATGATCCTGCGGCTTATTTGTGTCCAATGTCATCCCGTTGGCCGGCCGTGGTCCAGCGGAGAATTATATAAACAGTTACAGCAAACCGACAGCATGATTCCTGCAGCGTACGCCGCCGGCCGCTACCGGCGGTTCACGTTCGACTGGTGCCGCCGATCGGCGTGATTGGCGATTGCCGGTGCTTAGCGCAACCGGATTAGGCGTCGCCGTTGCGTGATCAGCGCGGCCAATAGAAACAGGCCGACAAGCAAGACCAAACCGCCGGGGGACAACGCCGGCACAATTCTGGGCGTCCCTTGTGACACGACCCAGGCCAGCGCATCCAGGCTCTGTATGGTTGGTGCGACGAGCGTGACAACGCCGGTCGCTGTGTCGACAGTCACCAGGTCAGACGGACTGTCTGCGCCCTGGCCTTCCTTCAATACGCCCCAGATTTCACCGTCGACCGGATTGTAGTCCTTGGCCGAAATACGCGCGGCGGGTGGCAGCCCGGCCGGCATGGTCAGTGTCGTCACGAAGCTTGCGACACCGGAAGTCTGATCCAGCGTATTCAGATCCGGACCATTGCGGGCCGAATGCCACAAGGTATCGGCACCATCGAAGGTCATACCGTTACCGCCATCTGCCGATAGACCGGTATCGCCGACCAGGGTGGCCGCACCGGTGCCGGTATCCAGGGTGAACAAGGTATGTTGCGGATCATTGAATGCATCGAACGCAAACAATGTGCCGTCGGCGCCGCGAAACGAAATATCACCTATCGCACCATTGATTCCGGTCGGACCGATTTCCGTGCCGGCGCCGGTGTTCGGATCGATAGTAATCAGTACCGGCGTATTAGAACCGTCTGCCCGTTCGCAGGCGGCATACAGCGTTCCGGTAGCATCGGAATCCATTGCGCCGCAGCGCTCAAAGCCGATTGCGCCGACCATGGTTGTCGCGCCGCTCGTCGGATTGGCAGTGTAAAGCGTGGACAAACCGTCCGCGCCCGCATGCTGAACCACATACAAGGTTGCTTGTGCCTGCGCACTGGAAGGAAAAAGATGCATGATGCCAAAAACGGCCCATAACAGAAAAACGTTAAGAGATTTCATTATTGTATCCACCCGATTTTATTGTAGTGCCGCCGGCCGCAGCAGCATGAACGGCCGGCGTTGCGCCTGCGGTCAACCCGTTTAATCAGCGCTATAGGAAGTGTAGCAATCGCGAAGATAAATGCAAAAAGTCGGCGCTAAGGAGCCGCTGGCGACCCGCCGGAGCGGACGCCGTGAAAGCACGGCTTCTTGCGCGTTGCGCATACCGCCATGCCTTCACTGGCTTGCTCTCCCGGTTGGGTGAGCGAGCAACGCGGGCGGCACCAGAGGGATCGCGCGTTAGTTGCATGCTGTCTTGCGGTTGCGGTTTTCGTCCGTACGCGCTTAACGGCTACACCAGAAGGCTTCTTCGCTATCGCGAAATCGCCGTCTGGTTTCGCCTACGCTACGAAAGAAGCGGACGCAAGACAGCTTCCTGTTAATCGTTGACATTGCGCGCATAAAATAACCAGACGCGCAAGCGCCGCAACTGGTCTTCCGAGTTGTGGCGGTGGCTGATAATCATCACCTGCACACTACGTCTGCCACTACACCTGACCGGAACCAGCAGCAAATGGCGCGAAACCCAGGACCGTCCCGGACTCAGAACCGTGTCGTGGTGTTGATAACCGACCGATCCGTCCGGGCGGAAAATCAGTTGCGCCCGCCCCTGCTGCATTTGCTGCCAGGACCGCAGACCGACAAGACTCAGCAGGACTAGCGCCGGTACTTTGGCCCACAGGGGTAATACCGCTGTGCAGGCAATGGAAACGGCAGCGATCGAAAGCGTCGCCAGCAGTGCGACGTACAGGTAGCCCGGTGCGGCCGCGGTGACCTTAAACGGTGTTGCGAATGACATCGACAATTGCCTGCAGGTCGTGGTCAGGACAGTGCTCGCGTCCGGACAGCCAGTCCCATAAGCGGTCGTCTTCCTGCTCCAGCAATCGAGAAAATTGCCGTTGTCCGGCCGCGTCAAGATTCGAATAGTGCCGTTCCAGAAAGGACGACAGCAGCGCATCGAGTTCTTTGGTACCCCGGCGGCACCGCCAGCGCAACCGCTTTACGCAATGCGAGTCGGCATGACCGGGCTTCACCATGGACCGCGGCGGCGCTGACGGCTGCCGCTAGAGTTCGCTGCGCAGCACCAGCATCTTCTTGATTTCGGCAATCGCCTTGGCCGGGTTCAAGCCCTTCGGACAGGTGCGGGTGCAGTTCATGATGGTATGGCAGCGATACAGCCGGAACGGGTCTTCCAGTTCGTCCAGCCGGTCGCCGGTGGATTCGTCCCGGGAATCCACCAACCAGCGGTAGGCTTGTAGCAGAATGGCCGGACCGAGGTAGCGGTCGCCGTTCCACCAGTAGCTCGGGCAACTGGTGGAGCAGCACGCACAAAGTATGCATTCGTACAGACCGTCCAATCGCTCCCGGTCGGTTTTCGATTGCAGCCGTTCTTTATCCGGCGATGCGACGCTTTGGGTCTGAATCCACGGCCGGATCGACGCGTACTGGGCATAAAAATGGGTCAGGTCCGGTACCAGGTCTTTGACGACCGGCATGTGCGGCAGCGGATAAACTTTGATCGTGCCCTTGCAGTCTTCGATCGCCTGGGTACAGGCCAGCGTGTTGGTGCCGTCGATATTCATCGCGCAACTGCCGCAGATACCTTCCCGGCAGGAGCGGCGAAAAGTGAGCGTCGGATCGATCTCGTTCTTGATCTTGATAACCGCGTCCAGCACCATCGGGCCGCAGCGATCCGTATCCAGCTCGTAGCGGTCCATTCGGGGGTTCTCGCCGCTGTCAGGGTCCCAGCGATAGATTTCAAAAACTCGGATATTGCCGCCGGCCGGCGCTTTGTATTCCTTGCCCTTCTGGATTCTGGCGTTCTTGGGTAGTCGGAACTGAGCCATTATTTCTGATCCTGTCTGGTAGCGGGTCCTAGTAAACGCGGGCTTTCGGCGGTATCACTTCCACGTCGTCGGTCAGGGTGTACATATGAACCGGCCGGTATTCAATCTCAACCTGTCCGGATAGATTCAAACTGGAGAGCGTGTGCTTCATCCACTGGTCGTCGTCGCGTTCCGGGCAGTCCTCGCGGGCATGCGCACCCCGGCTTTCCTTGCGGTTCTCGGCGGAGAACATGGTCACCATCGCGCAACCCAGCAAGTTGCGCAGTTCCAGGGTTTCCACCAGATCGGAATTCCAGACCAGCGAGCGATCGCCAACGCTGACATCGGCAAAGCCGGCGTTGACGGCATTGATCTTTTCGCAGCCCTCTTGAAGCACTTCCCCGGTGCGGAAAACAGCGGCGTTGTTCTGCATGCATTTTTGCATGTCCAGACGAATCTCCGCAGTAGAACGGCTGCCGTCAGCGTGCCGTAATCTGTCGAAATCGTGCAGCAGCGCATCCAGGCGCGCCCGATCCACCTCCGGGTGATTCTGTCCCGGCGTTATGACCTCGGCGCAGCGGTGGGCAACGGCGCGACCAAACACAATCAGATCCAGCAGCGAATTGGAGCCCAGACGGTTTGCACCGTGTACGGATACACAGGCGGCCTCGCCAATCGCAAACAGGCCCGGCACAACCGCATCGGGGTCGCCGTCGCGCAGGGTCACGACCTCGCCATGGTAATTTGTCGGTATACCGCCCATGTTGTAGTGAACCGTCGGCAGTACCGGAATCGGCTCCTCGGTCACATCCACGCCGGCGAAAATTTTCGCCGTCTCCGCGATGCCGGGCAGGCGCTCGTGAATCACATCGGCGCCTAAGTGCTGCAAGTTCAGATGGATATGATCAGATTCTTCGCCGACGCCCCGCCCTTCACGAATTTCGATAGTCATCGAGCGGCTGACCACGTCCCTGGAAGCCAGGTCCTTGGCATTCGGAGCATAGCGCTCCATAAACCGTTCGCCCTCGGCATTGGTCAGGAAGCCGCCCTCTCCCCGGACCCCCTCGGTAATCAGCATTCCGGCGCCGTAAACGCCGGTCGGATGGAATTGAACGAATTCCATATCCTGCAGCGGCAGCCCGGCGCGCAGGACCATACCGTTGCCGTCACCGGTACAGGTATGGGCCGAAGTACAGGAAAAATACGCCCGGCCGTAGCCACCGGTGGCCAGAATCACTGCGTGGGCTTTGAATAAATGCAGCTGGCCTTCAGACAAATCCCAGGCCAAAACGCCGCGGCACGCACCGTCGTCGTCCATCAACAGGTCGATCGCAAAGTACTCGATGAAGAACGTCGCATCGTGCTTCAGGGACTGCTGGTACAGGGTATGCAAAATCGCATGTCCGGTCCGGTCGGCGGCGGCGCAGGTCCGCTGTGCAGTGCCTTTGCCGAAATGCGTGGTCATGCCGCCGAACGGCCGCTGGTAAATCTTTCCTTCGTCGGTACGCGAAAACGGTACGCCGAAATGTTCCAGTTCGATCACTGACGGCACGGCTTCGCGGCACATGTATTCGATCGCATCCTGGTCGCCGAGCCAGTCGGATCCTTTGATCGTGTCGTACATGTGCCAGCGCCAGTCGTCCTCGCCCATGTTGCCCAGCGCGGCCGACATGCCGCCCTGCGCAGCTACGGTATGGCTGCGGGTTGGAAAAACCTTGGTGATACAGGCTGTGGTAAGACCGGTCGCCGCGAGGCCCATGGTGGCCCGCAGGCCGGCACCGCCGGCACCAACCACGACTACATCGTATTCGTGTTCGATAATGTCGTAAGCGTTTGCCATCCGATCAATCTCCAAACGCGATGGTCATCAGCGCGACCAGGCCGATGAGCATGCCAAGCAGTGAAAAAAGCTTGATGGCCAACTGCAGGGTGATTTCCAGCCAGCGGGTATGCACGTAATCTTCCACCACAACCTGCAAACCCAGCTTGGTGTGGTAAAACAGCGCGACCACCAGCAGCGACGCGACGGCGAAATGATGGGGTGTGGCGATAAACGCGACGGCCTGCCGGTAATCGCTGCCGCCGAGCCGGGTTGCTGCAAATACCAGCCAGATCACCAGCGGAATCAGCAGCAATGAGGAGAGGCGCTGGCGCCACCAGTGCCGGGTACCGGATTTTGCGCTGCCATGCCCTTTGGCGCGGGCCAGCGGGTTGATCAGGCTCATCGTGCGATCCAGTAGGTCAATGCGGTAAGGGCTGCCGTACCAAACAGCACCAGCCAGCCGCTGGCATAGGCCGCTTTAATGTCGAGCAGCCTGCCGCTGTCCCAGAACAGATGCCGAGTCCCCGACAGCAAGTGAAAATACAGACACGCCAGGCTCAGCCAGACCGCAGCCTGCCCTACCGCAGAAGCCAGCCAGCCGCTGACCCGCTGATAATGTTCCGGCCCTGCGGCCAGCGCTACCAGCCAGCCGAGCAACAGCGGCGCGCCGATCAGCGACAGAAACACACCGGTACCCCGGTGGGTAATGGACAGCATCGAGGTCAGCTGGGGCCGGTAATACGGCCCGATCATAAACGGCGATATTGGTCTTTGTTCAGAGTTCATAAGCGGTATCCCATGGATCAGCGCGGCAGACTGGTGAGGCGGCTTCGACCGGCATCAGAAATCGATACACCGGCCGTTTTTCTCCCAATCACCGAAGCGTACGGGGTCAGGACCCTTGCGACCACCGATTTCCCCTATCGGTTTCTTGGCCGGTTTCTTGGCTGCCGCCTTTGGTTTTCTTGATTGCCCCGATTTCTCTGCCATGACCCATCGCTGATCAGTGAATTGAATGCTCGTCTGCTACAGAGCGAAAGCGTACTGGGTGCGGTTTTTTTTATCAAGGCCGAGACATGTACGACGCTTGCGTTAACGATGTGGACGACCCATTATTGAGTGCATGGAAACGCGGTCCGATTTCGACTCGACAGGGACATCGAAACAGGTTCTGAGCCACCTCTCAGCGGTACTGGTCAGCGGCAGTGACGCGCGGCGATTTCTGCACGCACAGCTTAGTGCAGACATTCAAGACCTTGCCGTCGGCGCATCCTGTCTGGCGGCCTACTGCAGTCCGCAGGGCCGTGTGCTGGCGGTGATCGGCTGCCTGGTCCGGTCTGAAACCGATTTTCTTCTGATTACCCATCGCACTTTGGCCGCAACGCTGGCACAGCGCTTGTCGATGTACGTCCTGCATGCCGCCGTTGAGATCGGCCCTGCGCCGCAGGCCCGGCGGTTGGCCGCCGTTGTTGCCGATGCGGGAGCCGGTATATCGCTGTGGCGCCACCCGTTGGACCCGGCCCGGGCTCTGGTCGAGGCGGCCGAAGGGCATGCTGTACCTGTACCGGCGATAGACGCGCTTCAATGGCGGCTGTCCGATATACGAGCCGGTCTGGCATGGATTAACGCGGAGAGTTCCGGGCGCTATCTGCCACAGATGCTGGGGTTGGATGTGATCGGTGCGGTCAGCTATACCAAAGGCTGCTACCCCGGGCAGGAAGTCATTGCCAAGGCGCACTATCTGGGTCGGGTCAAGCGCCGGCTGGCATGGGCCAGTGGAACGATAGATGCCGGGACCATAGGCGCCGAGCCTATGAGTATTGGGGATATTAACTGGCCGATGCCGCTGCAGGCAGCCGAAGATACCGGGCTGCCGGCAACGGCCGGTAACATCGTCGACGGCGTTGTCTGCAATGGCAGTCTGAACGCATTGGCGGTGGTACCCGAGGCGGTTTTAGGTAAAATGCTGAACTTGCACATTAACTCGCGGCAGGTGGCGTTGAAATTGGAAGCAGTCCGATTCGACTTAACTCTGCCCCATGGACGGGAATAAGATCATGAATTTGTGCCGCTGGCTTATCGCTATCTCGCTGCTGTCGGCAGCCATGGGCAGCAATGTTGCTGTCGCTCAACTGAAACTGAAAGTGCACCCGCTGTACACCGCCGATCGTTCGCACCAGGTGTTTGAACCGCTGCGGGATTACCTGCAGACGGCTACTGGTCAGGTCATCGAACTGGATATCCCACGCGATTATCAGCACTACTGGCTGCAGATTCGCCGCGGCGAAACGCCGGACCTGAGTATCGACGATGCCCATATCACCAGTTACCGCATCGCGAACCAGGGCTACCGACCGCTGATTCGTTCGGCCGAAGACCTGGAGTTTTCCATTCTGACCACCGGTGATCTGGCAGATGACGCGACCGACGCGTTTATCGGCAAAACGATCAGCACGATGCCCGCGCCCAGTCTCGGCTACATGGTGCTCAGTCAGCTTTTTCCGAACCCGATGGCGCAGCCGATCGTGGTCTCCAGCGCCCGTTCCTGGCGTGACGGCGTTGAAATTATCTTTGCAATGGAAGCGGACGCCGCGATCGCGCCCAACCACGTGGTCGATTTGTATCCGAATCTGTATCCGGTCTACACCTCTGATTCATTTCCCGGGATGACGTTGTCTGTCGCACCCGATGTGCCGCAGCAGGTGGCCGATGCGCTGCGCGATGCGCTGCTGGTGTTGCATGAGAACCAGCAGTACTACCGGGTATTGAATGAATTAAACAGCACCCAGTTTGTCTCCAGCACGGCCAGTGAATATGACGGTCTGGATCAGATATTGGGTACCATCTACGGCGGACGCTAGCAGCACCGAAGCGCAATAAACAGCGCTACTTTTCCGCGACGATATAGCAGATCCAGCCCGGGTCCGCATCGCCGACTTCCGACGGCTCGTAAATACCGTTGCCCTCTTCGGTTTCCTCATCGGTGCCTTCCCAGTAGATATCCACCTGCCGGAACCCGGCTTCATACAGCACCTCGCGAATTTCAGGCAGCGACCATAAACGCCAATGATAGGAAAAGGCTTTGTCCATACGCGAACCGTCTTCGAATTCGAAGTGGATATGGCAGGTCATTTGATTATTGATTGGATTAAAGCTGGCCTGGTCCCAAATATAATCGAAGCCTTCGCATTCGCGCGGTTCTTCCAGCTCCATCGGCGCTTCATAACCGCCGAACGCATCCAGAAAGAGAATCCCGTCGTCCTTCAAGCTCAGCCGCGCATTGCGGAAGTAACTGCGCAGTTCATCGCGGCCTAGGAACAGGTAGTAGCTGAAATTCATCGCCAGGATCATGTCGGGTGCATCGGTCTTGACGGTCAACACATCTTGCTGAAGCAACTCAATGCGGCCCCGCTGTTCGGCAGACAAACGGGCCAGGTTGTTGTCGATGCCCCATTGCAGCACGTCGGCATCCAGATCCACACCGATCGCACGGTGTGCACGACCGCGTCGAATCCACTCGCAGGCCGTATTGGCGGTTCCGCAGAAGTCTTCCCGCAGCAGCTCCGCATCCCTTCCGCGAAGCGCCTGAAAGGTCTCCTGAACGAAGTCAATTTCCGCTTCCACATCCTGCACCGATTCCTGGTACAGGACATGGCGGTCGGCCAACGTGGCCTCAGTAGGTTTTGCATTCATGCATAGGCTTCCTGATCGCAGCGGCGTATTGTAACGATCTGCACCACGCGATAACAGTCAATAAGGCGATAACAATCAATAAGCGGCAACAGCTGCCTGTAGCCTGGTCGGGAAGAACTGTAGGAGCGCCTTTATGGGTGCTGGATATGGTTGGTCGGCTTCGGTTCTTCCGCTTCGTCTGATGCTGGCGCATTCGTACCCGGCCGGCTGGAGCTCCGCATTGTTGGCCACGCAGCCCGCATATAGATCGCCATAGACCACAGCGTCAGTGCAGCAGCGGTGAACAGCAGCAGGCGCCCAATGGTCGGTACCGGCAGCCACCCGATCGGTTCCCGGTAAAGCAGAAAGCCGATGGCCGTCATCTGAAACGCGGTTTTGACCTTGCCGACCCAGGAAACGCCAACCCGACCGCGCTCACCCAGTTCAGCCATCCATTCGCGCAATGCTGAAATGGTGATTTCGCGCCCGACGATGATCGCGCTGGCCAGGGTAAACAATGCGGTTGGATGCAGTTGAATCAGCAGAATCAGCGCAGTCGCGACCATCAGTTTATCCGCGACCGGATCTAGAAAAGCGCCGAAGCTGGATGTCTGGCCGGTTTTTCGGGCCAGATAGCCGTCCAGCCAGTCGGTCAATCCGGCCAGCGAAAAGACCACCACGCAGGCGACATTGGACCAACTGATCGGCAGGTAGAAAAACAACACCAGAACCGGAATCAACGCGATGCGCAACAAGGTCAGTATTGTCGGAAAAGTGATTTCCATAACGGTCCGGCCGGAAAAATCACATTATGACAGATCGGTGTATCTTCGGGTGAATAGATTCAAACCGTACTTCAGAGCAGCAGTCACCATTAGGCACATCTGACTTCGCCTGCACGCGCTTAACGTCTTCGCCAGAAGGCTTCTTCGCTACCGCGAAACCGCAGTGTAGGTGACTTGGTACAGGTGACTTGGCTGGCGGTTTTGCCAACGGCAAAGAAGCCGGCCAGCAGGCACTGTTAAGCACGTCTGACTCCACCTGCACGCGCTAAACGGTTCCGTCAGAAGGCTTCTTCGCTATAGCGAAACCGCCGTCTGACTCCACCTGCGCTACGAAAGATGGGGGTGCGAGACACACTAGGTTCCGTGCAGATAGTCGTAGATCGCTTTCGCCAACCGGCGGTTGATGCCGTCTACCCGGCTCAGCTCCTCAACACCGGCCTTCTGCACGCCCTGAAGGCCGCCGAAATGTCGCAGCAACTGCTGCCGGCGCTTGCTGCCGATGCCGGGCACCCTTTCCAATACGGACTTGCCGGTTTTACGCTGGCGTCTGGCGCGGTGGCCGCCGATGGCAAAGCGGTGCGCTTCATCCCTGATCTGCTGTACCAGATGCGATGCGACCGAATCCGAGTCGGGGCGCAGCGAAAACGGAGCGGCCGGCAACACCCACTCCTCTGCACCCGCTCTGCGATCCGGTCCTTTTGCAACCCCGATCAGTGGTACGCCCGATAGCCCGAATTCGTTCAGCACGTCGACTGCCAGACCGAGCTGCCCGCGGCCGCCATCCACAATAATCAGGTCCGGAATCGGCGCGTCCGCCTCCTGGGTTTTGCGGTAGCGCCGCTCCAGCACCTGACGCATCGCGGCATAGTCGTCGCCGGGCGTAATCCGGCTGACATTGTAACGGCGGTACTGTGACTTGATCGGACCCTCGGTGCCGAATACGATGCAGGAGCCAACGGTCTGTTTTCCACTCAGATGGCTGATATCGAAACATTCGATGCGGTTCGGCGGTGCTTCGAGCTGTAACATTTCCTGCAGGCTTTCCAGGCGCTGCTGGTACTGCGATTCTTCCGCGTTTTTCAGTTTGGCTGCATTTTCCGCGTTTTGCCGCGCGCTTTTCAGCCACGCGGCACGTTCCCCGCGCGGGCGATACCGCAGGGTCACTTTGTGCCCGGAGCGTTTGGAAAACACCGCGGCAAACAGCTCCGGCTGTTCCGGCTTATCCGACAGCACAAGCAAAGGCGGTGCCGGTTTGTTCTGATAGTACTGGCCGAGAAACGCGGTGATCAGTTCCGTCCGATCCGCATCCGCCGCCTGTTTCGGATAGTAGCTTCGCTGGCCGATGTTTCGCCCGCCGCGGATGCTCAAGACCTGTATCACCGCGATCTGGTGCTGGATGAATGCGGCGATCACATCGGCATCGCCGCGCGAGCCGGCGACGAACTGCTGCGCCTGTACCTGCCGCAGGGTTGCAATCTGATCGCGGTATCGGGCAGCCTCCTCATACGCCTGGTCCGCAGCGGCCTGCTGCATGCGTTCGGCCAGATGGTCGGTGACCGCCTGGTTTTTGCCATCCAGAAACATCTCCGCATATTGCACATCGACCGCATACGCCTCCTCGTCGATATAGCCGACGCAGGGCGCGGTACAGCGGCGAATCTGATATTGCAGGCAGGGCCGGGAGCGGTGGCGGAAGACGCTGTCCTCGCAGTTCCGAATACGGAACAGCTTTTGAATCAAATTGATGGACTCGCGAACCGCTCCGGCGCTGGGGAACGGTCCGAAATAGCGGCCCTTGCGCCGCTGGCTGCCGCGGTGAAAACTCACCCGGGGGAACTGGCCGTCGCGATTGATGAAAATATACGGGTAGCTTTTATCGTCGCGCAGCAAGACGTTGTACCGGGGACGCTGCGACTTGATCCACTCATTTTCGAGCAGCAGCGCCTCGCCTTCGGTCCGCGTCAGGCCAACTTCGATTCGAGCGATTTTGCTCAGCATCAGCATGATGCGATCGTTCTTGGGACGGCCGTCGAAGTAGCTGGAGACGCGCTTGCGCAGGTTCTTGGCCTTGCCGACATAGAGAGGCTGATCTTGCTGGTCCAGCATCAGATACACGCCGGGGCCGGTGCCCAGCGTACGCGCGAAGGCCTTGCCGTCAAATGCGTTCCGGTCGTCCGCGCTTCCCACAACCCCTACCGCTGCTGTGCCTCCAGCCAATCCACCAACGACCGGCTGGCCGCATCCAGCAGTTCGCAGACATTCTGGAAACCGTCTTCGCCGCCATAGTATGGGTCCGGCACATCGGCTAGTGCCGACACGGCGTTCAGCGTCAGCAGGCGGAAAACCTGCGCTTGGCTGTCAGCCGGCTGCTGATGCCGAATATGCCGTTCGTTATCGCCGTCCATCGCGACCAGATAGTCGAATTCGTAGTAATCGCGCTGGGTCAGCGGCCGCGACCGATCACCGCTGATATCCACGCCCCAGTGCCGTGCCGCGGCGATACTTCGACGGTCTGGCGGTTCTCCTTGATGCCAGCTATGGGTACCTGCCGATTCGCTTTGGTAGCGCCCGCTCAAGCCTCTGCGATTCAGTTCCTGATCGAAAAACCCTTTGGCAGTCGGCGATCGACAGATATTTCCCATGCAGATAAAAAGTATTTTTATCATAGGTTTAAATGATATTTGTCATGTTATACATCATTCGAGAACTGGCGTTCGGCGGCCGCCAGATCGCGTTCGGAATCGATCCCCGGCGGAACCGATTCGGCCGCCTGAGCCATCACAATGCGATAGCCTGCCTCCATCCAACGCAACTGTTCCAGGCGTTCTTGTTGTTCCAACCGTCCTTGTGGCAGTTCGAATAAGCGCTTCAAGGTGCCGACCCGATAGGCATACAGGCCGATATGCCGCTGCGCGCCGGGAGCGCCTTCGAGCCAGCCGTTGGGTATCGCCGCGCGGCTGAAATACAATGCGCCGCCGGTATTGTCCACCACGACCTTAACTGCATCGGGGTTTTGGTGCTCTTCGCTGTCTGCGATTGGCCACCAGAGGCTCGCAATCTCCGCGTTCGGATTCTCGCTGAGCAATTGCGCGACCTGGTCCAGGCAGCGCGCCGGCATTTCCGGTTCATCACCCTGCAGATTGACGACCAGATTCTGATCCGGCCAGTTCAGCCGGGTCACGCATTCCGCCAAACGATCAGTACCTGACGCATGACGACTATCGGTCATCAGTGTGTTGGCACCGAACGTTTCGCAGCAAGCGGCCACCCGCGAATCGTCCGTGGCAACCAGCACCTCGCTGGCCCGGGACTTCAGGGCGCGCCGGTAAACATGCTCAATCAGCGGCTTGCCCGCAACCAGCCGCAGCGGCTTGCCGGGCAAGCGGGTTGCCCCATATCGAGCCGGAATGATAATACGGTATTCCACCATCGGTGCTTATTCTGTCAGCGCTTTCACTTTTGCAACAAATTCGGCCTTAAAGCCGGCTTCCGGCTCTGCCGTTACCGGAAGATACCAAATATCGTCGGCACCTGAATATTCGGCAGGCAACTCCGCGCACTTCACCGCGTCCTTTTCGGTAATGATAATCGGCCGGCCGGTCAAACCGCCGAAATCTTCAGGCCGGTAGCGATGATGATCGGGAAACGCTTTGCCGGTTACCTTTAAACCAGCCTCGCGCAGCCTGTCGAAGAAGCGCCCGGGGTTGCCGATCGCGGCGACGCTGTAAACCGGGCTTCCGGAAAAATCGTGCAGGTCGCGAATCTGGCTCGGGTCATACAGCTTTTTCAACACGCCACCGGAAAGCTGCATTTGATAGATGCGGCAAGGCAGCGGATCGGCCGGCTGCCCGTTGCATACCACGAAATCCATTTGCGGCAGACGCTGTAGCGGCTCTCGCAGCGGACCGGCCGGTAACAGCCAGCCGTTACCGAAACCACGCAGGCCGTCGACCACGCATATTTCCAGGTCACGTCCGAGCCGGTGATGCTGCATACCATCATCGGCCAACAACACGTCCACCTTCGGTGCCAGTTGCTGCGCGGCCAGAACCCGGTCTTCGCAGACCATGACCGGAACCTGAGCACGGCGATGGATCAGCAAAGGCTCGTCGCCGGCCTCGGCCGTCGTCGAGCGTTCGTTCACCCGATACAGACCGCGGTGCCGACGGCCATACCCCCGACTGATGATACCGGGTTTTAATCCGGCTGCTTTAAGCAGCCCGGACAGCCCGATAATCAGTGGCGTTTTGCCCGTTCCGCCAGCGGTGATATTGCCGACCACCACGACCGGCTTCTCGATGGACACCGGCCGGGCTGAATGCCTGCGGCGTTCGACCTGCCGGCCGTACAACGTGGCCAGTGGGCGTAACGGCCAGGGTGGCGGTTCGCGCCGGTACCAAATGTCGTTCAGCCAGGATTCGAGTCGTTCGCGCATCAAAGGATTTATTGAGTGGCGTATGCAAACTGGGTTCTATACAGCGCGGCGTAGACGCCGTTGTTGGCCAGCAGTTCCTTGTGGCGGCCCTGTTCCACCACCATTCCGCCTTCCAGCACGACCACTTGATCGGCGTTTTCGGCGGTCGACAAGCGGTGCGTGATCACCAAAGTCGTGCGCCCTTTCATCACCTGTTGCAGCGCATCCTGGATCGCCTTTTCCGATTCGCTGTCCAGTGCCGAGGTGGCCTCGTCCAGAATCAGAATTGGCGCGTCCTTCAGCAGCGCGCGGGCTATTGCAATGCGTTGCCGCTGACCGCCGGACAGACCGACACCGCTCTTGCCCAGCGGCGTCTGGAAGCCATCCGGCAGATCTTCGATAAATTCGGTGGCATTGGCGGCCGCGGCCGCTGCGCGAATGGCGGCTTCGGACGCCGTATGCAGCGACCCGTAAGCGATATTTTTGGCTACCGTATCGTTAAACAACACAACATCCTGGCTGACCAGCGCAATTTGCTGGCGCAGGCTGGCCAGCGAATACTCAGCCAATTCGCGACCGTCTAGCAAAATATGGCCATCCTGATAGGGGTAGAAGCGTGGCAGCAAATTCACCAGGGTCGTCTTGCCACTGCCGGAATGCCCGACCAGCGCGGTAACTGAACCGGCCGGTATGATCAGGTCGATGTTTCGAAGAATCGGCTGATCGCTGTCGGCGTAGGCGAAGCTGAGATCGTGAAATGCAATCTGTCCTTCTACCCGTTGGATTTCAACGGTTCCGCTGTCCGTTTCAGCCGGCAGGTCCATGATCTCAAACAGGCTTTGAGCCGCGGCAATGCCCTTGCCGATCTGTTCTTGCACTGCGGTAAGGCGCTTTAACGGTGGAATGGATGCAACCATCGCGGTGAATACGGCGGTAAAGGTCCCCGGCGATATTTCGTCCAGCAGGCTCGGCTGAATGGCCAGAATAACCACTACGACGATAGCCAGCGTTGCGATAATCTGAATCACAGAAGAGCTGAGCAGGCGCGTCAGCACCATGCGCATTCCATAGCGGCGTGCCTGTTCATTGGCTTCTGCAAAGCGTTGCTGCTCCTGCGCCGCTCCGTCAAAAATCTTGACTACCTTGTGGGCGTTGACCGCTTCTTCGGTCACGTCGGCCACGCGGCCCATGGCCTGTTGTATGCGGTCGGAGATCTTCCGAAAACGACTGCTGACCAGGTAGACGATCAGCGCGATGACCGGCACCATGCCGAGCACGATCAGACTCAGGCGCCAACTGGAAGTAAACATAACGACCAGCAGGCCGATAATCATCAGCAGGTCGCGCAGCGCCGAGATAATGACAGAGGTCGCGGCATTCGCAATCTGCTCGGTATTGAAAGTGAGGCGCGAGATCAGGCTGCCGGCGGAGTGGCGGTCGAAAAACCGCGTTGCCCGGCCGAGGTAGGCATCGAACAGTTCGCCGCGCAGATCGCAGACCACCTTGCGGCCGACCCATTCCATACCCCAGACACCGAGCAGATTACCGACCACCCGGACCAGCCCGACCACTAGAATGCCACCGGCTATCCAGTAGCCGTACTGCATCTGTTTGGCGGCGAACACCTGGTCGATCAGCAGCTTTTGCAGCCAGATAAATGCCGGCTGAGCCAGCGCGTCCAGCATTACCCCGGCGATTCCGGCCAGCATCACCCAGCGGTAGCGAGCGGTGTAGCCAAGCAGCCGGCCGTAAATAGATTTACCCGATGGGGTCCGAGCTGCTTCGGACTCAGTCATTCAGCGGTATCGATCGGCGTGGTCGCAATAGACAGGTTAACAAAGCCCAATTGGGCCATAACATCCATGGCCAGCACGACGTAATGGTGAGGCGTTTGCGCATCGGCCCGCAGCGTAATGGCCTGATCAAGCTTGTCGCCATAAGCCGACTCCAACGCCGCCGACAGCGTCTCCCGGCGCGAATCGATCAGCGCGTTATTGCCGAGAAACATCCGTCCCCCGGCATCAATTATCAGTTCGACCGGCACGGTTTCCTGCTGCTCTATCACGTTAGCCGACGCTTCGGGCAACGTGATTTCCAGTGTACTCTGCCGGTCGAAAGTAGTGCTGACCATAAAGAAGATCAACAACAGAAACACGATATCAATCAGCGAAGTGATGTTGATTTCCGGCTCGTCTTTGGTCTGATTGCGTAAGTTCATGGCAAATGCGTGTTCGATTACCTAGATAAATGGGTCTGCTGGATCGTCGATCAGCCCCAGGGTGCATTCGCACGGTGCTGCGCGACATTGCCGCGCTCGATAGCTTCCAGCAAGTCCATTGCCTGCTCTTCCATGGAGATCACGTATTCATTGATGCGGCCCTGGAAATAGCGGTAGAAAAAGAATGCAGGAATGGCAACAGTCAGGCCGGCAGCGGTAGTAATCAGCGCCTGGCCGATGCCATCAGCCAGCACGCCGGGATTGCCAACCCCGTGCTCGACTATCGCGCCGAATACCTTGATCATGCCGACTACCGTGCCGAGCAGCCCGAGCAGCGGTGTAACGCCTGCGACAGTTCCCAGCGTATTCAGGAAGCGTTCCAGTTCGTGAACCACATGTCTGCCCGTATCTTCGACCGCTTCTTTAATTACTTCGCGAGGCCGGTGCCGGTTAATCAGGCCCGCGGCCAAAACCCGCCCAAGGGGCGAACCCAGGCGCAGTTGCTGGATGTGCTTTTTATCCAGTTCGTGGCGTGATGCCCAGTCGGTCACCTGCTCGCCGATACCGCTCGGTAGTACCTGGGCACGGCGCAGCGTCCAGAAGCGTTCCAGTGTAATGGCAGTGGCGAGAACCGAACAAAGCAGGATCGGTATCATCAGCCAGCCGCCGGCCAATACAAATTGCAGCACGCGATATTCTCCTTCGGCGATATATTCGTCATATTTACTCTGCAGCGCCAATGATAAACAAATTGGCTGGTAAATGCGCTGGCTGTGGTGAGGGGCACTGTTTATCGCAGCGGACCGCAATCTCCCGCTGCGGCGAAGCGCCACAGCCGGGGCTTGGTTTTTCTCACGCTGCTGACTTGCAGCGCCGGCGCGGCGCCGCTGCGTATTTTGATTGCGCCGCAGGCGGCGGTATCCGGCACATAAACACCGCGGTCGCGGTAGCGTGCCGTGACCACCGGGCTCGGCAGCCCGAAACGATTAGACGCCGCGACCGAGACCGCGGCAACGCTGGGTGCCACATGATCGATAAATGCGCCGGAGGAGGACGTTTCGCTTCCGTGATGCGGAACGATCAACAAATCCGCCGCCCCAGGCTGAAGCACGCTGGCCAGCCGCGCTTCGACCACTGCAGAAATATCGCCGGGCAGCAGCAGACTGTGTTTGCGTCCGCCGATCGCGACGACGCAGGAACTGTCGTTGCCGAGGTAAGGCAGATAAGGGCTTGGGTGAACGACGC
>JANQPM010000108.1 GCA_028289465.1 Lysobacterales bacterium | reverse complement strand
GTAATCGTGCCAAAGGTAGCTGCTTGTCATGGCCGTGCGTGGTCTCCTGCACTTTTCTGTTGGCGGTTAAGACAGCCGCGGCCGGTGATCGCGACCGATCGGAATGACCAGGTCGGCCCATTGCCGTGCACTGGCATTCATCTGTTCCACCCAGGGCTTAAATACCGTCAGAAACGATTCTACTTGATCTCTGCGATGAAAATCGCCGGGCTGCATTCGCGCCTGCCGCCAGCGCCAGTCGACTACCGACGGCCAGTCCGGAGCCTGCAGATACCAGCGCTGATCGAAACAGTCGAACAGTTCGGCATAACGGGTTTGCAGACAGCGGTTGACCGCTTCCCGGCCGATGGTCTCGTCGATCTTGGCCGGCTGCTTCGGCAGCGGTGTCAGGTTCAAGCACCAGCCCTCAACAATCAACAAGGCCGGCTGGCCGGCGATGTGATGCCAGAATTCCGGGCCGAGCCGGTCGTCGAGACCTTTGTCGAATCGCGGGGTACGGATAGCGGCGCGTTTGCGGATCAGCGATCTGATGTCCTGCAGCAACAGTTCGGCATCATGGGTGCCCGGCAGTCCGCGCTGTCGCCAATAGGGTTTTTCAGCCAGGCGGCGACGCGCGGCGCGTGGCAGGTAGTAGTCGTCCAGTGACAACATCGCAGTGGCGATTGCAGCCTGCCGGCCGATGCGGCAGAGCAGCGCTGCCAGGGTGGACTTGCCCGATCCGGGTGGTCCGCTCAGGCTCAGGCAAAGAGTACCGCCAGCGGCTGGTCGAAGGCGCTCGAACAGCCTTTGCGCTGTGCGGTTGAGCGCGGCGGCCGCAGCACTGTCCATTCCATGCCGTTCAACCAGCCAGCGCAGGTGGCGGTCTGTCGGGGTCTCATGGGTTTGCGGAGTATCTGACATCGCGGTTCGCATTCCGATCGCCTCGATGTGCTGACAATACCGTAAAGAATAACCTCAGGCCGGTCCGGCGGTCGATGCATTGAACGCGTTTTCAGTACAATGCGGTCCTCTGAACCAGCGTCTGGCATTCGAGCCGGGCAGTAACGGAAAGTAACGCAATGAACGATGAAACCGCATCCGTACTCAGCGAACTTCTGGATCTGATGCGACTGGAAGCACTGGAAATCAACCTGTTTCGTGGCAGCAGCCGCGATATCGGCACGCCGCGCGTATTTGGCGGTCAGGTGCTCGCGCAAGCGGTACTGGCAGCCAGCCGGACGGTGGAAGAGCGGGCCATTCATTCATTGCATGCCTATTTTCTGCGCTCGGGTGACCCGGAAGCCCCGATCGTCTATGACGTGGACAGGTCCCGAGACGGGCGCAGTTTTACCGCCCGGCGGGTGGTCGCGATTCAGCACGGAAGGCCGATTTTTAATCTGGCGGCGTCTTTTCAGCGCGAAGAAGAAGGCCTGGAGCATCAGATTGACGCAGAGACCGTGCCGGGACCGGATGTGATCGGCCCGGCCCGGCCGATGGAACCGGAGCTTCTGGAACGAATTCCACAGAAGTTGCGGCGCTGGTTTACCCGCCGGGGGCCGTTTGAATTCCGGCCGGTACGGCAAACCGATCCGTTAAATCCGGGCCGGCACCCACCGTACAAACAGGTCTGGTTTCGCTGCGCCGGACAACTGCCGGACGATCCACTGCTACACCGTGCGTTGCTGGCCTATGCATCCGATTTCCACCTGGTCGGCACCGCGACACTGCCGCATGGTCTTTCCTTTCTGCAGGGTAATCTGCAAATGGCCAGCCTGGACCACGCGATGTGGTTTCATCGTTCGTGCCGCGTCGATGACTGGCTGCTTTATATCTGCGACAGTCCCAGTGCCAGCGGCGGACGCGGTTTCACCCGCGGCAGCCTGTATGACCAGTCCGGCCGGCTGGTGGCCAGCACCGCGCAGGAAGGCGTCGTCCGGCTCAGAAAGCGCCGCTAGGCGCGCGGCGCATCATCTATAGGAGGTCTGTGATGAATAACGCGATACCGGCATTGGCAACATTCGGCGCCGGCTGTTTCTGGGGCGTGGAAGCGCAATTCAGAGCGATCCCGGGCGTACTGGATGCGGCGGTGGGATATACCGGCGGGGATCTCGATGATCCCAGCTATCGGCAGGTCTGCAGCGGTAAAACCGGGCATGCCGAAGTCGTGCAACTACAGTTCGATCCGCGCCAGGTGGACTATGCAACGCTGCTCGAGGTGTTTTTCGACAGCCATAACCCGACCACGCTGAACCGGCAGGGGCCGGATGTCGGCAGCCAGTACCGGTCGGTGATCTTCTATCATGACCAAGGCCAGCGCGCGCAGGCGGAAGTGGCCAAACGGCAGGTGGACCGGTCCGGGCGCTGGCCGCGGCCGGTAGTCACAGCTATCGAAGTGGCTCAGACGTTTTACCGGGCAGAAGAGTATCACCAGCAATATCTGGCCAAGAACGGTCTGGGTCACTGCAGACTGTAAAAACCCGCAGCCTGCTGCGGGTTTTTCGTGTCGGCAAATTGCCGTAGTCTGTTGCCGGGCCGACTAGGATTTCTTGACCGGTCCCAGGAAAAACAGCAACACGACCGCGCCGACCGTTGCGGTGATAATCGAGCTGACAATGCCACCGCCGATCGATATGTTAAGCGCCTTTCTGCTCGTTATTGACTCGTTTATTTACCGGGCACGCGAGCAGCGCGCGTCTTTTCCATTCTGGGGTACAATGCCGGCCGGGCAAGTTCGGAACCGCGGTTAGCACGGTGATTTGACAACTTTTATAGGATGATTTCATGCCGCAGTCGTTTATGTTCACTGATCGCGTCTTTATCATCACCGGTTCCACCAAGGGAATCGGCTACGCAACAGCGGAGTTGCTGGCGGCAGCCGGTGCGTCGGTGGTGATCTCCTCTCGCAAGGCGGAAAACTGCCAGCAGGCGCTGGAATCGATTCAAAGCACCGGAGGCTCGGCATTGGCGGTGCCGTGCCATGTCGGTTCCGAAGAACAGTTGCAGAACCTGATCGAACGGACGGTCGATCATTTCGGCCGGCTCGACGGGCTGGTCTGCAATGCCGCGTCGAACCCGGTTTACGGGCCGTCGTCGAAGGTGGACTACTCGGCCTTTGAACTGATTATGCGGAATAACGTCTATAGTGCTCAGCGACTGGCGGCCTTGGCCGCCGGGCACTTGCCGCCGGGCGGCAGTATCGTACTGATCAGCAGCATCGCTGGCCTGATGGGCAGCCGGCTGATCGGCACCTACGGCCTGTCAAAGTCAGCAGAAATGCAACTGGTCAGAAATCTGGCGCTGGAGCTGGGTGGCCAGGGCATTCGAGTAAACGGTGTTGCGCCGGGGCTGATCGAGACCGATTTTTCCAAGGCGCTGATGAGCAACCAGGCGCTGCTGGACAAGATCAAGTCCGATTCGGCGCTGGGCCGTGTCGGCCAGCCGCAGGACATCGCACGCGTCGTTGCCTTCCTGCTGTCCGACGCCGCCGGCTATGTTACCGGTCAGACGATAATCGCTGACGGCGGCACTACCATAGCGGATCCGTTTTAACGATAAGGGCATATGCGAAAACCGGGCGTCAATTTGTTGTTGTGCACCAGCGTGTTGTTTCTCTGGGCCGTCGATCTGCCGGCCCAGGTTTACAAGTATGTGGACGAAAACGGCATTACGACCTATACCACAACCCGGCCTGCCCAGTACCGCTACCAGACGCTGGACTTTCCGTGTTACGCCAGCGATCCCAAATGCCGTCAGCTCGATTGGCAGCGCATTCCGCTGAACCGCAGTGCGTTTGCCAATATCACGCAGCAGGCGGCCGAGACATTTTCCGTCGATGAGGCATTGCTGCGCGCGATCATCCATGCCGAATCGGCGTTTCAGCCCGATGCGCTATCGCCAAAGGGCGCACAGGGGCTGATGCAATTGATGCCGGCCAATCAAACCCATTACGGTATTACCGATCCGTACGAGCCGGCGCAGAATATTCTGGCCGGCGCCGAGCACTTGTCCGATCTGCTGGCCGAATTCTCCGGCAACGTGAATCTGGCGGTCGCGGCCTACAATGCCGGCAGCGGGGCGGTCAAAAAATACGGTGACATTCCGCCCTATGCAGAAACCCGGGAGTATGTCCGGCGGGTGAATATTCTGTATCGGCGCTACGGTCGGTAAGAGGAGTCTTGCGTCCCCTTCTTCCGGGCGGAGGTGGTGTCAGACGCGCTTAACGGTGCCTGCTGGCCGGCTTCTTTGCCGTTGGCAAAACCGCCGGCCAAGTCACCTGCGCTGCGATTTCGCGATAGCGAAGAAGTCTTCTGATGGAGCCGTTAAGCGCGTTTCGGCGAAAACCGCAACCTCATGCCCGGTGGCGTTTTAGTCTATCCCCTTCGAAGGGCAGCCAGACTGTCTATGGATCACCGCGAAGGATCATCGTCGATGTAGGAGCGCCTTTGGGCGCGACAGCCGGAATTTTCATTAACCGGGGCTTTACTCAGCGAAAGACGCTCGCGCCCAAAGGCGCTGCTACAGGTGATGGTATTATCAGGCGTGGTTTCGCTGTAGCAAGAGTCCGGCGTCACTGACTTCGGCGGACCTCTCGTGGCTCCGCGGCGCTACGATTGCCAGTACAGCTTAATAGACCAGCTTAGCATCGCTGACCACATCCAGTTCGCGTAACGCGGCCAGCAGTTCTTCACAGGGCCTGACCCGGTGTGATTCGTCCAGTTCCAGGCGCACGCGGGCACGTCCATTCTGATAATCGACCCATAACGGCGCACGGCCGTTGCGATATGGCGCCAGGGTATTTTCCAGCAGGTAGGAGAGGTCGTTCTGCGGTCCGACAACGCTGATGCTGACACCGTTGGCGAAATGCGCCTTGGCTTCCGGCAGCGTCATGATTTTACTGACCGCCATGCTGTAGCCGCCGCTGAAACTGTTGGTTTTGACATTACCCTCGGCGACGATGATTTCTTCCTTGACCAGTTTGTCTGCATAAAGCCCGAAACTCTCGTCGAACAACGCCAGTTCCAGCCGTCCGCTGCCGTCCCCGATCGCGACGAAGGCGCCGCCCGAGCGGCGGCGCATGGCCATGATCAGTCCGGCCAGCACCATCGGCTTGCCGCCCCCGCGGCCGCGATAGCTTTCCGGTTCCTCGCTCGGTATCTGGTTGGCGAGGTCCGCCAGCCGGCAGGTGGTGAAATGGCGCAGGTCGGATTGGTGAATATTCACCGGGTGGCCTGTCAGGTACAGGCCCAGCGTATCGCGCTCACCGCGCAGGCGCATTTCCTGCGGCCAATCGGCCACTGAGGATCGGTGTAATTTCGGGGGTTCCGGCGCGCTGGTGCCGAACATATCGGCCTGTCCGGCGTCGCGGTCCCGGTGCATTTGCTCGGCGGCCTGCAGCGCTGCCGGCAACTGCTGCATCATGCGCGCGCGGTTGGCTTCGGCATCCAGTGCGTCCATTGCACCGGAGCGAATCAGTATCTCCATGACCCGGCGATTGAATTTCTGCAGGTCGACGCGCTGACACAGGGTTTCCAGCTTGTCGAACCGGCCGCGGTTTTGGCGCTCCTCGCGCAGGTTTTCCACCGCGGCTTTGCCGACCCCTTTAATCGCGCCCAGACCGTAGCATATCGTCTTGTCGTCCTTGACGGTGAACTGGTAGTCGCACTGATTGACATCCGGTGGTTCCACCTTGAGCCCGATTTCCCGGCAGTCTTCGATCAGTGTGCCGATCTTGTCCGTATTGTCCATATCCGAAGACAGTACCGCCGCCATGAATGCGGCCGGATAATGGGCCTTCAGATAGGCGGTCTGATATGCGATCAACGCATAAGCGGCAGAATGCGATTTGTTGAAACCGTAGCCGGCAAAAGTCTCCATCTGATCGAAGATGTAGTTGGCCTGATTCTGTTCCACGCCCCGCTGGGTCGCGCCCTGCACAAAGACCAGGCGCTGCTTGGCCATCTCTTCCGGCTTTTTCTTACCCATTGCGCGTCGCAGAATGTCCGCGCCGCCCAGCGTGTAGCCGGCCAGATCCTGCGCAATCTGCATCACCTGTTCCTGGTACAGGATCACGCCGTAGGTCGGCTGCAAAATAGACTCCAGGGCCGGATGGGGGTAGGCAATCGGCGCGCGGCCGTGCTTGCGGTCGATAAAATCGCCGACCATGCCGGATTCCAGCGGCCCCGGCCGAAACAGCGCGACCAGCGCGACAATTTCCTCGAAGCGGTCCGGCACCAGGCGCCGGATCAGATCTTTCATGCCGCGCGATTCCAATTGAAATACCGCCGTGGTTTGGCAGGACTGCAGCAATTTGAATGTCGCCTCGTCATTCAGCGGAATCTGAGCCAGGTCGATCGGTTCCCGATCCTGATCCGTCCGCTGCTGATTGATGGTCTTCAGCGCCCAGTCCAGGATTGTCAGGGTGCGCAGCCCGAGAAAGTCGAATTTCACCAGGCCGATGGTTTCCACATCGTCCTTGTCAAATTGGGTGACCACGCCGCCGCCGCCGGGTTCGCAGAATAACGGCGAGAAATCGGTCAGCCTGGACGGCGCGATCACCACGCCGCCGGCGTGCTTGCCGGCATTGCGGATCAGGCCTTCCAGCGACAATGCGAGATCGAGCACGGCCCTGGTGTCTTCTTCCTGCTCATAGCGTTGCTTGAGCTGCGGTTCTTCCTCCAGCGCTTTCTTCAGGGTAATACCCAGCGTCATCGGAATCAGCTTGGCGATACTGTCGACGAAGCCATAGGCATGGCCCAGCACCCGCCCGCAGTCGCGCACGACAGCCTTGGCCGCCATCGAGCCGTAGGTGATGATCTGGCTGACGTGGTCGCGGCCGTAAGTATCGGCCACGTAGTCAATCACGCGGTCGCGCTGCTCCATGCAGAAATCCACATCGAAATCGGGCATGGAGATACGTTCCGGGTTTAAGAAGCGTTCGAACAGCAATTCGTAGCGCAGCGGGTCCAGATCGGTAATCTCCAGGGAATAGGCGACCAGCGAGCCGGCACCGGAGCCGCGCCCCGGTCCGACCGGAATACCGTTGTTCTTGGCCCAGCGAATAAAGTCTGCGACGATCAGAAAGTAGCCTGGAAAGCCCATGTCGGTGATGACTTTCAGTTCTTCGTGCAGGCGTTGATGGTAGTCCGGTTCCTGATAGCCTTCTGCAATGCCCAGGCCGGCCAGTCGTTTTTTCAGCCCTTGCTCGGCGACCCGCTTAAGATAGCGGTCCTCGGGTTCCTGCTCCGGGGTCGGAAACGCCGGCAGCACATAGTTGTCGAAGTCCATCGCCAGATTGCAGCGCTTTGCGATTTCCACGCTGTTTTGCAGCGCTTCCGGCAGGTCGCTGAACAGTTCGGCCATTTCTTCGGGGCTGCGCAGATACTGCTGAGGGGAATAGTGGCGCGGTCGCCGGTCGTCGGACAGGCGGTCGCCGTTGTGAATGCAGACCCGGGCCTCGTGCGCATCGAAGTCCCCGGCTTCTAGGAAGCGCACATCATTGGTGGCGACAACCGGACAGCGGGTACGTCCGGCCAGACGCAGCACCTGCTGTTCGTGCCAATGTTCCTGGTCGCGGTCGGTGCGCTGAACTTCCAGGTAGAAGCGTCCCGGGAAATCCTCCATCCAGCCCTGCAGAATCGTTTCTGCCTGGTTGAGGTGATCGTTAATCAAGGCTTTGCCGATATCGCCCTCGCGGGCACCGGACAGCGCAATCAGGCCGTTGCTGTGCTGACTGATCCAATGCCGGTTGACCATCGGCATACCGCGGTGCTGGCCTTCCAGGTAGCTTTTTGACAGCAGCTGGCACAACTCCAGATAGCCTTCCCGGTTCTGGCATAGCAGCACCAATTTGTGCGGCTCGTCCGGCGCACTTGGATTGCTGACCCACAGATCGGCACCGATCAGCGGCTTGATACCGGCCTTTTCCGCGCTGCGGTAGAACTTGACCAGCGCGAACAGGTTGTTCTGGTCGGTAACCGCAATGGCCGGCATGCCCAGCTTGCGAGCCTGCTTTGCCAACGCCCTGATACGGATTGTACTGTCCACCATCGAGTATTCGGTGTGTAGATGGAGGTGGACGAACGGAACGGGCATAGGGCTCACTGGCTATGGATCGAATCGGCTACGTTATCGGCAAAATTATCGCACGGGTACCGGCAAAGCTGTAGGGATATGCGCTGGAAAAAGCGTGACCGGCACTGGCAGGACAGCTCTGCCGCTGCCGCTTGAGTCAGTGCTTCATTTTATGCTATCTTGCCGCCCCCTCGAATATGTCCGAAATAACCCTGTTTGGAACGGTCATATTCAGCCGGCCGGCTGGCGCCGCCGGGTCTTCTGAGAGGGCGATTAGCTCAGTTGGTTAGAGCGCTGTCTTGACATGGCAGAGGTCACAGGTTCAAATCCCGTATCGCCCACCATTTCTTGGGGCTTGTCAGCCCCAAGAAATGATAGGCGGTAGGGATTCGCTGTTCTTAAATGTTTCCCGTTTCTTTTTGGGTTTGACACTGCCTCGCAGGGAGAGCTTGGAGTTCTTGCCGTTGTTGTTCGGCGCGAGGCGGTTCAAATCCCGTATCGCCCACCATTTCTTGGGGCTTGTCAGCCCCAAGAAATGATAGGCGGTAGAGATTCGCTGTTCTTTAGTTCCCGTTTCTTTTTTTTGGTTGATACTGCCCGTGATGAGTGTAGAGTGCGGTTTTTTTGGGTGCTCGTTTCTTTTTGGGTTTGACACTGCCTCGCAGGGAGAGCTTGGAGTTCTTGTCGTCGTTGTTCGGCGCGACGCGGTTCAAATCCCGTATCGCCTGCCATTTATTAGGGCTTTTAGCCCCAAGAAATCAATCGCCCGGGAGAAGAAAGTTCGGAAGGAACCGGGTTGCTATTTCGATTGTCTATTGATTGTGACCGTTCAATAGGCGACTTGCATGGCGCGTTGATTCCGCGTAGAATTTACCTTAGCATTGCCGTGCGGTTCGCAAATAGGCTAAGACCTAGGCAGGTTGCCTTCAGTGACAACTTAGACTATTACTTGAGTAGTTGAGTCCTAAGCCCTGTGTACATAATAGGAGTGGTGTGATGAAGAGAAAAAATTTTAGTGCTGCCGTTGTGGTTCGCCAGCTTGCGCTTCGGGCAGATGCCCGTCACGGGTTTAGAACTGGTGGCGGTAATTAGCAAAAATTCCTGATAAATTCGGGGATTATGCATCTCTGATTTCATCTTTTGAGGGGGAGTTATGATCACCTGGGTTGAACCAGGCCTAAATTTATTGGGCCTTGGGGTAGCTATATGGGCGATATTCTCTGCTAAAAAAGGCGTGATATCGCAAATCGAGTCAAGTCGACAAGCCATGGTGCGGCAAATCCATGCTGAACAGGAGCTTGTTGTTAAACAGATAAAGTCTGACAGGGATATCGCAAAGAAGTCAAACACGATGGGCTTGCTTTTGTCGAGTGAATTTCGCAAAACGCATGAAAATGCTGCACTAACAATTTCAAAATACTCAAAAAAGAATCCAGAAAATTCCTCCAATAACAATGGCAAGGGTTATCAATCGCTAGCAGTCCTTGCCGGTCCAGTTGAGAAGTTATCATCGGAACAAGTTCGGGACGGTGGATACATCTATGAGATGCTTAACTTTGTCGAGGCACTTGCGGTTGGGATCAGAAGGAATATTTATTGTGAGGAAACCGCCAAAGACTATCTTTATACGTCGGTATTGCAGCTTCATAAGTCGACTTTGCCATTCATTGTCCAAATCCAAACAGACGACAATAAGGTAACCGAGAATTCAAGCACCGCATACCAAGAAATGCTATGCCTAGTAAATAGATGGCAGCAGCCCGAAAATAAACTTAAAAAGATATGAAGCGAATTTCACGAGATAGCGTTCTTAGTATTTACCAGATAGCTAACCAATAAATGTTTGTTCTAGGTCCTCATGCTCGTCGATAAGTTAGCCGGTTGCGAGGTCGCAACATTCGCCGCCCTTCATCATGAGAACCTGCCGATACCTGAGAACAGATCAAGGACTTTCATGCTGCCTTTTTGGGTTTGACACTGCCTCGCAGGGAGAGCTTGGAGTTCTTGTCGTTGTTGTTCGGCGCGACGCGATTCAAATCCCGTATCGTGCGTCACTCAGGGCACGGTGCGCGTTGAGCGCCATGCCAGCAGCAGCAGGCACAGGGCTAGCATGGCCAGCATCGCCGGTGACAGTGACGGGACGGCCAGTACTGCAGAGCCGGTGGTGCGTGCTTGTACGGCATTGCTCGGCGGGCCGTCTCCGCTGGCGTTCACGCCGACGACGGTGAATTCATAGGCGGTGCCGGGAATGAGTCCGCTGATGGTTGCGGTCAGTGTGTCCGGGCCGGCAAGATCAACCCGCCGCTCAGGAATGCTCCCGTCTACCGGCTGGTACAGCACGGCATAGCCGGTGACCGGCGTGGCCGGATCCGGGTCCTTCGGGCGGTTCCAGCTTAGTTCGACCTGTCTGCGGCCCACGGACGTGACAACCAGGTGCGGAGCCAGCGTCAACTGGATCGCGCCGATCGTTCGCGTATTGTTGCCGTCGACTCTCGGATTGCCAAATACATCGAGTGCAATCGGAGCATTGTCAATCGGGTTGCGCAGCTCATTGCTACCACCGGCAGCGGCATCCGGTATCGCATCGATCAACACACCCGGCATGGGTGCCGACCCCAGCAATGGCGTCACGCTGCCTGGAATCACCGGGACCAGCGTGTTAGGCAGCCCCGGCGGGTCGGTCAGCAGTCCGGGCTGGCCGGTAAAGGACTGCAGCGTTGCGGAGTCCTGCGATTGAACCGACTGCATCCAGGTGAAAACGTCAGCCGTGATGCCCCCACCGCCGTTGGTACGCAACAGATTACCGATATCAGCGGGCAGGCCCACGCCGACCGCGCTTTCCCGGACATTAATCGTGGCCCCTGCGTTGGCGATCAGCGCACCCGTATCGGCCAGGCAGGCGCGGTCGCATGCAAGAACGCTGGCGTAGAAAGTGGAGGCTTGAATATCGACGACAGCGTTGTCACTGGCATAGATGCGGGCGAAGTCGTCGAAACCGATGTCACTAACGAACAATGAATTTACGATATTGGCTGAGCCGCCTGGGGTGTTGATCCACCCGGAACCTCTGAATTGGCTGCTGACGATATTGGCGGTGCCGCTCCATTGAATGGCTGCTTTGCCTGATTCAAATATGGTATTTGTCACATTCAGCGTGCCGCTGTCCAGGTCCGATATCGCGGCCGGTTCCCAGATCAGGGTTCCAACCGGGCTTCCGACCACGCCGCCTGCGTTTTGAACCAGGGTGAACACGCTGTCAGATACAGTCACATTGGCGTTTTCGAGCCCCCAGATCGCGGGCCGGTCGCAAAATCTGAACCAGTCGATGATCTCCCGCAGCCGGCTGTTATGCAGGATTAAGTTGCTGTTGTCGCGCAAATGTACCAGCGCTGACAACTGGCGGAACTCCATGTTTCTTATTTCGACAGTCGCGCCGGATTCCACCCGCAAAAAGCCGGGCGCCTGGGATACGATGACCGCACCGGGAATCCTGCCCGGACACTGATCGGCGATATTCGTCAGCCCGTCCACCGTGACCCATCTCGGCGCACCCTGAACGATGGCGCCCTGGCCGTCGATAATGACGGACTCGGTCACCGTACCCAAATAGAATTGCGCCGGGTCATTGGTCGCCAGCCCGCATGAGTTGCGGGTGATGCCGCTGACCAGAAGGTTGCCGGTAAAGGAAATGGTATCGGTCCCGGGTGTCGCGTTGGCGTTTGCGATCGCCTCGCGGATGGATCCGGTGCCGGAACACTGGTTGGAGTTTACTGTGAAGGTTGCCGCATGGAGATGGCCGGCGGCTACGCTAAGAATCAGCGCGGTGACTAGAACTTTAATGGCTATCCCCTTACGTATTCGCAGTCAGGTAGTTTTCTCATTAAAGCATAGGTTTAAAGGAGTGTTAAGGGGTGCGCAGGCAAAGGGAGGGTAGGTCGTTCGAGGTACGCAGCAGGCCAATCAGGGCGCAAAACCGCTTGCCGCGCCGGCGAACCCGGTTATTAAGCCTACGGCGAACCGGGTTTTTCGCCTGGAAATCCGGCGCGGGCTGAATGCCTGCCGGTTAACGAGGGGCTGTCACAGCAGTTTCAATGGCCGCGTTTCCATCCATATGATCCAGCATGTCGGTGGATAATATAAGGTGCCGGGGATTGGATACTGTACAAGCTGCGCGTATGATAGGGATATGAGGATGCGAACTATCAATTCTCCATAGTCGTGCGGCAAAGCAGATTCCGGAAGGGCGCTTTGCGCCCTTTTTTATTGCGCCTTTTCAGGTCTAACGGAGGGTTTGCCCGAGCGGGAGCAGACGAACAGGTTTAACGATGCCAGTAATTACTTTGCCAGATGGAAGCCAGCGGATTTTCAACCAGCCCGTGAGGGTGGTTGATGTGGCGGCCGATATCGGTCCGGGGCTGGCTAAGGCCACCCTGGCCGGGGAAGTGGACGGGCGCCTGGTGGATGCCACTTTCCTGATTCATCAGGATGCCGTGCTGCGCATTATCACCAGCCGGGACGAGGAGGGCCTGGAAGTGATTCGGCATTCCACGGCACATCTGCTGGCTCAGGCGGTGCAGCGCCTGTTCCCGGACGCGCAGGTTACCATCGGCCCGGTCATCGACGACGGTTTCTATTACGATTTCGCCTACCCGGAGGGTTTCAAACCGGAGGACGTTGACCATATCGAAGCGGAAATGAAGCGCATCGTCAAAGACGATCTGCCGGTGGTTCGGGAAGTGATGCCGCGCGGACAGGCCATTCAGCATTTCCGGCAGATGGGCGAGGAGTACAAGGCGCAGATTATCGAGGACTTGCCTGAAGACGAGGAAATATCGCTGTACCGGCAGGGCGATTGGATGGATTTGTGCCGCGGGCCCCATGTGCCCAATACCGGCAAGCTTGGCGCGTTCAAGCTGACCAAGCTGGCCGGTGCGTACTGGCGCGGGGATTCTAACAACGAAATGTTGCAGCGCATTTACGGCACGGCCTGGGCGGATAAGAAAGCGCTGAAAGCGTATCTGCACCGGCTGGAAGAGGCCGAGAAGCGCGATCACCGCAAGCTCGGCAGGCAGTTAAACCTGTTTCATGCCCAGGAAGAAGCACCCGGCATGGTGTTCTGGCACGATCATGGCTGGCGTATCTACGTGGCCATACAAGACTATATTCGCGAGAAGCTTCGCGACCATGGCTACCAGGAAGTGCATACGCCGGAAATCGTCGACCGGGTGCTGTGGGAGAAATCCGGCCACTGGGACAAATTCCAGGAGATGATGTTTACCACCGAGTCGGAAAGCCGCGACTATGCAGTCAAGCCGATGAATTGTCCGTGCCATGTGCAGATTTACAATCAGGGCCTGCACAGTTACCGCGATCTGCCGCTGCGCATGTCGGAATTCGGTTCGTGCCATCGGAACGAGCCGTCGGGTTCGCTGCACGGGCTGATGCGGGTGCGTAATTTTGTCCAGGACGACGGCCATATTTTCTGCACCGAGGAACAGGTTCAGCAGGAGGTATCCGAGTTCATCGATCTGCTGTTCGCAGTCTACCGGGATTTCGGTTTCGAACAGGTCTTGATCA
>JANQPM010000093.1 GCA_028289465.1 Lysobacterales bacterium | reverse complement strand
GAGCGCCCCAAGTTTCTTAGTCCGGGGCCTCCCAGCCCGCCTTCTTTCCTTCGGAAAACCGCCGAACTGTCCAGCCTGGGCTATGGCATGAGTCTATGGGTTCCAGCCTCACAGCGCTCGCTCCGGCGGGTCGCCTGAGGCTCCTAGGGGTTCATTACCCCGCTTTGCAGCGTTTTTCCGTAGGAGCGCCTTTAGGCGCGATGATTGGACTTCGTTGGCAGTGCCAAACTGATAACGCGTTTTGTTTAGCCGGAATTTCTATTGTGCCAAAAGCAATCGCGCCTAAAGGCGCTCCTACACTGGGCCGGTGATTCCGGCCAGTTATACCCGCTGCCCGGTGGGTTCCGGCAGCGGTTCGGCGGCGGTTCGGCGAAGCGCGTCGGTATCCAGACGCTCCATCAGATAGCACAGGCAGTCCTGGCGGATAACCTGCTTATCTATGGTCAGCATTGACGGCATCAGCCGCCGCCGCGTCCGTATTCGGCCCTGATCGAAGCGGAAGTAGTCGCTGGTCACCGGATGGTCGTTCAGATCGACCGCGTGCAGCGCGCCGCTGCCGGCGCCGTTGCAGTGGCCGAACAGAGTGCCGGCCTCGAGTTCGCAGAAATTCAGGTGGTCCAGGTCCGGAATGAAATTGATCTGGCAGTCCGTGGACCCGAAGCCGAAAGACAGCGTGTCCGGCACACGCACGGTTGCCACCATATGGAACAGATCCAGCTCGCCCCTGACCAGCGGATCACCGGACAGCCTGGATTGCTGCAGCACGGTCTGCAGATAGGCCAGCGAATGGTCGGTGCCGTGCACATCTCCGGCCTGGCCGCATTCCAGCGTGACCGCCGGACAGAAATCGGCGAACGCATTCGATTGAACCCCGCGCGGTATTTCGAAGTAAATCACGGTGTGCGAAAACAGGCTGGCCAGCCGGAAGAAGCGGTTGTCCATTCGGTTGACCGCGGCGTAGTGCGGGTTCATGCCGGTGTTGTTATGAATGTCGATGCTCGCAAAGGCCCGCCGTTCGCGCATCAGATCGGTGACCTGACGGAACATTTGGTGATATTCACTGTCCTCTCTATGTCGGTCGGCAGCCCGGTTTTCCCTCACTTGGTAGGCAGGCCAGCAACGGTTGAAGTCAGGCTGATGGTCGAGGTGGCGGACACGGTGTCGGGCCGCTTCCACGTTGCCGATGAGCAAGGACAGGCTGCGGGGTAGCTGGCTGTGCGAATATTGTGTTTTAAGCAACCGCCGCACCGCTTCCCAGCCGGTGTCTTCGTTGCCGTGTTGCAGTACCGATACGAATAGCGGATGCTTGCGCCGCCCGCGCAGATGAATCAGCGTGGGGCCCGTGAGCTGCTGATACAGGGCTGAGGCGGGTTTTTCCAGAAGCCCGTCGGGCAGATGATCGAGTTGCGTCAGTTCCAAGATGTATAACCGAAAAAAACGCCTGACAACATACCTGTAAACGATGCAAAACGAAAGGTCTGACCGGTTATTTTTAGACGATTGCGGCGTTTACGGCGAATCCGATCCGATGACCCTTGAAAATCGGCCTGAAAAAAATAAAATTCCGGCTGCATGAATATCACCGCAGCGATAACTGGGGCAGTTGATGATCGAAGCAAAATCCTTGACCAAGCAGTACGGCGATTTCACCGCCGTTGATGGCCTGAGTTTTACCGTCAACGAAGGGGAAGTGCTGGGCTTTCTCGGCCCGAACGGGGCCGGGAAATCCACGACCATGAAAATGCTCAGCGGCTTTCTGACGCCGAGTTCCGGCACCGCCAGTATTCAGGGCCATGATCTCACCGGCGATACGCTGGCGCTGCGGCGCTGTATCGGCTACCTGCCGGAAGGCGCGCCGCTGTACGGCGAGATGACGGTCCGCCAGTTTTTACAGTTTGTCGCCCGCGCCAGAAGCCTGTCCGGCAGCGATGCGAAACGGTCGGTCGCCCAAACCATGCAGCGGCTGAACCTGGAGCCGGTCTCGTCGCAGACGATCGAGACCCTGTCCAAAGGATATAAGCGCCGGGTCGGCCTGGCCCAGGCCATACTGCACGATCCGCAGGTGCTGATTCTGGACGAACCGACCGACGGTCTGGACCCGAACCAGAAGCACGAAGTCCGGCGCCTGATTCGGGGTATGGCGGAAGACAAGATCATCATTATTTCCACCCATATTCTGGAAGAGGTCGAAGCCTTGTGCAGCCGCGCGATGATTATCGCCGAAGGGCGTTTGCTGGTCGACGACACGCCACGCGGTCTGGTCCGGCGCTCCCGTTACCATAACGCGATCACCCTGGTGGTCGACCATCCGCAGCAGGCGGCCAGCGCGCTGTCCGAACTGCCGGAAACCGCCAGGGTGGAACTGAAAGAACACGAACTGACGGTGTTTCCGCAGCCGGACGCGGATCTGCTCGCTGCGGTGACCGGCGCGGTCGATATGCACCGGTGGACAGTGTCCGAACTGCGCTGGGAAAGCGGCCGCCTGGATGAGGTCTTTCGCGAGATAACCGGCCGGGCCCAACAGCGGGGGACAGTCTGATGCAAGCGATGACCAATGTATTGCGGCGCGAACTTGCCGGCTATTTTGCGACTCCGGTGGCCTATGTATTTATCGTGATATTCCTGATGGCAGCGAGTGCGCTGACATTCTATCTGGGCGGTTTTTACGAGCGCGGCATTGCCGATCTGGAACCGTTTTTCCGTTTCCACCCGTGGCTTTATCTGTTTTTGGTGCCGGCCATATCCATGCGGCTGTGGGCCGAGGAGCGCAAGACCGGCACGGTCGAATTGCTGCTGACGCTGCCGGTTACCCTGCAGCAGGCGGTGCTGGGCAAGTTTCTGGCCGCGTGGCTGTTTGTCGGACTGGCCCTGCTGCTGACTTTTCCGGTCTGGATCACCGTCAATCTGCTGGGCGACCCCGATAACGGCAGCATTCTGGCCGCCTATATCGGTTCCTGGCTGATGGCCGGCGGTTTTCTCGCGATCGGCTCGTGCTTGTCGGCACTGACCCGCAATCAGGTGGTCGCGTTCATTCTGACCGTCGTCGTCTGTTTCCTGTTCCTGGTCAGCGGTCTTCCGCTGGTGCTCAACTTCTTTAAGGGATGGGCGCCGCAGGTCTTTCTGGACGGCATTTCCAACCTCAGCTTTCTAAGCCATTTCGCGGCGATCTCGAAAGGAGTCATCGATTTGAGGGACCTGGTGTATTTCGCGCTGGTCATGGGTTTCTGGCTGCTGGCCAATATCATTGTGCTGGAACTGAAGAAGGCAGACTGATGGAAAAAAATACTCAGACATTCTTCTCGGTAGGCTCGCTGGCGATACTGTTCGTCGTGTTCGTGGTCCTGACCATACTGAGTTCCGTTTTGTTGCGCGGCGCGCGGCTGGACCTGACAGAAAACCGCCTCTACACCCTGAGCGAAGGCACCAAGAATATTCTGCGCGAACTGCCGGAACCGGTCACGCTGCATTATTTCTTCTCGCAGGACGTCAGCCAGGATCTGCCGCAGATTCGCAGCTATGCCAGCCGGGTCGGGGAGTTGCTGGATGAGTTCGCGCAGCGCTCCGGCGGAAAGCTGAACATCCGCACGATTGACCCCAAGCCGTTCTCGGAAGAAGAGGATCAGGCCGCGGCCTTCGGCCTGCAGGCAGTGCCGATCAGCACCGCCGGAGATTCTCTGTACTTCGGCATTGCCGGAACCAACAGCGTTGACGATCTGCAAATCATGCCGTTCCTGGACCCGCGCAAGGAAGAGTTTCTGGAATACGATCTGGCGAAAATGGTCCAGGGTCTTGGTCGCACCAGCAAGCCGGTGGTCGGCCTGCTGTCCTCGCTGCCGGTGACCGCTGAATTCGATCCGGCAACCCAGCGCATGCGTGAAGCCTGGGTTATCCACGACCAGATGAACCAGCTTTTCGATTTGCAGACTGTCGACCCGGCAACCGACGGGCTGCCCGAAGGGTTGGATGTGCTGGTACTGATTCACCCGAAGAACCTGAGTCAGGCCAAACGGTATGCAATAGACCAGTTCGTGCTGAAAGGCGGGCGTCTGCTGGCGTTTCTGGACCCGCTGGCAGAGGCGGAAGCGCCGGCCAATCCGGCCGACCCGCTGGCCGCGGCGACTGCCGGCAGCGCTTCGGATCTGCCCGATCTGCTGGCAGCCTGGGGCGTTGAATACAACAGCGCGGAAGTGGTTGGCGACCTGCGCTTTGCGTTGCAGGTCGGCGTTGCGCCGAACCAGCCGCCGGTGCGTCATCTGGCGGTGATGGGCCTGCCCGGAGAAGCGATGGAGCAGGCCGATGTGGTTTCGGCGGATCTGGAGTCGGTCAATCTATCCTCGGCCGGCTATTTCCAGGCTGCAGAAGATGCGGCGCTGACGCTGCAGCCGCTGCTGTGGACATCGCAGAACGCCAATACGCTGGCGAGCTCGAGATTGCGCTTTCTGCCAAACCCGGCGGAGCTGTTAAACGGCTTTAACCCGACCGGGGAGCGTTATTCCATCGCCGTGCGCCTGACCGGCCGGCCGGCGTCGGCATTCCCCGATCAACTGCCGGAAGGCATTGATCCGGAACAGCATGTCTCAAGCGCCGAACAGGACGCCAATATTCTGCTGTTCGCCGATACCGATCTGCTCAGCGACCGGTTGTGGGTCCAGAAACAGCCGTTTTTCGGGCAGAGCATTGTGAATGCGTTTGCCGACAACGGCACGCTGGTGATCAATGCGATTGACAATCTGCTCGGCAATGCCGATCTGATCAGTATCCGCGCGCGCGCCAGTTCCGACCGTCCGTTTACGCGCGTCGAGTCGCTGCGGCTGGATGCGGAACAGCGCCTGCGTGCAACCGAGCAGCGTTTGCAGCAGGAACTGGAAGATACCGAACGCAAGCTGGGCGAACTGCAAAGCGGCCGCAGCGACGATAACCTGGCAGTTCTGACCGCGGAGCAGCAGACCGAATTGCAGCGTTTCGTTGACCAGCGTCTGCAGATTCGGCGGGATCTGCGCCAGGTGCGGCGCGATCTGGACCGCGAGATCGAAGCGCTGGGCAGCCGCCTGAAGTTCGTCAATATTATCGTGGTGCCGATCGCGGTCGCGCTGCTTGCGCTGGGCTTTGTTCGCTGGCGCCGGCGTCAACGTCAAGGAGAGTCGTCATGAACCGGAAACAGTTCGGGCTGCTGACGCTGTTGGCGGTTGTTCTGATCGCCGCGGTCTTCTGGCTGAACCGGTCCGGTGGCGGCAATGGTGTGGCAGTGAATGCCTCCTTCATACCCGGCCTCGCCAAACGGGTCAACGAGGTCGACCGCGTACAGATACTGGCGGCAGGCGAGGATCTGGTCGCCGATCTTAAGCGAACCGATCGCGGCTGGACCGTGGCCAACCTGGACGGCTATGCGGCTGACTGGTCGGTCCTTCGTCCGCTGCTCGCGGATTTGGCCGAAGCGCGGACGGTTGAGCCTAAAACCGCCAATCCCGACCTCTATCACCGCATCGGCGTGGAGGACATTGCCGGCGAGGCGGCACAAGGCAAGTTGCTGCGCCTGTCGGCCGGCGACTCGGAGTCCTGGGCGGTGATTCTGGGCAACCCGGCCCAGGGGCGCGACGGGCAGTATGCCCGGCTGCCCGATAGTGCGCAGAGCGTGCTGCTGAACAAGGGCTTTCGAATTGCCGAAGACGCCATCGGCTGGGCGGATCGCGAGATTCTGAATCTGGACTCCGCCGAGGTCAGACAGGTAACGGTCGCTCACGCCAATGGCGGTGTAGTGCAAATCGGCAAAAGCGGTGCGGGGCAGACCGATTTCGAGCTGCTTAATCTGCCGGCCGGGCGCGAATTGCTGTCCAACTGGTCGGTCAACGGCGTAGCCGGCGGCCTGGCCAATTTGCGCCTGGAAGGTGTCGCGGCGGCTGAAGATCCAGACAGTGATGCCGAGGCTCCGCCGCCGGCGGTGACGGCGGTTTTCAGCACGTTTGACGGGCGCCGGATAACAGCGGCGCTGAACCGGACGGACGACGATGCCTGGCTCAGCCTGGAAGCAGCGGTTGCGGTGGAGGAGTCGGTGGCGCCGGCGGCCGATACCGGGGTCGATGCAGCGGCCGACGCCGGAGTCGATGTCGGGGTCGATGCAGTGGCCGAGGACGAAAACAGCGCCGCACCGAACCCGCAGGATTGGGTCGATCGGTTGAATCAGCGCGTTGCCGGCTGGGTTTATCGAATACCGCCGTACAAATACGACGCAATCGCCAAATCGCTGGAAGACCTGCTTAAACCCCAGGATGATGAATCCCGGGAATGACAACCCCCGGCGTCAGGAATAAGCACTGCTGCGCGCCGAAGCCGGCGCAGACGGAATCCTTTCGATGCCGCTGATATACAAGGCCGCATCCGGCCCCGAGGCGCGGGATGGATGCGCTATAAGGGTTTAAGAGCTGCCAGGTCTATTCGTCATCAATGCCCGTTTCCAGTTTTCGGGCCCAGTGCCCGTCGGCTTTTTCGATATAGCCGGCCGGGTCCTTCAGCCAGGTCCTGCGAACCCCCGGGCTGTAGTTGAGGTAGAGCTTATCGTCGCGGATGCTCCAGGCTTCGGGGTCAATGGATACCACGAAGCCCTTGCTCATTGCGTAGGCGCAGTAGCCGCCGTACTGCGGCGCATATTTTTCCGGGTTGGCAGCAAAACGCCGGCGGTTGTCCTCGCTGGCGAAATGCCAGGTCGCGCCGAAATGGTCGTAACTGATTTCAGGCCGGCCCTTCACTGGTTGGCCATCGGTAAAATAGGCTACCGGGTCGTAGCCGCGTATCGCGCCGTCCTGATCGGCAAACGCCTGATGGTTCAGGCTGGTGCAGCCAGCGGCCACCAGTAGTATCGCACTGAAAATAACGAGTCGCATGATTTTTCCGTCGCCTATCGTCTGAATTCTGCCAGTAGACCGCCGGCCTGCAAGAACTATTGCAGTTTCCGTTTCTTAGCCTGGGATAATATAAAGGTGTCTTGCGCCCGCTTCTTTCGTCCTGCGGACGAAAACCGCAACCGCAAGACAAGGTACAACTAACGCACGACCCCTCTGGTGCCGCTCGCGTTGCTCGCTCACCCAACCGGGAGAGCAAGCCAAGGGAGGCAAGGCGGTTTGTGCAACGCGCA
>JANQPM010000092.1 GCA_028289465.1 Lysobacterales bacterium | reverse complement strand
CCCGGCAGCCGTTACGCTGGATTACGCCTCCGATCTGAAAGGTACGGGTCAAAAAGCCGACTACCTGATCATCACCACTGATGCGTTGCTGGACGGCGCCGGTCGGCTGGCGCAATACCGTTCCAGCGCTGCCGGAGGTCGTTATCGGACCCAGGTTGTGCTGCTCGAAGATATCTACGACCAGTTCAGCCACAGCCAGCCACGGCCGTCAGCGATTCGGTCGTTTATCGAAACCACGCAACGAAGCTGGCGCGTAAGACCGCGCTTCATCGTATTGCTCGGCGACGGCAGCTTTGACTACCGCGGCCGGGTGGTCGACGGCTACAATCTGGTTCCGCCGCTGATGCAGTTGGTGGAATCCGGCCTGCACGCGGCCGACAACCGGTATGCCGACCGCGACGGTGACGGACTGCCGGAAGTGGCTTTGGGCCGTATTCCGGCCAAGTTCAACCAGCAGGTCCTGGACTATCTGGACAAGCTGGTCGACTACGAGTCGGGTACATCGGCACCACGGGTCAACAATATCAACGCCGTTCATTTGCTTCTGGCCGACAATCCGGATAAAGGCGGGAACTTCCCGCAAAGCGCGGCCACGATCGCATCCCGGGTTTTCGGCACCGCTTCGCAAATCGATCTGTTAAGCCAGGATGTCGACACATCGCGCGCGCAGCTGTTCGATGCCCTGCGGTCCGGCGTCGATGTCGTCCAATACCTCGGCCACGGCGGTGTCGACCGAATGGCATCCGAAGGCTGGCTGCTGGCAAGCGATGCGCAGGCTCTCGGTAATCGGAGCTACCCCATCATGACCGGCCTCAGTTGCCTGATCGGGCGCTACACACTGCCCGGCTTTGACAGCCTTGGAGAAGAATTGGTGCTTGCGCCGAATAGCGGTATGGTTGCCGTCTGGTCGACCACCGGCATGTCCTACAATTCGGAAGTAACGCCGCTGGGCCGGGCATTCCAGGCGCGACTGCGACCCGGCGCCAAATTGGGCAGGGCCATATTGTCAGCGCTTGCCGCAGAAGGCCGAAACGGCGATTCTGCGCTGCTGTATACCCTGCTCGGTGATCCGGCGCTGGTAGTGAGTTTCCAGTAGCTCGCTCCGGCGGGTCGTCTGTGGCTCCTTTTACTGAACTGAGCGCCACCCAACCAATCGAACGAATACAAAGCTTCCGCTAATGCCGAACCGGAAGTTACTGCAAAAAACCAATACCTGCTAAATGTCTAGTTCTTTTCACTATGATCATTAAATAACAAATACTCATCTCGCTTTACGTTTGATCGAAAGCGCTCGCTTGACTCGCCTCAGCATAGACTTGGCTTCTTCTGACTGCGTAACTTCGCGCCTGAGCACTTCGCTTTCAATAAGGATACCAATTTCCTCAGAAGTTACTTTTAAACCTGGTTTGATTTTTCTAAGTATTCTACGCACCAATGCGGAGGCTTCGCCGGTTTGCAAAATTGCGCCGATCGCGTACCGGTTTACTGATTGCTTATATTCGTACACTTCGGTGATGTAATCTTTATCTAATGCCCGTTTACATAAAGTGAATAGTGCCTGCTGATCCTCTTTTTTACGGCCACTGAGCTCGAGAAAATTAAACTCGAGAAATTTTTCATGATTGACTGTGCCATCTACAGAAACACGATGTACCTGCCAGTGAATACCGTTCGTTAACACTGCCCATGTTATGCCGGACTGCGAGGCATAGTTAATGACCTGCCGAAGATGGATATCCTTTAGTTCCAGCCCAATTGCTTTAACTTCAACCAGTACATCGACATTAGCACCATCACGTTTAATTGCTATATCGCAATAAGTGCCTTTAATAGCATATTCTCTTGTGATTTCGGTGTATTTATCGTATCCAAACACCTCACTTAACATATCCGCAACGATCACCACAGTATCCGCCTCATTGACATCACGGTCTCGCAGGAACTGTAAATTCTTTTGATATCTTGGAACGGTGGCGGACAGTCTTTTTGATACGGTGGCAGGAACGCTAGGCACGACACACCTCCAAATCGGAATTGCCTGGTTCTGTAATACTGTCTCCGGCGTGTAGATTCTCTCATCGCCCGCTGTGAAAGTGCATAACATTGTGACTTGCCGCGTCGCGCGGAAGAACACTGAATAGGACACCGGTGTATCTCTGCGAGGCAGTGTCAAATGACAAAAAGAAACGGGAAATACGAAGGTGGCAGTCTACCCAAAGCGATCAATTTGATGAGCCCGAAGGATTCATGAAATTGGTGGCTATGGGTGGACTTGAACCACCGACCTCAGCATTATGAGTGCCGCGCTCTAACCAGCTGAGCTACATAGCCACACGAGGGGGCGGAATTGTCCATCCCGGCAGCGGAAATGTCAAGCTGCGGCAATGGCTTGCGGCCTAGAACCGGTAGCCGAAATTGTGCTGGAACCGGTCCTGAAATTCGTCCAGCGCGATGCGGTGGTTTTGCGGACCCATATGCCGGATTTTTATCGCGCCCAGCAATGAGCCGATACTGCAGGCGGTGGCCAGATCCATATCGTTCAGCAGGCCGTAGATCAGACCGGCGCGATAAGCGTCGCCGCAGCCGGTCGGGTCGACCACCTTCGACACTTTCGGCGTGCTGACGCGGGTCTGGTCCTCGCGGGTATGGATTACCGAGCCGTCCGCGCCCATGGTCACGATGTACGCGTCCACCTGCTGTGCGATTTGCTGCGAGCTGAAGCCGGTCCGCTCTTCCAGCAACTGCGATTCGTAGTCATTGACGATCACCCACCGTGCCAGGTCGACCAGGTGCTTGAGTTCATCACCGTTGAACAGGGTCATGCCCTGGCCCGGATCGAAGATATGCGGAACGCCGCGATCGGCGAATTGCTCGGAGTGCTGCAGCATCGCTTCCTTGCCGTCCGGTCCGACCAGGCCAAGGCGGATACCTTCGGTATCCTTGACTTGGTTGCGGTAGCTGTAGGCCATCGCGCCGGGGTGAAAGGCGGCGATCTGGTTGTCATCGAGGTCGGTGGTGATAAATGCCTGTGGGGTGTATTGGCCTTCGATCTGGGTCACGTATTGCAAAGAGATGCCCAGGTCGCTGAAGCGCTGCCGGTACGGATCGAAATCGTCGCCGACGGTAGCCATCGGAAACGGCTCGGCGCCGAGCATTTTCAGGTTGTAGCTGATGTTGCCCGCAACGCCGCCGAATTCGCGGCGCATCTCCGGCACCAGGAAGGCGACGCTCAGGATATGGACTTTGTCCGGCAGAATGTGGTCTTTGAACCGCTCGGGGAACACCATGATGGTGTCGTAGGCCAGTGAACCGCAGATTAGGGCAGACATGAATTCTCCTCTTACAAGCCGCGAATCGCGGCCTGAAATAAAACGAAAGCGGCTGTTGCCGCTTTATTCCCGCCGCACAGACACAATGAGTCTCGCGCCCGCTTCTTTCGTAGCGCAGGCGGAGTCAGATGGCGGTTTCGCTATAGCGAAGAAGCCTTCTGACGGAACCGTTAAGCGCGTGCGGACGAAAACCGCAACCGCACGCCCTAAAGTTATCATCATTTCGGGCTTCCCAGTCTAGTTTCTTTCCTTCGGAAAACCGCCAGACTGTCCAGCCGGGGCTACAGCGTACAACTAACGCACGACCCCTCTGGTGCCGCTCGCGTTGCTCGCTCACCCAACCGGGAGAGCAAGCCAAGGGAGGCAAGGCGGTTTGTGCAACGCGCA
>JANQPM010000074.1 GCA_028289465.1 Lysobacterales bacterium | reverse complement strand
ATGGCATAGCGCAGGTCGGACCCGCGCTGCTGCTGCCGACGGCGTCCACCACCGAAGATATCGCCAAAGATGTCTCCGAAAATATCGCCGACATCGCCGCTGAATCCGCCGGGCCCGCCCGGCCCCGGCCCGTTATTGACCGCCGCATGGCCGAATTGATCATAGGCTGACCGCTTTTGCGGATCTTTCAAAACCTCATAGGCCTCTTTGGCCTCTTTGAATTTTTCCTGGGCAGCGGCATCATCCGGATTGCGGTCCGGATGGTATTTCATGGCCAGCCGCCGATAGGCCTTTTTCAAGTCCGCTTCGGGAGCGTCCCGGCCTACGCCCAGCACTTCATAATAATCGCGTTTTGACATGCTACAAGGTCCAGAAATCTGCTCCTGAAATTGGGTTAGTCAGTAGCAATTTCAACACGAACAGAATCTGTCTCTGCTGAAATCGGGCAAAGTGAAAGGCGTGCGTTTCGCCACGCTGGAAAAAATCTGCGAATAGCCACCGGCACAGAAAAACCGCGAATACAGAAAGAAATGGGAAGCCGGAATGACAAAGCCCCGGAAACCGGGGCTTTCATGACTCGCGATAAAGAATCTCCAATCAATCCTTATCTTTATCCTCGTCTTTTACTTCGGTGAACTCGGCATCGACCGCATCGTCGACCGGCGCTTCGGCATCACCGTCAGCCGCATTTGCCTGCGCCTCGGCCTGAACCTGTTGGTAGATCGCCTGAGCGGCCTGAGTCAGTTCATTGACCTTGGCGTCGATCAAATCCTTGTCGTCGCCCTTGATCGCCTCCTCGACGGCCTTCACCGCCTCTTCGATCTTGGCCTTGTCTTCGTCGCCGATCTTGTCGCCCATCTCTTCCAGGCTCTTGCGGGTCGCATGGGCCAATCCGTCTGCGTTATTGCGGGCTGAAACCAGTTCCTTGAACTTGCGGTCGTCCTCCGCATGCGCTTCGGCATCTTTGACCATGCGGTCGATTTCATCGCCGCTGAGACCGGAGCCGGCCTTGATCTCGATCTTCTGCTCCTGACCGGTCGCATTGTCTTTCGCGCTGACGTGCATGATACCGTTGGCGTCGATATCGAAAGTCACTTCGATCTGCGGCATGCCGCGCGGCGCCGGGGCAATGCCGGCCAGATCGAAACGGGCCAGCGATTTATTATCCGCCGCCCGCTCGCGCTCGCCTTGCAGCACGTGCACGGTCACCGCGGTCTGGTTATCTTCGGCCGTCGAGAAAACCTGCGACGCCTTGGTCGGCACGGTGGTATTTTTCTCGATCAGCTTGGTCATCACACCGCCCAGGGTTTCGATACCCAGACTCAGCGGCGTGACATCCAGCAGCAAAACGTCTTTGACCTCGCCGCCCAGTACACCGCCCTGAATCGCCGCACCGACAGCCACCGCTTCATCCGGGTTGACGTCCTTGCGCGGTTCCTTGCCGAAGAATTCAGTCACCGCCGACTGTACCTTCGGCATCCGGGTCTGGCCACCGACCAGAATCACCTCGTCGATATCCGTCACCTTCAGATCAGCATCGTCCAGCGCGGTCCGGCACGGTGCAATCGTGCGGGTAATCAGATCGTCCACCAAGGATTCCAGCTTGGCCCGCGTGACCTTGACACTCATATGCTTCGGGCCGGACTGATCGGCAGTGATATACGGCAGGTTCACTTCGGTCTGCTCGGACGAAGACAGCTCGATCTTGGCCCGCTCCGCGCCTTCCTTCAGGCGCTGCAAAGCCAGCGGATCATTGCGCAGATCAACGCCCTGGTCTTTCTTGAATTCGTCGACCAGATAGTCGATCAACCGCTTGTCGAAGTCCTCACCGCCGAGAAAGGTATCGCCGTTGGTGGCGAGCACTTCAAACTGGTGTTCGCCATCGATTTCCGCAATTTCAATAATCGAAATATCGAAGGTGCCGCCACCGAGGTCGAATACCGCAATCTTGCGGTCACCGCCCTTCTTGTCCATGCCATAGGCCAGTGCGGCCGCGGTCGGCTCATTGATAATACGGCGCACTTTCAAACCGGCGATCTTGCCCGCGTCTTTGGTTGCCTGACGCTGCGAGTCGTTGAAATAGGCCGGCACGGTGATCACCGCCTCGGCTACTTCCTCGCCCAGATAGTCTTCGGCCGTCTTTTTCATTTTCATCAAAACCCGGGCGGAAATTTCCGGCGGCGCCATTTTCTTGCCGTCGGCTTCCACCCAGGCATCGCCGTTATCGGCCTTAACGATGTTGTAAGGCACCAGGTCGCGATCCTTTTGCACTACCTCTTCGTCGTGCTTGCGGCCGATCAGCCGCTTCACCGCGAACAGGGTATTGGTCGGGTTGGTCACTGCCTGCCGCTTCGCCGGCTGGCCGACCAGTACTTCGCCGTCCTTGGTAAACGCGACGATCGAAGGCGTGGTGCGATCGCCTTCCGAGTTCTCAATAACCTTCGGCGTACCGCCCTCCATAACTGCCGCGCAGGAGTTGGTGGTACCCAGGTCAATACCAATGATCTTGCCCATTGCGTCTTTCTCCGAAAAAATGCGTTAAGCGATGTCGCTGTCAATGTTCCAATAAATAGGGCTGCGCCCGGCGTTTTTCAAAGCCCGGTATCGGCGCTGCCCTGGCGGTTAGTCCGGCGCTCTCGCAACCACGACCATGGCCGGGCGAATCAGCCGGTCATTCAGCGCATAGCCCTTTTGAATCACCGTCAGTACGGTATCCGGCTCTGCCTCGTCGCTGGGTTGCGTGCTGACCGCTTCATGCCACTCCGGGTTAAAGGCCTGCCCTGCCGGGTCGATGACTTCCAACCCGTGATCCTGCATCGCCTTGGTCAGCATTTTCATCGTCAGGGTCTTGCCTTCTTTCAATGCATCTACCGAATCGCAGTCGCGCACCGCCTCGAGACCGCGCTCGAGGCTGTCGCGTACCGGCAGCAGCGCCTTCATGAATTTCTCCAGTGCAAACTTGTGCGCTTTTTCCAGCTCGCGCGCCATCCGCTTGCGCAGGTTCTCCATTTCCGCCTGCGTACGCAGCAACGCATCCTGGTGTTTGCCGACAGCCTGCTGTGCGGCTTCGAGCTGTGTACGCAGTTCTTCGATGATTAATGCATCGGCCGTTTCCACAGGCTCTGCCGCCGCATCGCTAGCCTGTTCAGGCGCTTCGGCGCCTCCGTCGTTTTGATCTTCCGGCTTCTCGTTCATCTTTCCGTTTCGCTGGCTCGTCGCCCGGACTGTGCTGTACACGCGCCCGCGCGCCAATTGCTGTATCTGTGCTGACAGCCAATATGGGGATCGCAATACCCGATTCAAGCGGCGCCGGCGCTGCGTTCCAGCCGGTCCGGCTGGTCGCTCAGCGGCAGGCAGGCTACAATTCACCGCCATGCGCGAGTTGCTGTCCAAACGCCACCAGGAATGCTGACTTATCTGCAAATCCGGAACTTCGCCATCGTGCAGGACCTGGAACTGCGCTTTGGCGGCGGGTTCAGCGTGATCACCGGCGAAACCGGTGCCGGCAAATCCATACTGGTCGATGCGCTGGCGCTGCTGAAAGGCTCCCGGGCTGACAAGGACTGGGTACTGAACGGTGAGGCCAGGGCCGAACTCAGCGCAGAATTCGACCTGTCGCGCTTACCGGCAGCAGCCCACTGGCTAACGGAAAACGCGCTCGACGACGACAATACCTGCCAACTTCGGCGCGTATTAATGGCCAAAGGCGGCTCGCGGGCCTTTATTAACGGCCGCTCGGTGCCGCTCGGGCAACTACAGGCACTCGGGCAATTGCTGGTAGAAATCCACGGCCAGCACGAACACCAAAGCCTGTTGCAGACCAGCGAGCAGCGGGCGCTGCTGGACCGCGGCCTGAAGCCGTCTGCGGGTCTGGCCGAAGTCCAGCGCCTGTATCGCGAATGGTATGAGTTGAATCAGCGCCTGCAGGCCCTGGATGACCAGCCATCCGCGGATAGCACGTATCTGGACCTGCTGCGCTTCCAACTCGAAGAACTGGAGCAGCAGGCACTAACCGAGGGCGAATATGCGGCGCTGGAGGCCGAACACCGCCAGCTCAGCCATGCCGAGCAGCTATTAACCGCCACCCAGCAAGCCGGCGACTGGCTGGACCATGAACAACACAGCGCCAGATCGGCACTGTTACAGGCTCAAGGAACACTAAAGCCGCTGCAGGCCTACTCGCCGGCAGTCGAGGAAACGCTGGCCATGCTGGACGAGGCGCTGATCAACGTCGAAGAAGCGCGCTCCGTACTGCAACACTTCGTCGACACCGCCGAGCTCAATCCGGAGAGACTACAGCAAGTCGATCAGCAAATCGGGCGACTGCATGACCTGGCACGCAAGCATCGAGTTCGACCCGGGGAACTGCACGACCATACCGAACAGGTGCGCGAACGCCTGCAAGCGGCTGAACAGCGCGACATCCAACGCGAACGCATTATCAGCGAGCTTCAACAGGTCCGGGATGCCTACACCGGCGAGGCCAAGAAACTGCACCGGGCCCGTCGTCAGGCCGGTGACACACTCAGCCGTGCGGTTACCGAACAGCTTCAGCAGCTCGGCATGGAAAACGCTCACTTCGAAATCCATATCGACGCTGTTGCCGATGAGTCCCCGCGCCGGCATGGCAGCGATCAGGTCTCGTTTGCGATTCAGACCAACCCGGGCCAGCCGTCAAGGCCACTGAAGAAAATCGCGTCCGGCGGGGAGCTCTCGCGCGTCGCGCTGGCATTGAAAATCGCCGGCGGGCGACACGATGCCGGCCTGGTACAGATCTTCGATGAAGTCGACGCCGGCATCGGCGGTGAAACCGCCAATACCATCGGCCGGCTACTGGCCCGGCTTGCAGCCGATGCTCAGGTTTTGAGCGTTACCCATCTGGCCCAGATCGCCGCCTGTGCCGATCAGCAGATCACGGTGTTCAAACGCTCGGCGAATAATCAGACACAAGTGACTGCGAACCTGCTGACCGACTCGGAGCGGGTGGACGAAATCGCTCGAATGCTATCGGGCCAGCCATCGCGCCAAAGCCGGGCGCACGCACTGGAATTGCTGCAGGCGGGCTAGTCCTTGCGCCGCACATAGATGACCAGGCTGTGGTCTTCAATCTCATAGCCGTGGGCTTCGGCGACCTTACGCTGCAACTCCTCGATTTCTTCGCTGACAAACTCAATCACTTCACCGGTATCGACGCAGACCATGTGGTCGTGGTGGGTGCCCTGATCCAGCTCGTAGTAAGCCTGTCCGCCCTCGAAGTTGTGTTTGACGATCAGTCCGGCCGCCTCGAACTGATTCAGCACGCGATAGACCGTGGCCAGGCCGATATCTTCATCGGCGCCAAGCAGCGTCCGGTAGATATCATCGGCGGTCATATGCTTTTCGCTATGGCTTTCCAGCACTTCCAGAATACGGAGGCGCGGCAGCGTCACTTTCAGACCAACTTTACGAAGATTTTGCGATTCCAAGGCTGAGCCTCCGGCAATGTATAACAAATCGGCGCGAATCCGGCACGCCGTTCATCAAAGGTGTTTAATCCACAGGGGTATTGTATCATTCTGTCCGGTCGAACTCAGCGTGTGCCTGACGGTCAACTCAATCAGGCACATGGATAAATAAAGCACACCGGCGAAAAACGAAACGCGATAAAAATGAACAAGTTACTGATTCCCTGCATTCTTTGTCTGTCCCTGGCGATGGCCGCCGGCGGCTGCAATCTAATCTACAAGCAGAACATCCAGCAGGGCAATGTCATCGAGCAGGACCAGGTAGACCAACTGGAAACCGGCATGAGCAAACGTCAGGTCAGTCTGATTATGGGTACGCCGGCTATCGTTGATCCGTTTCATGCCGACCGCTGGGATTACGTGTACCGTTTTCGGCCCCGCGGCCGCACCGGTGCCGGCCGGAGCATCACCCTGTATTTCGAAAATAATGCGCTGACGCGAATAGAAGGCGAAGTGGCCAACCCGTACGCTGAACCCCAAACCAGCGAATCTGAAACCAGCAAAACCGAAACAAACCAACCCGCAACAGCGGCACCCGAAGCGGCCGAACCGGAACCTGCCGCATCAGAATCGCTCAGCCAAACGCAACCGGCACTGCCCGAGCCCCCGCCGGCTGCTGTGCAGCCGACCCGCGAAGCGGTGCTGGAACCGCAGGCGGAAACCCGGCCCGAAGTCACTGCAACGAGTACCGACGAACCGGTATGGACCGTGCAACTGGGACATTTCAGCGACCGCCAGAACGCGGAAAGCCTGCTGGCCGCACTGGCCTCGCATGACATCAACGCGCAAATGCGGGAATTGTCCGACAGCGGTGAGAACCGCTACCGCGTTTATGCCGGCGCTTTCAACGACAAATCGTCAGCCGAAAGCCTGCGCCACACTGTTCAGCAGCAGATGGACATCGAAGGGTTCGTCCTGCAACTGCCGGTCTCCCCCTAAGATTTTCCGGTCCGGGTTTCACTCGCTTCGGGTTTTATTCGCTTCAGCCCGCTGCCGCCGCACCTCTTTCGGATCCGCCTGCAAGGGTCGGTAGATCTCCACCCGGTCGCCATCCGATAACACATAATCCATCGGCTGTTTGATACTGAATACGCCAACCCGGTCCGGGTGAATGTCTATTGACGGAAATGCCGTTTCGACTGCCGATAAACGAATCGCATCGGCGATGGTGGTTCCGGCCGGCACCCGCAGCGGAATAATCCGCTGCTGCTCAGGCGTCGCGTACGCCACTTCGATATTGATCAATGGAGTGTCAGCCATAAATCGAATCGGCCCGTTTGGAAAAATCCTGCACCAGGCGATCGGCGACCAGCGAAAAACCGCGTTCGAACGCACCGGAAAGCAGCGAATGCGCAAAATCGAATTGCATACAAAGGCTGATCTTGCAGCCGTCCTCACCAAGCGGAACGAAACGCCATTCACCGCTCAGCGCATGAAACGGCCCGTCAACCAGGCTCATACTGACTCGCTCCGCATTTTGCAGCCGGTTCCGGGTCGTAAACTGCTGCTGCATACCGGCAAACGAGACCTTGAGAGTGGCCAGTTGCACCAGAAAATCGTGTTCCTGGTCCCGCTGGTGAATCTCCGCACCGCGGCACCAGCTCAAAAACTCCGGATACGCGGGCACGTCTTCCACCAGACGGAACATCTGCATCGGGGTGTAGAAAACCAAGGCTGAGCGTTCAACGCGGCGCATCGTATCCTAATCCGGCGGCATCGGCGCGCAAGAATAGCACGCCTGAATGCCGGAAAGACATTGGGAGTTGTGCAGGAACGTCCTGATATTTACTATCGCGCCTAAAGGCGCTCCCGTGGCATCGGGGCTTATTTCATCGGCGCGTTATTTCTGGCGCCGAATATCCGGCGCCGCTACAATAGCGCGCCCGCCGACCGGGGTAATCTTGATATCGCAGTGAATAAGAGCACCAATAAATCGAGCCGCAAAACCATTGCCGTTAACAAACGGGCCAAATTCGAATACCACATCGAAGAACGCCTGGAAGCCGGCATTGCACTGGAAGGATGGGAGGTGAAGAGCCTGCGCCAGGGCCGTGTGCAATTCGCCGACAGCTATGTGCTGCTGAAAGACAGCGAAGCCTTTCTGTTCGGCACCCTGATCAACCCGCTGCTGTCGGCTTCCACGCATATCAATCCGGATCCGACCCGCACGCGGAAACTGCTGCTGCATCGAAACGAAATCAATCGGCTGATCGGCATGGTCGAACGCAAAGGCTACGCGGTGATTCCGACCGCAATGTACTGGAGCCGCGGCAAGGTCAAAGTCGAAATCGGACTGGCCAAAGGTAAAAAACAGCACGACAAGCGCCGCGACCAGAAAGACCGCGACTGGCAGCGCCAAAAAGCGCGGATCATGAAGAAAGGCTGATTCGGCCGCGCACCCGCCTGGCCTGGTTCTCCGGTTTAATTCACTGGGTTTAATTCACCGGGCGAGAACCCCATGTTAAAATACGCAAACCGATTATGGGGGCGACCTGGCTTCGACGCGGGTCAAGAAACCCGAGGTGCATGTCGAGGTGCGGAATCCTCGTTAATCCTTCTGCAAAACTTATAGTTGCCAACGACGACAACTACGCACTAGCAGCTTAATAACCTGCGAATGCCTTCCGCCCGGGCCGGTGCCTGTGCCCCCGGATCACGGAAGTCACCCTACACAGGATCGCGATGAAGCACGTTCGGTGTGGATTCGTTAAAACTTACCCGAACTCGCTGATGGTTTTCCCTGCCGATCGGGTAGCCCTCAGCTAAAACAATAGACCGGATAAACATGTAGAGCCAAAGGCGGACTACCAGCGGACGCGGGTTCGATTCCCGCCGCCTCCACCAGTTTTTTGGGGCTTAACAGCCCCAAAAACTGATGCAGACCGCGGGATCACCCGCGTGTTGGGTATTTCTTCTCTTTTCACTATGACACTGCCTCGCGGGGAGCGGCTTGAGTTTTTCTTATTTCTCTTCAGCGCGACGCGGTTCGATTCCCGCCGCCTCCACCAGTTTTATGGGGCTTAACAGCCCCAAAAACTGATGCAGACCGCGAGATCACCCGCGTGTCAGTTATTTCTTCTTTTTTGCTATGACACTGCCTCGCGGGGAACCGCCTGAGTTTTTCTTATTTCTCTCCAGCGCGACGCGGTTCTGATGAGAACCCGCCTTGGTGTACAAGAACCGTGACCTACCAGCAACCACCCGCTGCGACTTCTTCCTCCACCCACTCACCGTACTCGAGCATGCGCTTCTGGTGACAACTTGGGCAGAAATACCGGGTCTTTCAGGAAAAGGCGAGCAGGTCATCGTGTCCACACTGATCGCAGCTAACAAATCGGCTCCTGAAGATCGCAAGATTTTCCACTATTACCAATACTGGAAAATTCGCCTCTAACCTGCCTCTGAGGCTCCTTCATTCATAACAAGATTTGGGATAATGCAATCTAATTTCCGTTTCCAAGTGCTCATACTCAACCGGCATTGGAAGCTCACCATCTCGTATTTTTGAGCTGGAAATTGCAGAATAAGGCGAACTTTTTTTCATGACCTCATTGGAAACTAAGGTATCTTTTCCATACACTCTGCGATGAACAAAATAAGCATTGTCACCCAAGGGTTTTTCACTTCCAACCACGCGAACAAATTTTGAAGAGGGTGAAATTTCTTTTAGAGCCGTAAAAAGTTCATCTTCAGAAAGGGCACTTTTTTGCTGGACGAGATTTGTACCGTCTGCGATATTTTTGTAGCGACGCGTAAATTCAGCAACTAGTTTGCGTCTGAAGTCGACCGGAGCAGGCGTTTTGCCGTTTGTGAACGAGTGAACAAGTACAAAAGCATAATCCGCTCCGTTTTCCAAAGCTTGTAACAGTGCTTCTAGATGACCATAGTGAAACGGGTCAAAAGTTCCAGTCATAAAAGCTATCGTCGATCCAGCCAATTCCCCGCTATTCATATTAATTCCCAACTAAATTCTTTATTGGAACTTCAATTTTTCTTTCGCTTCGTCTTGAAGATAAACAACATGATTGGGGTTCCTCAATTAAATTATTGGTACGGGAATTATCCGTTGTAGTTACTACGCGCTTTCCGATTTGTTAAGCTCGGGCTGGGATCAAAGAGAACACGATGAGGGTTGTAGTTACTACGCGCTTTCCGATTTGTTAAGCTGAATATGCCGATAACGAAGTCGTGCAGCTTGTTGTAGTTACTACGCGCTTTCCGATTTGTTAAGCTCGGAACCATCTGCGGAGGAGCGGCAAGCGTGTTGTAGTTACTACGCGCTTTCCGATTTGTTAAGCTCGACGGCCGCCGTGTGTGTGCTAAAGACGTGTTGTAGTTACTACGCGCTTTCCGATTTGTTAAGCTGCTGATCCTGGAACGGGCAGACGACAAGTCGTTGTAGTTACTACGCGCTTTCCGATTTGTTAAGCTGGATTGGGACGTGGTGCCGATAACCATATCGTTGTAGTTACTACGCGCTTTCCGATTTGTTAAGCTGGATACTTTGTTCACCCTGGGGCTTGCTTTGTTGTAGTTACTACGCGCTTTCCGATTTGTTAAGCTTATCACCGAAAGCGTCCGTGATCCGCTCAAGTTGTAGTTACTACGCGCTTTCCGATTTGTTAAGCTTGTGTTTGAGTCAGGCGTGAGGGCATCATAGTTGTAGTTACTACGCGCTTTCCGATTTGTTAAGCTCAGCGTGGTAACCGTGAGATTGTCCCGCTCGTTGTAGTTACTACGCGCTTTCCGATTTGTTAAGCTGTCCACTAAACAGCACGCTCCTCGCCCAGCGTTGTAGTTACTACGCGCTTTCCGATTTGTTAAGCTTCGTGGCGGAATGCGCGCCAAAGCCAGTCGGTTGTAGTTACTACGCGCTTTCCGATTTGTTAAGCTTGTCGTCCGAACCGCCCTTCATCATGCGCAGTTGTAGTTACTACGCGCTTTCCGATTTGTTAAGCTATCAGACTGTGGCACATCAGCGACCTCGTCGTTGTAGTTACTACGCGCTTTCCGATTTGTTAAGCTCCAAATGGCACTGGGGACGACCGCGGCAGGGTTGTAGTTACTACGCGCTTTCCGATTTGTTAAGCTGGGGTGGTGTTGGCCAAGCAGACATGGCGCGTTGTAGTTACTACGCGCTTTCCGATTTGTTAA
>JANQPM010000044.1 GCA_028289465.1 Lysobacterales bacterium | reverse complement strand
GTTTGTCTGTGCCGAGGAACGCGCCATCAGCGGCAGTCCCAATCCGGCCCATATCAGCACCAGCTATGCCGAACGCTTGAATCTGTCCCTGAGAATGGGTATGCGGCGCTATACCCGGTTAACCAATGCCTTTAGCAAGAAATTCCAGAATCACGTCCACATGGTCGCCATCTACACCGTGTTCTACAATTGGATACGGATACACAAGTCACTGAAAGTTACACCTGCAATGGAAGCGGGACTAGCTGACTCCACAATGGAGTGGTCGGATATCCTGGAAGCCATGGATTTAGAGAACCCGCCAAAGAAGCGCGGACCCTACAAAAAGCGACAAACCGAAATTTCAAACTGAGACACTACCCAAATATGGTGATATTTTTATGCTGACTCGCTATAAGATAAATGTACATTGAAGCGCTTCCGGCCCCGATGGCGGGTCCGGCGGCCCGTTTGTGGAAGGATAAATGGCTTTTCATCATCAGGTTCTAAGGCAGATCATAGCGATGTTTATGTGGCTCGGCGCCGGCCTGGCGGCGGCCGAGGAGACACCGTTTCAGACGACTGCCGGCATCGGCGGCGCCTGGTACAACGCGGACCGGTCAGGCGAAGGCTTTCAGCTTCAGATACTGGACGGCGATCGTGCGCTGATGACCTGGTTTACCTACGATAAAGACGGCAATCAGCTATGGCTGATCGGCACCGGGCCGGTTAACGGCAATCAAATCGACATTACCGACACGGTATCCACCTCAGGCGGCGTTTTTGGCCCGGGCTTCGACCCGGGCCGAGTGGAACGCATACCGTGGGGCACATTGCATTTCGAATTCAGCGACTGCAACAGCGGACGGGTAGATTATCAAGGACCGCCGGAACTGGGTTCCGGCAGCATTGATCTGGTGCGGCTGGCCGGTAGCCGCAGCGTACCTTGCAACGGCCAGCGGCCGTTTCTGCTGGGTTTTACCCCACTGCCGTTCGAGGTCAGCGCAGCCGGCCTGGACAGCGCATACAGCATTATCAAGCAGTCGGCCGATCTGGCCGCGATTCACTTCGATGACGGCCTGCCGTGGATCGAAGCGCTGGCCGGCGCCGACTTCGACGGTTATCCGGCGGCGGTCCGCGGTGAATGGGATGGTCATTTGCAGCGCATTCCGGCCGGGCATAAACGCCTGGTTTCCATCACACCGATCTCAATCAGCCGGGACCGCCTGGCCCCGTACCAGGGTAATGCCGACGCACAGCCTCTGAGCGAAATCGGCGAACCCTGGGCCAGTGCCGATTTCCGCACACCCGAAGTGCGTCAGGCGTTCGTCAACCATGCGCGGGTGGTGATGGACTACTTCAATCCGGATATTCTGATCGTCGGCATCGAAGTGAACCTGCTGAAAAAGCTCGCGCCAGCGCTTTGGGACGGCTATGTCGAATTGCAGCAGGCGGTTTACCGGACTTTGCAGGCGGAATTCCCGAGCACCACCATTATGCTGTCCTTCAGTGCCACCGATATGCTCGAAACCTATTCCGACACCGATGCAGCCGTTCAGCGCCAGGCGCTGCGGGATGTCGAGGACTATACCGATATTTTCGGCATTTCCATCTATCCGTATCTGACCCGCTTTCTGACCGACCCGCTGCCGGATGATCTGTTCACCGAACTGGCCGGCTTGAGCAAAAAGCCCTACGCAATCACCGAGACCGGCTACTATGCCGAAAAGCAGACCTTCCAGATTACCCCGGATATCATGGTGAGCTTCGACGGCACACCGCAAAAACAACAGGACTGGATCGCCTGGGTGCTGCGCGAGGCGGACCGGCGCGACTACCGTTTCGTCATCAACTTTGTAAACCGCGATTACGATGCACTCTGCGTCATGGTGCAGTGCACCGATGCGCAGCGGGTCTGGGAGGCCACCGGTCTGGTCGATGCCGGCGGCAACTCGCGCCCGGCGCTTGAAACCTGGGAAAGTTACCTGCGGCGGCCGCTAAAGCGTTAAATCGCATTTCGCGATAAAATAAGCCTTTTCCAGAATACGGGCCGCACAGACGGGGCCAGCGTAGAAACCGGCATAGAGAGATGACGGTGTTTTTGCGCTACCCCTACCGACCCGGCTTCAGCGACTGCCATTGGAATTCATGCTATGAGCCGACCTGCATCGAATATACCCGCTGCCGCCGATACTGCGGAACATATCCCGCTGCGCTTTGTGACCGCAGCCAGCCTGTTTGACGGCCACGATGCGGCCATCAACATCATGCGCCGGCTGATTCAGGCCCAGGGTGCGGAAGTGATTCATCTGGGACACAACCGTTCGGTGGCGGATATCGTCCGTGCAGCGATTCAGGAAGACGCCGACGCGATTGCGATCAGTTCCTACCAGGGAGGGCACAACGAATATTTCCGCTACATGGTCGATATGCTGAACGAACGCGGGGCAGGGCATATCCGGGTATTTGGCGGCGGTGGCGGCACCATCACGCCGGAGGAAATCGCCGCGCTACACGACTACGGCGTGGAGCGTATCTACCACCCGGACGACGGTATGGAAATGGGTCTGGTACCGATGATCGAGGACGTTATCAAGCGCACCCGCGCAGTACGCCAGATCAGCCAGGCACCAATGCAGATCGACCTGAACGATTTCAAGACCATCGCCGAAATGCTGACCGCGGTCGAAACCGGCCAGTTCGGCGAGTCCGAACTGAAACTGAAACGCCGCGAATGGGCCGGCAAGGAAAAACAGGCTCCGGTAATCGGCATCACCGGTACCGGCGGCGCCG
>JANQPM010000021.1 GCA_028289465.1 Lysobacterales bacterium | reverse complement strand
TTGGCCGCCCCCTGTCCTCAGTGTCCCCGCTGTTCTCCAGCGACTCTGTCAGTCTCAGCGGCAGAGCGTGGCAGGATAAATGCGCAGAACCCGCTAGTGGGTCAGGCGCTTGCGCCCTTTGGCCCGGCGCGCACGAATGATTGCACGGCCGCCACGAGTGGCCATACGCGCTCTGAAACCGTGGGTGCGAGCGCGTTTCAGTCTACTCGGCTGGTAAGTCCGTTTCATGTCAAAAACCTCGTATTTCTACGTGAGCGCAGCGGCTCAATGGGCCCACGGAAAAACGAACCGGGGCGCGGTTCAAAAAAGAGGCGAATAGTAGCGGTTAACGGGATTTTATGTCAACCCAAAAGCGGCAAATAGCCATGCGTATAATCCGATGCCCGGTTTTCAGCGTTTGACCCAGGTGATCGCGGCCTCAGCTTGTGGATAAGTTATCCACAAAGCGTTATGCTAATCGGTTCCGGCGGCTGGCATGCCGGCCCGAATAATATAGATGAAAGAACAAGCTCCGGATTTTTCGGCCTGCGGCAACCCGGGTCAAGGGGCGATAGGCGCTAAAACAGATAAAGAATGTCTCAAAATACCTGGCAAAAGTGCCTTCAGCACCTGGAGCGGGAACTCCCGGCAGAAGATATCAACACCTGGATCCGGCCATTGCAGGTCGATACCGCGACGAACGGCCAGTTTACCCTTCGCGCGCCCAATGCGTTTGTCCGCGATCAGGTCGCCAACGATTATCTGGAACGAATCCGCGACATTTTTGAACACTTGGGCCGGGCCCGCGACGCCGTTGTCGTCACCGTCAGCAATCAGCCGTCCACGGAAGCCCGGCCGTCGATACAGGCCGCCGAAATCAGCTTTGAGACCGGCCTGGACCCGCGCTACCGGTTTGACAATTTTGTGCTGGGCAAGTCCAATGAACTCGGCTGCGCCGCGGCCCGTCAGGTCGCGCAGAAACCGGGCCGCGCGTACAATCCGCTGCTGCTGTACGGTGGCACCGGCCTGGGTAAGACCCACTTGCTGCATGCGGCCGGCAACCTGATCCGCGAGCAAACTGCCGGCGCCAAGGTGCTGTACCTGCATTCCGAGCGGTTTTTCAGCAATATGGTCCGCGCGTTGCAAAGCGGCACGATCGAAACCTTCAAGCGCCATTACCGTTCGGTCGATGCGCTGTTGATCGACGACATTCAGTTCTTTGCCGGCAAGGAACGCACCCAGGAAGAATTCTTCCATACCTTCAACGCGCTGCTGGACAGTCAGCAACAGATTATTCTGACCTGCGACCGCTACCCCAAGGAAGTTGACGGTATCGAAGCACGGCTGCGCTCCCGCTTCGGCTGGGGATTGACGGTGGCCATCGAACCGCCGGACTTCGAAACCCGCGTTGCCATCTTGCAAAACAAGGCAGAGGAAAAACGCATTACGCTGGATCCGGAAGTCGCGCTGCTGATCGCAAAAAGCATGCGTTCCAATGTCCGCGATTTGGAGGGGGCGCTGAATACCCTGTGCGCCAATGCCCGTTTTCACGGTCGTCCGATTACCGAGGCCTTCGCGAGAGAGAGCCTGCGCGATCTGCTGACGGTTCATCAGCGACTGATTACGATTGAGAATATTCAGAAAATCGTCGGCGAGTATTACAAAGTCCGGGTCAGTGACTTATTATCGAAGCGGAGGACCCGAACGATCGCCCGTCCACGCCAGATGGCAATGGCATTGGCCAAGGAACTGACCGATCACAGTTTACCGGAGATCGGCGATGCCTTTGGCGGTCGGGACCATACCACTGTGTTGCATGCCTGCCGTAAAATAGAGGAGTTATGCGGCACGGACGGGCGCATGCGTGAGGACCGCGCAAAATTGCTGCGCGAGTTGACGACATGAGAAACCGTCGGCGGGAAAACCATCGGGTTTGCCTGTGGGCGGGTTGTGGATAATTTGGGGAGGAATTCCGGACCTTGATTTATCCACAGGGCATACACAGGATTCCGGTCTGTTTTTACATTGGTTGATTTATTGATAACCTATTGATTTAAAATATATTTTTTCGTTTTTTCACATTACTCACAGCGCAGTATGACGACGATTGGTTTTATATAACCATTTATAGAAATAAAGGAATCATCCATGAAGTTCAGTATCCAGCGAGAGGCTTTTCTACAACCGCTTTCCCAGGTAGTCGGTGTTGTTGAGCGTCGTCAAACCCTTCCGGTGCTGGCCAATTTTCTGGTGGTCGCAGGAGATAACCAGATCGCGGTAACCGGTACTGACATGGAAGTGGAGCTGGTTGCGCACGGTAAAGCCGAGGTCGCACAACAAGGCGAAATTACCGTTCCGGCCCGCAAGCTGGTCGATATCTGTCGCGCACTGCCCGATGGCGCGAAAATCAACTTCGCCCAGGAAGGCGACAAGGTTCTGCTGACAGCCGGACGCAGCCGCTTTACGCTGAGCACCCTGCCGGCGACAGAATTCCCGGCAACCGATGCGGTTGAAGCCCTTCAATCGCTGAATCTGCAAGAAGGCAAGGTCAAGCAGATGCTGGACCGCACCGCTTTTGCGATGGCCAACCAGGACGTCAGATATTACCTGAACGGTTTGCTTTTTCACTTTCAAAACAATGGTTTACGTTGTGTCGCAACCGATGGGCACCGGCTGGCGATCAGCGATTTGGAAGAAACCGCGGAACTGTCTGACGAGCGTCAGTTGATTGTGCCGCGAAAGGGTGTGCTGGAGCTGGCCAGAATGCTGACCGACAGCGATAGCGGCATCACTCTGGGTCTGGGCAAGAACCATATTCGGCTGGTCAAAGGCGATACCACACTGACTTCAAAACTGATTGACGGCCGTTTCCCCGACTATTCGGCGGTCATTCCGGCCGGTTCGGACAAAATGGTTACCGCCGATCGCGCGGAGCTGACTCATGCGCTGCAACGGGCGGCGATTCTGTCCAATGAGAAGTACCGCGGCGTGCGCCTTGAAATCGCCGACGGTTCGATGAAAATCGTCGCGCACAATCCGCAGCACGAGGAAGCCGTTGAGGAAATCGGCGTGGAGCAGGATTTCGACAAGGTGGCAATCGGTTTTAATGTGACCTATCTGCTGGAGGCGCTCAATGCGCTGGATGGCGAGGCCGTCTGCATGTCGCTGCGGGATGCCAACAGCAGTTGCCTGCTTTGTGCACCGGAAAAAGAGCATAACCGGCATGTCGTGATGCCGCTGAAGCTCTGACCGCTATTCGCCGGGCAGCGCATCGCCGCTGACCTGTCGCCGGCGAACCGGAATGCGCATACAGCACCTGCTGATTCAGAATTTCCGCAATCTGGCGGAAATCGACCTGAAGCCGGGCGAACGGCTGAATTTCTTCATTGGCCCGAACGGTGCCGGAAAAACCAGCCTGCTGGAGGCGATTGCAGTGCTGGCCAAAGGTCGCTCCTTTCGCAGCGGCAACTTATCGGACTTGATCGGACCCGCTGCACCGACGATCACGGTATTTGCACAAACTGCGGACCGGGACCGCACGCACCGCCTTGGTATCAGTCGCGATAAAAAGCGTTGGCGCGGCAAGATCGACGGTGAGCCGGTTCGCCAATTGGCCGCGTACGCCAAGCGGTTGCCGCTGGTATTGATTGAACCGGGCAGTCATCGGCTGATTGCCGGCTCGCCGGACCGCCGCCGCCGCTATCTGGACTGGGGGGTGTTTCACGTGAAACCGGATTTCCTGCCCGCGTGGCGCCGCTTCAGCCGGGCGCTGCGGCAGCGCAATGCTTGTCTGAAGCAGCCGGATGACCGTCAGGATCTGCTGTTGGACTCACTGGACCGGCAACTGGCTGACGCCGGAGAGCAAATGACCGCGGCCCGCCAGGCATATGGCGAGCTGTTGCGGGAAAAGCTTAACGCCCTGTTACCGCAGTTGTCCGAGTCGCTGCCGCCAGTCGATTTGACGTACCGGCCGGGCTGGTCGGGCGGGTCGCTGCACGACTACCTGCAGCAACGGCGTTCGCGCGACAAGCTGGCCGGCGCAACGCTCGGCGGGCCCCAGCGGGCCGATCTGCTGTTGGCCACTGACGGCGGAAGGGCGCGGGATCGCTTCTCCCGCGGCCAGCAGAAACTGCTCGCAACCGCGCTGCTGCTCGCACAGGCAGAAATCATGCTGGCCCGGGATCGAACGCCGGTCTTGCTAATCGACGATCTTGCATCCGAATTCGACCGCGAGCACCTGCAACGCATCCTAGCCTATGTTATTGATTGGAAAGCACAAACCTGGCTAACCGGCCTGGATGAACAATTGCTGGAAGTTCTTTCGACCAGCGCCGCCGGCGCACCGGTGTTTCACGTGGAACAAGGCGCGATAAAGCAGGCTTGACCGGCCGTAAAATGGTATAATCCACGCCATTGATCACGCAGGCAAAGATGCGCGACGGGGCGGCCGATTGCCGCCCCGCGTCAATTAGCGCGGAAGGAGCCACAGGCGACCCGCCGGAGCGGGCGCCGTGAAGCATGGCTTCTTGCACGTTGTGCAAACCGCCATGCTTCCCCTGGCTTGCTCTCCCGGTGGGGTGAGCGAGCAGTGCGAGCGAGACCAGACGGGCGAGCGGCACCAGAGGGGTCGTGCGTTAGTTGCACGTCGTAACCCCGGCTGGACAGTCTGGCGGTTTTCCGAAAGGAAAGAAGCTAGACTGGGAAGCCGTTAGGGTGTGCGGTTGCGGTTTTCGTCCGCAGGACGAAAGAAGCGGGCGCAAGACACCTTTGATACGGCATGGCTTGTCGGCGACGCCGTCCTCGCCGCCGCAATCACCGGAGACACCTTCGAATGGCCCAACCTAAAACCCGCAGGAACAAGGCCGACGTATTCGCGTTTCTGGCCGGCGTCGAAAATTCAACGCGCCGCGAAGACTGCCGGGTGGTGGTCAGGATAATGGAGGAGATTACCGGCGAACCGCCGACCATGTGGGGCGGCAGCATCATCGGCTTCGGCAGCTATCGCTATAAATACGCCAGCGGGCGCGAAGGCGATTGGTTTCTGACCGGCGTATCGCCGCGAAAACAGAACCTGACCGTGTACATCATGCCGGGGTTTTCCGAATACGACGATCTGATGGCGAATCTTGGCAAGCACAAAACCGGCAAGTCCTGCCTGTACATCAATAAACTGGATGATGTGCATCTTCCGACCCTGAAAAAACTGATCAGGCTTTCCGCCGCCCGTATTGCGAAACGCTATGAGCAAATGGATTAAGCCAGTGAAACACCTCTTCGTCCGATACAAAGTAAAGGCCGATAGAGCGGCCGAGAGCGAAGCCTGTATCAACGCGGTTTTTGCCAAATTGCAGCATCTGGCGCCGCGCGATGTGCACCACGATTCCTTTAAGCTGGAAGATGGCGTCAGTTTCGTTCCTATCGCCTCGTTTTCCGGCCCTGACGGCCATAACCCGCTGCCGGAATTAAGTGCATTCAAAGCCTTTACCCAAGATATCGCATCGCGTTGCGAGGAACCGCCCGTTGCCATGGCCGCCGACGCTGTCGGCAGCCACCGCGTATTTGAGTGAGCCGTGCCGGCCAGACTCGTATACGACCGATAAATGTAATCAGGAGATTCTCTATGATCGGATATGTCACCCTAGGAACCAATGATCTGGAAAAAGCCGCGGCTTTTTACGATGCGCTGCTGGCTGAAATCGGCGCCGGCCGCTTTATGGAATCGGATAGCTTTATTGCCTGGGCGACCGCACCGGCGTCCCCGGCCCTTAGCGTGATCACCCCGCATGACGGCAATTCAGCCACCGTTGGCAACGGCGTGATGATTGCGCTGGCGGTCGACAGCAAAGAAAAGGTGGATGCCGTGCATCGAAAAGCGCTGGAACTGGGCGCCAGCGACGAAGGCGCTCCGGGTCCGCGGGGCGATACGTTTTACGCCGGGTATTTTCGTGATCTGGATGGCAACAAACTGAACGCTTTTTATATGAGCTAGGCCGGCTATTCGGGTTCAGTGAACCAGGGTGCCGCAGGCGACCCGCCGGAGCGGGCGCCGTGAAGCTCGGCTTCTTGCGCGTTGCGCAAACCGCCCTTTGAGAATCCCAATGTCTGTAGGAGCGCCTTTAGGCGCGATCAGCGTTTATCGTTATTCGAAGCCTTCATCACGCGGTAGGTATTCGCGCCTAAAGGCGCTCCTACACATGGGCTTGCTGGCTCGCCAGAAGGCTTCTTCGCTGTCGCGATTCAGAGCTTCATCCTTCGGTGTTTATCCTTGGGCCAGTTCGTTCACCTTGGCCTGCAACGTCGAAGCCATATCGTCCGATGCTTTGCGGTCGTAGGTGGACAGCCAGAAGCCGCAAGTGGTATTCGACGCGCCGGGTTCGATTTCCACGAACAGCAATGCGTTATCGTGCTCGGGCAGCCGGAACGCAATCGCACGCTGCGGAACGAGCACTTCAATCACGCCGCAGACCGGATTGTCTGCCGACAATCGCAGATCAACCTCCAGACCGATTTCCGGTATCGGCGGTGCATTCAGCAGCAGGCCGCCGGACGCCAGCACCACGCGCTGCCATATCTGTTCACGCGTGCCGCTGAACTTGCGACGCTCTGAAAAAGTATGCCGTGCCCGGTCTGTGTGGTAGCGGAGATAATGTCCCAACGCGTGCAGGAAGTAAGTCCAACCGGCATGCATGCTCTGGTACTGTTCATCCCATTCCTCTTCCGACCCGAAGAAACCCGACTGCACCAGCTTGACCCGGGTCTGCACGCCGTCCAGGGACTCCAGGTAAAAATCCACGACGAGCGCATTTGGATTGTCATCGTTCGGATCATCCTTCCACTGTAAATGCTCGCCCGGCACCCATTGGCTGACAAAGGTATCCCACGCCATATCGCCGCCCCAGGACAGATGCACCTTGGCGCCCGGCCCCTGATCGGCCTGCGCAAACGGCGGAAACCAATTGGCCAGACCGGCGCCCTGGGTCAGCATGTCCCAGACGGTATCCCGGTCGGCCGGCACATCAATGGTCAGTGTCATATTGCGTTGATCGGCTACCTTGCTCATAAAGCATCTCCTGATGAATCTTGTTTCGAGCTAACCGGCGGTTCCGGATAAGCCCCCAGTATGACTTTGAACCGCCGCTCCCGGCTGTGACGGCTCGGCGTAAAGCGGGCAACGGCCTCGGCAAATGCATGGGTCAGGGCTTTGGCGAACGCTGCTTTTTCCTGCTGGTCGCGAAAACCGACTTCGGCGGTCAGCGACAACGTGGAAACCCGTTTGCGCTGATCCTCTGCTGCCGCGCTAACCTGCGCCAGTTCGCCGATGCACTGCGCGGCCATCGCGATTAATGCGTTAGCCGACAGCCGGTCCTGCAGCTGTTCGGGCTTCAGATCGCCTGCGGCCGTCGGCGCCAGCAAATAATGCCTGGCCGTCGCCCGCACGATGCGTTCGGTACAATTGCCTTTTTTTTCGTCCCGGACATGCTGCAGTAAGCCGGCCTGCTCCAGCTTTTTGATGTGATACGCCAGATTCTGGCGCGGAATGGACAGTCGACGCGACAAGGATGCGGCCGAACCTTCGCTGGCCAGCGCAGAAACCACCCGGCGGCGCAACGGATCGGTCATACAGGCAATTGCCCGGTCGTGATCCAGAATCTGCACGGATTGTTGCGACGGCGTTTGTTGCATAGCGGAAACAGTATTGTTTAATATATTTTTCTTGTCAAATATTTTTTTCGGTAGATCAGCAAGAAGCCCTGTTTCACGGCGCCCGCTCCGGTGGGTGGCCTGTAGCTCCACAGACAGACAACCGTATAGACCATCACGAGGCTCGATTCCGGCCGCTATTGCGCTTTCAGTTGATCCAGGCGCCATTGAATAAAGCCGGCCTCCGGGTTGATCTCAAGGGCTTTCTCGAAATGCACAACTGCACCCGGCCGATCACCGGTATGCATTTTCAGCTCGCCGTAAATGAAGTGTGCGCTGAATGAATTCGGGTTTTCTTCCAGCATCATGTCCAGGATCGCGATCGTTTGATCGGTATTGCCCGCTTCGCCGCGAGCCCGGGCGAAATCGCTGATGGTGCGATCGGTAAAGTCGTAGCTGTGGCTGCCGTAGTAGCGTTCCTTCAGCACCTTGTATTTGCTGATCATCGCTTCGCTGCCACCCTCGTCCGCCGCCTCTGCGAGAACCTGTTCGATCAGCTTCGGCTTGCGCACGCCGCGGTGGCAGGTCATACAGGTGACTGACACCCGTTCATCGCCGAAGTCCTGCAAGTGATTTTCATTGATCGCCGCAACCATTTTCAGCATGTTCCGTGCTTTCTCCTTTAGCTCCTTTTCGTCCGCAGCGAAGTCATAGCTGCGCAAATCCTGGCCTTCTTCTCCTTTGTGACAGTCGGAACAGCGAACGCCCAAGGCCTGGGAAAAGCCGCGCATGGTCGCGCGCAGTTCATGCGGAGAAATGTGCTTCGGCAGAACTTTCAGATTTTCCGGGTCGTCGAAAATATCCGCCTGCAGCGGAAGCAAAAACGGCATGGTCGAAAATAGGGTCAAAAATGGGGCCAAAAAAGAGGCTGGCCGGATACGGGTTTTCATTCCAAGTCCTCCGGTATTTCGGCACCATCCTAGCAACGCCGCCGGCAGGCTTGGCCAGGGGCAAGATAGAAAACTGTCAGGGTTTTGTCAGAGCCGAACGGTAAAGGCCCGAAACCCGGCCAATCCCGCCGGCGGCGGCTTGAACCCATCGAGGGTGCATTGGACAATGCTCGCCATGGGCAGTCATGCGCGCTGGATACTGATATCGCTGATCTTGCTGCTGGTAATGGTTATCGCGCTGGCCTGGCAGGCCATTACGGTTGCCCGCAACCAGGACCAGACCGCCAGAGCGGTGATGCGCGATTACGCTCAACTGATCGCCGATGACTTCGCCCGGGCCGTAGAAGTAAATATCGGTTACCGCGGCATTTTCCGTGCGGTGCAAAACCTGACCGAACAAGGCCTGGCCGATTCGTCCGCGGACCACTGGTCCGACGGCGCGATGCGGTCCGCACTGGCCTACCTGCCCGACAACAGCATTTTGGCCGCCTTCATGATTGACCGGCAAAGCGGGCACTGGCTGAACGGGCGGCAGGAACCGGTAATGCAGGAAACCCGATCGTGGCTGGAAAGCCATGATTTCCCAGCGGAGCAGCCGTTTCAGGTGGCTCACTGGCATGCAGCGGATCAGTCGCTGACCACGGTAATCCTGTTTCGCGATATCGGCGCCGAAAAGATTTTCGGGCTGGTTGTCAATCCGCAAACCGTTCGCGATTTATTCGCCCAGGTCTACCAAAATCACTACCTGCTGCCGGCAGCAATCGGCGATGTCGACGAACTGCGGCCGCATATTCACGTCGGGGTGACCGATGCCGACGGTCATTCGCTGTTCTCGTCCAGTGCGACGCTGACACCCTCGCTGTCCGCAGAGCACCGCATCGGCGGCGACTACTCGGGCCTGTTCCACGATTTTCTGATTACCGCTTCCATCAATCCGACGGTATCCGACCGGCTGGTGCCGGGCGGACTGCCTTACGGCAAGCTGCCGCAGATACTGTTTCTGCTCGGTATCACCCTGCTGCTCGGGCTGCTGACCCTGGGCCTCGCCCAGCAGCAGCGCCGGCTGATGCAGCTACGCAGTGACTTCGTCGCCCGGGTCTCGCATGAACTGCGCACACCACTGACCCAGATACGGATGTATGCCGAATCGCTGTCGCTTGGCCGGGCCAGGGATGCCGGGCAGCAATCCCGGGCCCTGAAAGTGATCAACCGTGAAACTCGAAGGCTCGGTCATCTGGTCGACAATATTCTGCGCTTTACCCAGCCGGCGACCGTCACCATCGACGACGAGCCCGAACCCTACCGCCTGGCCGATCTGTTCCGGCAGATTGCCGAGGATTTCCAGCCGATGCTGGTGCACCGCGAAGCCGAGCTCCGCTTGCACGCTCCTTCCGAAGCGCAAATGCGAAATAACCGGCCGGCGCTGATACAGATATTGACCAATCTTGTCGACAACGCATTGAAATACGGCCCCAAAGGGCAGCTGATCGAGCTTCGCGGAACGGTGGCTACGGATAGTGTAGAGCTGCGAATCTGCGATCAGGGTCCCGGTATCGGCAAAACCCAGCGCTCACGTATTTGGGAGCCGTACTACCGGTTGAAACGCGAGCAGCGCCGGGCCATCGCCGGAACCGGTATCGGGCTGACGATTACCCGCGATCTGGTACAGGCCATGGGCGGTTCGGTCAGCGTAACCGGTAACGGAGATACCGGTAGTTGCTTCAGCATTCGACTGCCGCGGGCGGGAAAAACCCATGGCTAGAATACTGATCGTCGAGGATCAGGCCGATCTGGCTGCCGGACTGCGCGACAATCTGGCATTGGAAGGTCATCAGGCGTGGGTCTGCGATGACGGCAAAGCCGCACTGGCCGAGATCCAGTCCGGCCAACCGGACCTGGTGATTCTCGATGTCATGCTGCCAAACCGGGACGGGTTTTCCATTCTGCAGGCCTTAAGGCGGGAGTCCTGCCCGGTTCCTGTGTTGATGCTGACCGCCCGCGGCGAGGAAACCGACAAGGTACGCGGCCTGCGCCAGGGCGCTGATGACTACGTTACCAAGCCCTTTGGCCTGATGGAGTTGCTGGCTCGTGTCGAAGCCCTGCTGCGCCGTACTGGAGCCGGCGAGGAACCAGCGACCGGCCGCCATACCGTATTCGCCGATGTGGAGCTCGAACGTGCCAGCCGCCGGGTCTGGAAAGCCGGGGTTGCGGTCGCATTAACGCCCAAGGAGTTCAACCTGCTGGTGCAGCTTGTCGATCATGCCGGACAGGTCATCAGTCGCCGTCGGCTGCTCAAGGAGGTCTGGGGCCATCGCTACGATATCGCATCGCGAACGGTCGACACCCATATGGCCGAACTCAGGCGCAAGCTGGAGTGCGACCCGGCCCGGCCCAAATACCTGCTGACCGCCAGAGGCGCCGGATACTGGCTGAAGGTCTAGCCGCCAGTGCAGGCAGGAGCGCGTCCACGCGCGATCTTAAACTCTTTTCAACCGAATGGGGCTTGGCCTGCCGAGGCGTTCGCGCCTGAAGGCGCTCCTTGTGTTGGTCCGGATTTTCAGGGCAGCCGCCCCGCGTCCAGGCCGGTGCATCAGGATTATCGCGATGCCGGTTCCACCGGCTGGCCCAGCCAGGTTTCCAGATTTCGGCGCTGTGTACGGCTGATATCCTCGCGAGGCTTGATCTCAAATTCTTCGGGAATCTTCTCGCCGATCTCCAGCGTTACGGTACGCAGTCTTTCCCGCCGGGCCAGAGTGACCTCCGCGATTTCGCCGACGCGCAGGCGCTCGAGCCAGTCCGACCAGTTGGCGTAGCTCACCCGCTGGCCGTTAATCGCGATAATCTCATCGTGAGGAATGATGCCGGCCAGCGCGGCCGGCGTGTCGTGCAGCACTTCTTTGACGGTCATATCGCGTGCCGATTCGTCCAGCCGAACCCCCAGTTCTGCCGGCACCGGTTCGCCGTCCTCCAGTCTTTGGGTTTTTTCCGGATGGCGGTCCAGCGCCAGGCCGAACCAGTCCAGTGCGTCACGGTAATCCAGCTCCTCGGTGGAATCGGTCAGCCGCTCGACCCAGGCGGACAAATCGCTGCCGGCGATCTCCAAAACCAGTGCTTTGAACTGATCGGTGGTATAGCCCTGGTCGCCCGAATAACGCTGATAGGCCGTGCGCATCACATCGTCCAGGCTTTTTGCGTTGCGGCTGATTTGACGTATTTTCGCATCCAGCAGGAAACCGATCAGCGCACCTTTATTGTAGTAGCTGATGGTGCTGTTAACGGAATTCGCATCCGGTTGGTAGAGCTTGATCCATGCGTCCTCCGAGGCCTGCTCAGCGCTGCGAATCCGGCGGCCGGGCGTGGTTTCCAGCCGGTGTATTTCCTCGGCCAGGAACATCAGATACTCTTCCGGCGTCATCAGTCCGGCGCGCGACACAAACAGAGGTTCGTAGTAGTTGGTCAGCCCTTCGGCTATCCACAGCGAGCGGGTATGCACCTCGTCCTCGTAATCGAACGGCCCGAGCTCGACCGGCCGCAGGCGTTTTACATTCCACGCATGGAACAGTTCGTGGCTGACCAGGCCGAGCCAGCGCAGATAGTCTTCCCGCTCGCGCATCTGCCAGCGCCGGGTCATCAGCACGGTTGAATTGAGATGCTCCAGCCCGCCCCCGGCCTGCACCTGGAAGTTAAAGAACAGATAATCGTCGCGGTAGGGAATCTGGCCCCAGAACTGCGCCTGCTGTTCGGCTATTTGCGAGATATCCTCGGCCGCCTGCCGGCTGTCCCAGAGCCCGCTGGCGCCGAAGTCCACCAACTGATGGCCGACCCCCCGGACTTCAAAGCGTTCGATATTCGGATTGCCGGCAGCGATCGGGCTGTCCACCAGTTCGTCGTAGTCCGCTGCCCGGTAGCCGCCGGCCGGCAACGGCGGCAATGCAGTGGCCACCCGGCTCCAGCCATCGGGCAACACCAGTTCCACGTACTGCGGGAGGCCCATGCCGTCGGCCGGCACCAGGAAGACGGATGCGCCGTTGATCAGCGCGAATTCGTCGTCCACCCAACTGGTCCTGACCGTCATTTCCGCGGCATAGACGCGGTAGCGGACCCGTATCCGCTCTACCGACGGCGTTTCGATGCGCCAGCGGTTCTTGGCCGGTTTGTCGACTCTTAACGGCTGGCCATTCAGGGATTCGGCCGTAAAGCCTTCCACATTGCGGGAAAAGTCGCGGATTTTGTAAGACCCCGGCGTCCAATTGGCCATCACCAGAATTAACTCGTCGGCCGGAGCGGCAAACTCGCTTTCAATGACTATTTGCTGCAAGTGACGCTGATCAAAAGTCACTCGATGATGAATATCCGCCCGGGCGGCAGTGCAAATGAAAATCAGCAGTAGTGCTAAACCGCGCATAGTGGTCCCTATATTTGTATACCTAAACTCGGCATTTCGCCGGACGGGCAAAACCGAAGACAACAGACATTGCCAGTCGTGTCGAACCGACTGTCTTCGGCTCCAAGCCGCGGATTATACCGAAGCCGTAGGCGGCTCGCCGAAACCGGTGTCAGTGAAGTCAGCGCCTTCGCATAAAGAATACGACCACTTGAAGAAACCGCAATCTGTAGGAGCGCCTTTAGGCGCGAATATCAAATAACCCGACCATCGCACCCAAAGGCGCTCCTACGGATGTTTAACGGCGCCGCCAGAAGCGTTTTGCGGCGGCTATGAGAAAGCCGGGCATAGCCCGGCTGTCAGCGAAAACGAACTCGAAGCCAATAGTTCGTCGTATTGGTTACTGCTTATTTGCGTCTACAACCTATTTGCGGACCGGATGCCGCGTCAGCAGTTCCTTTTGGTTTTCCGCTACCGCCACCGCATCGGTGCCGATCACATTGCCCAGTATCGGCAGGATTCGCTGGCTCTCCGAATGGCCGTTGTCGGCGGCCAGGCTGAACCAGGTATAGGCGTCGGTACCGTTCCTGCTGACGCCCTGGCCTTTCAGGTACATCACACCCATATTGAATTGGGCCAGCGTATGGCCCTGCTCGGCGGCTTTACGGTACCATCGCGCGGCCATGTTGTAGCTGTGCGGAACGCCGTTCAGGCGCAATTCTTCATCCGGGATATAGTACAGCCAGGCCAAGTCAAACTGCGATTGGGCATCGCCCTGCTCAGCCTGATGGCGCAACTGGGCATGCTCGGTGAAATACATATGCGTAGAGAAACGCTTCATTCCGGGGGTAGCCGCCAGCACGGTGCCGCAGCACGCAACTAGCAACGAAATAAGCATCAGCCGTTTCATCGGACACCTCCCGCTCCCAGAGCTCGATTCCGAATATCCACTACGAAAGGCTTCATACTTAGTCTAGACAAACTTCAGGGTCAGTTGCAAGCCGGTTGACCCATTTCCCGACTCGTTTTACCTTGAAGCCCATGAGCGGCGTGAAACAGACCAGCCTGCCGACAATCAGTATCGTCACCCCGTCACTGAACCAGGGGGCGTACTTGCGCGACTGTATCGAGAGCCTGCTGGACCAGGGGTATCCGAAACTCGAATACCTCATTCTGGATGGCGGCAGCCGCGATCATTCGGTAGCCATAATCAAGCGCTACGCCAAATACCTGACCTGGCATCGAACCGGTAAGGACGGCGGGCAGTATTTCGCGGTCAACGAGGGGCTGAATCGAACGACCGGAACCATCATGGGTTGGTGCAACGCGGACGACAAGCACCATGAAAACTCGCTGTTCAAGCTGGCCTGGCTGTTCACCCGCCACCCTCATGCAGACTGGATTACCGGGCGCCATTCCTTCTGGGACGAAAGCGGCAATTATCTCGGGGCCAGCCGCCAGTTGATACGCTGGAATCGCAACGAAGCGTTTCAGCGCCTGGCCACCGGCAACGGGTGCATACAGCAGGAAAGTACGTTCTGGCGCCGAAGCTTGTGGGAGACAGCCGGCGGAATAATCAATACCGGCCTGACGCTGGCCGGCGATTTCGAACTCTGGGTGCGTTTCTTCCGTTTCAGCCGATTGTATACCGTGGACACCCTGCTGGCCGGGTTGCGGCAGCACGAAAATCAGCGCTCACGCCTCCTGGTGCATGACTATCTGCGCGAGTGCAATCAGGTTATCGCATTTGAGCGCTCGCTGGCGCGCACCCGGGATTTGCCCGATGAACCGCCGCCGGCGGCATTGAATCTGGATCAGGCCGGATTCAACGACTTCCTGGAAACCGTCAAACTGACTGATACCGCTTAATTTTCCAGGGCGCGCTGCTTGCGTACGATGAGCATCGCCAGCTCCAAAGCCTGTTCGTAGTTCAGACGTGGATCCACAGTGGATTTATAGGCACGTTTCAGGTCCTGGTCTGACAGGTCTCTCGCACCGCCGGTGCATTCGGTCACGTCTTCGCCGGTCAGTTCCAGATGGGCTCCGCCCAGGCGGGATCCGCAGCGGGCATGAATATCGAAAGCTTGTTCCAGTTCGCTCTGTATATTGCGAAAACGCCGGGTCTTTATGCCGTCTTCGGTGGTTTCGGTATTGCCGTGCATCGGATCGCAAATCCACAGCACCGGGCTGTCGGTGGAACGCACAGCTTCGATCAGACGCGGCAGATGATCGCCGATTTGTTCGGCGCCCATACGGTGAATCAGCACCAACCGGCCGGGCTCGTTGCCGGGGTTCAGGGTACGGATCAGGTGGCGCAGCCAGTCCGCGGTCATCGCCGGGCCGATTTTTATTCCCATCGGATTGCGAACGCCGCGAAAATATTCGACGTGCGCACCTGCGATATCCGCCGTTCGCATACCGATCCACGGAAAATGCGTGGACAGGTTATACCAGCCCCACTGCCGCGGTACCTGGCGGGTCAGTGCCTGCTCGTAATGCAGGTGCAGGGCTTCGTGCGAGGTATAGAAATCCACACGACGCAGGTTTCCGACATTCTTCTGCGTAATGGTTTCCATAAACCGCACCGACTGGCCGATTTCGTCGGCCAGCCGCTGGAATTCCTCGGCCAGCGGCGAATGCTCGACCCAGCTCAGATTCCAGTATTCCGGATGGTGCAGATCCGCGAAGCCGCCGTCGACCAGCGCTCTGACGAAGTTCATGGTCAGCGCCGATCTGGCGTGCCCGCGCAGCAGTCGCACCGGATCCGGTTCGCGGCTGGCTGCGGTAAACGCCGGACCGTTAATCAAATCGCCGCGGTAGCTGGGCAGCGCCACGCCATCCCGGGTTTCCATATTCGACGAGCGCGGCTTGGCGTACTGACCGGCAAAACGGCCGATTCGAATCACCGGCATCTGCAGCCCGTGCAGCAGCACAAGGCTCATCTGCAGCAGCACTTTCAGGCGGTTGGTGATCACCTCGGAGGTGCATTCCACGAAACTCTCGGCGCAATCGCCGCCCTGCAGCAAAAACCGCCGGCCCTGCTGCGCATCCGCGATCTGGCTGCGCAGATTATTGATCTCCCACGAAGTGACCAGCGGCGGCAGTGCAGCCAGCTGCTCCAGCGTCTCCTCGAGAGCCGACATATCGGGATAACTGGCCTGCTGCGCAGCCGGCTTTTGCTGCCACGAATCGGAGCTCCAATCTTCCGCCAGCAAGACTTCTTGTACCGGTTCTTTCATCACTCTATCTACACTGCTTACGCACGACGGCGAAATGAGACCCACAGCGTAACGGCTGCCAGCCCAAGATACCAGACCAATGTCCATCCGGGCATGCTGAGGCCGAGAAAATTCCAGCTCACTTCGGCACAGGAACCCGAGCCCTTGAAAACCATCTCCAGAGCCTGCAGAAACGGAAAATTCTCCATCATATAGTCCAGGCCGGGGCCACAGGCCGGTACCTGGTCCGGCGGCAGATTCTGCAGCCAGACATGACGACCGGCAACCACCGCACCCAGCGCTGCGCTTAGCGCGATCAGCAAGCCGTAAACGATTCGGCCTGCACGGGCCGGATTGTGCAGTGCGGCAAGCAGCGCGATCAGCCCCATCGCGACAAAGGCCACACGCTGAAAGATGCACAGCGGGCAGGGATACATCTGAAGCCGGTTCTGAAAATAGAAAACCGCAATGCCCAGCAACGCGGCGCAAACCACAAAAACCGTCAAAAACCATTTTCTCGGCGTTAAACCGGACATAGCGATTCCTTTTCCTGTAATGCGTGCCAGGGTGTCTCCGGCCATTTATAATCGCTTCACACCAAGCAACACGAACCTAGTGATGATGAGTTCAGTAGACAGACAAATCAAGGCCCCACATGGTTCCCGGTTAAGCTGCGTCGGCTGGCACCAGGAAGCGGCCATGCGCATGCTGATGAACAACCTGGACCCGGAAGTTGCGGAAAAGCCGGACGATTTAATCGTCTACGGCGGAACCGGAAAGGCTGCGCGCAACTGGGATTGCTACCGGCAAATGATAACTACCCTGCAGCGCCTGGAAAACGACCAAACACTGCTGGTACAAAGCGGCAAGCCGGTCGGCGTATTCCAAACCCACGAAGAAGCACCCAGGGTGCTGATCGCCAATGCCAATCTGGTACCGCGCTGGGGCAACTGGGATGTATTCCGCGATCTGGAAGCCAAAGGCTTGACGATGTACGGCCAGATGACCGCCGGTTCGTGGATTTATATCGGCTCGCAGGGCATCGTGCAGGGAACCTACGAGACCTTTGCCGAATGCGCGCGCCAGAAATTCGGCGGATCACTGCGCGGCACGCTCACGGTAACTGCCGGTCTCGGCGGCATGGGCGGCGCCCAGCCGCTGGCGGTGACCATGAACGACGGCAAATGCCTGGCAGTGGAAGTCGATCCGTGGCGTATTCAACGGCGGGTGGAAACCGGCTACTGCGACCGCCGGGCCGACTCGCTGGACGACGCGCTGGAACTGCTCGACCAGAGCGATGAGCCGTTATCCGTAGGCCTGCTGGGCAATATCGCGGAAGTGATGCCAGAACTACTCAGGCGCGATATCGTGCCGGATATCATTACCGATCAGACCTCGGCGCACGATCTGCGACACGGCTATATTCCGGCCGGCTATTCGCTGGACGACGCCGATGTACTGAGACAATCGAACCCGCAGATGTACGACAACAAAGTCCTGGATTCCATGGTTTCGCACGTTCGGGCCATACTGGACCTGCAAGCTCGCGGTGCGGTGTGCTTCGATTACGGCAATAACTTGCGCGGCCAGGTCGCCGACCACCGCGGAATGTCGGATGCGTTCGACTTTCCGGGCTTCGTTCCGGCCTATATCCGGCCGCTGTTCTGCCGCGGTGCGGGACCGTTCCGCTGGGCGGCATTGTCCGGCAACCCGAACGATATCGCCGTGACCGACGAGGCCATACTGGAACTCTTTCCTGAAAAACAGGGCCTGCGTCGCTGGATCGAAAAAGCACGCCGGCAGATTCATTTTCAGGGCCTGCCGGCGCGAATCTGCTGGCTGGAATACGGCGAGCGGGCGCTGGCCGGCGAAAAATTCAACTGGCTGGTCAAGAAAGGCAAGGTCGACGCGCCGATCGTCATTGGACGCGATCATCTGGATACCGGTTCAGTCGCGTCTCCGAACCGGGAAACCGAAGCCATGCTGGACGGCAGCGACGCGATTGCCGACTGGCCGCTGCTCAATGCGATGCTGAACACCGCCTGCGGGGCGAGCTGGGTGTCCCTGCACCACGGCGGCGGTGTCGGCATCGGCTATTCCCTGCACGCCGGCATGGTCTGTGTGGCCGATGGTACCGGAATGGCCGACCGCCGGCTGCAGCGCGTACTGACCGCGGACCCCGGCACCGGCGTGATGCGCCATGCGGATGCTGGTTATCAGGACGCGGTCGACACGGCCAACGAGCGTGGCGTCGATCTGCCGATGATCAACGGGTAGCTGTCGATGAGCCACGCGATTCGCATCGCCAGCCTGTATCAAGATCTGCGCTGCAGCCTGGACAGTTTGAACGAACAGCCGGCCGGGGTCATCCAGGCCCGCGAGGTGGTACTTAAAGCGTTGAACGATGGCGACGCCCACTACGGCATCAATACCGGCTTTGGCGCACTCGCCAACAAGCGCATCGACACCGATGAACTGGTACGGCTGCAGACCAATATACTGCTCAGCCATGCCTGTGGAGTCGGCGATCCGGTGCCGCCGGACATTACGCGCCTGATGCTGCAGCTGAAAATTCATTCTCTGGGGCTGGGTTATTCCGGGATCAGCCTGGAGACCTTCCAGCAGTTGCTGGCTTTCGATCGCCATGCCATTACCCCGAGAGTCCCGAGCCGCGGCAGCGTCGGTGCGTCGGGCGATCTCGCACCACTGGCGCATCTGTGCCTGCCGCTGATCGGCCGCGGGGAAGTCTGGAACGACAACAACGACGGTTTCGTACCCGCAGCCACGGCACTGGCCAATGCAGGTCTGCAAGCCATTGATTTACAAGCTAAAGACGGACTGGCGTTAATCAACGGCACGCAGTTGATGGCAGCCTACGGTGCGCATGTTCTGCACCGCGCGCTGGACCTGAGAATTGCCGCGGACATTCTGGCTGCGATGAGCTTGGAGGCACTGCAAGGCAGCGCCGCGCCGATGGACGAGCGAATTCATGCCATTCGTCCGCACCCGGGACAGCAACTGGTCGCGGCCAATATCCGGCTGCTTTTGCAGCACAGCGAGATTCTCAAATCGCATCGCGACTGCGGAAAAGTCCAGGACCCGTACTGCCTGCGGTGCGTCCCACAGGTGCATGGCGCCAGCCGCGATGCGATCGATCACGCGATCGACGTCGTTGAACGCGAACTCAATTCGGTGACCGACAATCCGCTGGTATTCGATGATGCCGATATCATCAGCGGCGGCAATTTTCACGGGCAGCCCTTGGCCCTGGCGCTGGACTACGCCGCGATTGCCATTGCCGAACTGGCCAGTATCTCAGAGCGCCGCACCTATTTGCTGCTGGAAGGCCACGATGGCCTGCCCAAACTGCTGATGCGCGACACCGGCGTGAATTCCGGCTTTATGATTCCCCAATACACCGCTGCCGCACTGGTCTCCGAAAACAAGGTGCTGTGCCACCCGGCCAGCGTGGACTCGATACCGACCAGCCTGGGCCAGGAAGATCATGTCAGCATGGGCTCTATCAGCGCGCTGAAATTATTAGGCGTACTGAAAAATACCGAGCGGGTGCTGGCTGTGGAACTGCTGACTGCATCGCAGGCACTGGATTTTCGAGCGCCGCTGCAGCCCGGCGCTGGAATTCGCGCCGCCCATGCGGCGGTACGCGAGCAGATTCAGCACGTGGAAGCCGACTATGAGGTCCGCAACGACCTCGATATCTGCGCTGATCTGCTGCGTGGAGGCCGTCTCCTTCAGGCAGTTCAGGCGGAAAGCGGCGCGTTGCATTAAATATGCCGGTCCTGCATTCCATCGGCCAACTGGCTACTTGTCCGCCGACGGCGGATCAAGCGGACATCGGACTGATTGCCGACGCAGCTGTGGTCTGGCAGGGCGAACAAATCGTCTGGGCCGGCCCCGGCGATCAACTGCCCGGCGCGTATGCCGGCGAACCGCACTTTGACGCCGAAGGCCAGCTGGTCGTCCCGGGTTTGATCGATTGCCACACCCACCTGTGTTTCGGCGGCTGGCGCGGCGACGAGTTCGAAATGCGCATTCAGGGCAAATCCTATCTGGAAATCGCGCAGGCCGGCGGCGGAATCAGCAACACCGTCAAAGCGACCCGCGAATCATCGGCCAAAGCGCTGTTCAACAAAGCCCGAACGGCGCTGGACGCGATGCTGGCGCTGGGCGTCACGACGGTGGAAGCCAAGTCCGGCTACGGTCTGGACACAGAGAACGAACTAAAGCAGCTAACCGTCTACGCGGACCTCGACCACGCCCATCCGATCGACCTTGTCCGTACCTTTCTGGGCGCGCATATCATCCCGCCCGAATACACCGAAGACCGTCAGGCATATATCGACCTGCTGTGCCGGGAGCTGATACCGCAGATCGCCGACCGGCGACTGGCGGAATTCTGCGACTGCTATATCGACGCCGGCGCCTATACGATTGACGAAGGCCGCCGGATTCTGCAATGCGCACGAAACCACGGTCTCGCGTTGAAAGTGCATGCAGAGCAGATCAGCCATACCGGTGCGGCCGATCTGGCCGGCGAACTCGGTGCGGTTTCCGCCGAGCATCTGGAGCGCATCAGCGAGACCGGCATTGAGGCGTTGGCCGAAGCCGGCACGGTGGCCGTGTCGCTGCCGCTGGCATCCCTTTATCTGCGCGAGCCCTATCTCGATGCCCGCCGGCTGATCGACGCCGGCATTCCGGTCGCGGTGGCCACCGACTTCAATCCCGGTTCGGCACCCAGCTACCATCTGCCGTTTGCGATGACGCTGGCCTGTCTGAACCAGCAGATGACGCCGGCCGAAGTACTCAAGGGGGCGACCAGCTATGCCGCAAAAGCGGTTTCCAGGCAGGCCGCTATCGGCAGCCTGTTGCCGGGTTACCGGGCGGATATGGCCTTGATCCGCGCCCCTTCTGTTAACCACTGGCTGTACCATGCACAAGCCAACGCGGTGACCCGAGTATTCAAAGACGGTACACCGGCTGGCGACAGCCTATAACGCAAGCACCTTTGCTGGCGGCCTTTCTATTATGAAAGCAAAACCCGACTTCAACGCACACCGCTCATGAGTTATCGCTACTTGCTTTATGGCGCCGTTCTGCTGCTCGTCAGCGGTTGCGCCGCGACCGCGCTGCAAACGGTAAACACCCTGATGCCCCGTTTCGAAGGCGGCTACGCAGCGGACATTGCCTACGGTGAGGACGAGCGCCATCGCCTGGACCTGTTTTTGCCGGACAGTCCGCATGCAAACCGGCCACTGGTCGTATTCGTCTATGGCGGCGCCTGGCAGTTCGGCCACCGCGGCCAGTATCGCTGGGCCGGCGAAAGTCTGGCGGCGATGGGCTATGTCACCGCCATTCCGGATTACCGGCTGTTTCCGGACGTTCGGTTTCCAAGCTTTGTCGAAGATGTTGCGGAAGCCATTCCGACGGCACTGGCCGAGTGCCGGCAACTGGGCGCCTGCGCCGGTGACCGGGTGGTGCTAATCGGTCATTCCGCCGGTGCTCATACCGCGGCAATGTTGGCAATGAACCCGGACTATCTCGACCATACCGGCATCGAGGTCTGCGGCTGGATCGGACTCGCGGGACCCTATGATTTTTTGCCGCTGCGCAATAAGCTGGAAGATATCTTTCCGCCCAGTATCGACCCCGAGCTGACGCAGCCGGTGAACTTCGCATCCGCCGACGATCCGCCGGTACTGTTAATTCACGGCAAGGACGACACCCGTGTCTACCCCGAAAACAGCCACCGGCTCGCAGAAGCGCTGCAGGCGGTGAATGTACCGGTCACGCTGCAATTCCATGCCGATACGCGGCACGCTGCGGTATTGTTCGGCTTGTCCGGCCGGCTGATCACCGAAATCGGTGTACGCGATTCGGTAGAAGCGTTTCTTGGCCGTCTGACCAACCCCTGAATCCCCACTTCTTAGGCATTGAGCCTGGCTTCGCACCCGTCCGCAGCTTATCCGATCAAACGATATTAACGCGGCTCACTGCCCCCCGGCTTTTCCAGTTGCAGGCCATAGTGCCACGGCGGCAATTGATGGACGCGTTGATCCCGCCAGACCAGCCCGGCGCGCTCAGCCCATAGCAGGCATTGCTGCGGCTGCGGCCGAATGGACAGGTCCGGGCCCCGCGGCGTCTCTGCATCGTGCCGCCAATGCATCAGGCCGGCGACGCCGCCCGGAATCAATATGCGTTCCGCTTCGGCCAGCAAGGCTACCGGCTGTTCGCAGTGCAAAATGTTGAACAGCATCGCATAATCGACGCTGGCATTTGCCAAACCGCTACCATCGGCGGCGAAGTCACGCTGCTCAAACCTGATGTTACCCAGATCATGCCGCCCGGCCGAGCGGGCGGTATGGCGCAGCATGCGCTGATCGATATCGAATGCAAACACCTGGCCCGAGACCCGCATCGCGGCCTGAACGGTAAAGGTTCCGTAGCCGCAACCGAAATCCGCCACGTTTCGATGTTCGGCGACAAGCCCCAGAGCGGTCAGGCAGGCTTCGGGATCGAAAAACGACTCCCAGTACTCCACCGCGGGCATGCCGCTGTCGCGAATTTTCATATTAAGCTAGCTTTCATTCTGCATACGATCTGAAAATACGCTTCTGATCGCCACATCGGTCAGGCCGAAGTCTTCGGCCGAATAACGGTGCCGGCCGGCACGTTCTGCATCGGCGCCTGCGGCCAGCGGTTCCGATCGAGGCCGCAGGCCAAAGCGCTCTTCGATCTGCGACAATACGTACCCGGGCCTGGCGCAGAGGTCGTGATAGTCTACGCATATCGCCTGTTCGTGGTTTTGCAGTACGGCATCGGCGTTTCGAACCGCCAGCGAACAATGCGTCATCCAAAACCGGCCCAAAGCGGCATAGTCAATAGCGTTCACGAACGGTTTTCTGGCCAGCGCCGAGAGGCTGCACAAGGACGGCAGAACCCGCTCGGGCTCACGCTGAAGATATATGATTCTGGCATTCGGAAAAGTACGCAGCAAGGTATCCAGCTTCCACAGATGATAAGGCCATTTCAGTAGCCACGGAGCCTGCTGGGCCTCTGACTGCAACAGGCGCAGCTGGTGCCGGTACAGCCGATATTCGTACTCGTGGGCCTCGCTTAAGAATTGATCGGCGATGGATTTCGCTTCGGTCGTGAACAGCAAGGTGCTATTAAACGCGGCGTTTTCCAACAAATGTACACATTCTTCCGGAATGTTCGCACCGATCGGATGCGCATTGCAATAATCCGGCGACAAGTAGCGGTGAACCAGGCATTGCCAGGCCGTTTTCTGTCTGGCCCGGGATTCATCGACTTCGCGGTATGCCATTGCCTGACCGACCGACCGCATCTCCCACAACCGGGGCGCTCGTGTGAAGAAATGGCGATGGATCACGCGATGAGCATAGGTGGTACCGCTTCGGTACAGGCCAACGATGACAACCGGACATGTAATAGCTGGCAGCGAAGTCCGGTGGGTCAGCGAATCGCTAAGCAACAGTCGCGAACAAAGACAGTTCGCCAAGTGCCGGCCGATGGCATATCGTCCGAAGTTGCTCAGATTCCCCTCGCGGTTAACCTGCTCGATTAACTGCCGGTAAGCAGAGGTGAAAGATGATCGTCCAAAATCCGACAGCCCGGTGACGGCCATCGCTGCATCAAGCATTTGGTCTGCATCCGGCGTCTTGTGACGACCCATACGGTTAAACAAGCGCACCGGCCAAGGTACCTTGCTACGGTGTATGGTCGACACTGAAGTTGGCATTTGCTTATTCGGGTATTAACAGTCGGTGTATTATAGCGACGGAACGGCACCCACAAGCCCGAATATTCCGCGGTGTCTCCCCGAATGCCCGACTATGATCGTGTCATCTATACAGCGACGGTCTCATAATATCCGGTTTACCGTAACGTGCCGGAACGTAACGCTGAACGTAGAACAAGCACAAAAGCTATTTGAAACTCAGAAGTTCTTGTACGCGCAGATATTCAGCCCCAGGTTATACTCGATAGGCCGGATCAACTGCCAGTCACTGCTTTCGTCCAGCGCATCGGCCAATGCATTAGCGATAGCTCCGCTCAGCCCGACCCCGGTATAGCCGAATCTGCGGAAAACGATTTGCTGGTTCGGACAAAATACCAACGCGATGGTCTTGCGACGACCGGCCAGTTCCATATTCTCGTTAATCCAATCCTGAACCTCGAAATTGGGTTCTCTGGCGGTGTAATAGGTCTCGTGTACCGAAAAATAGCCGATGCCGTGCTGTTTAAGGCGCTGACGGAGAATAAGGTCGTAGTAGGTTGACAAGCCGGCTACATTTTCACGGTACCAAAAGCCGATATGCGTAGCCGATGCATGCTCTTGAATCAATTCGGAAACAGAGTCCATCACCTGCCGCGTCGGCGCCGTTCTCGCGATTCGGTTTTCGACCTGTAGCCGGGCCGGTTCTTGAATGGAATAGAATGACCACACAAGGAAACCCAGTAAAAGTGGATATACCAGATACCTGTGCGCCAGCTTGGAATCTTTGATAGCCAAAAAGCCGTATATCAGAACCAAATGCATCTGCAACAGCATAACCACATCAAAAGAATGGTAATGCACGGGCAGAATGTAAACGGACATCAACCAAAACCCGGCTATCAAAACGAGCAAGCCGAGAAATCGCCCGAGGTGCGGGGACCGGACAGCCCGTAACAGGCTAACAAGAATAACAAGCGCCACAACCACCGCAGCGGCTATCCACAGTGTCTCAATCGGAACGATCAGATTCTTAAACGTGCGAACTACAAACGCACTGATATCCGCTATCGTCCCCCACCCGTATGCGGATGCGAGTTTTTTCTCTACACCCTCATGCAGCAGCAAGTAGAAAAACACCATGGCCGCCACACAGAACATTGACAGCAGCCCATAGTTAATGAGCGTGCTGTGTACCTGCGACCGGGAATATACGCCTCGCCGCGCATTGACTGCCAGCACGATCAGCGCGACGGCCACGAAACCGAAGAATCCGGGGAAACTCATCAATATCAGGCTTAGCCGGTATCCGGCGAGCAGCGCCAACAGCACCATAATGCCGATAACGACCCGCCTGACTCTCAGCCAGTCTGATTCTAAAAGCAATATCAGAAGACAGCCGTATACCCAGATCGCAACGCTCTCCAGCCAGAAATCACTGATACTTCTGTAATTGCCAAATACCAGAAGCGTCGGGACGATAGCCAGAGCCAGCAGCAATCCCGTAAAGGTGCTTGAAGATCTGCCGACTATCCGTAGTATCAGATAAAAATAGGCAGTCATCCAGAAAACCACCTGAGGCAAATGCGGCACCGAGGTGATGGTTCCCGCTTTATGTGTAGCAACGGCAACGGCTATCGCAAGCCCGCTGGGATTAGCCAGTATTTCCCAAAAAACCTGCCATCGCCCGACGTCAGCGATGCGATTGGAATGAAGCAAGAACTGACGGATATAGGAAAGCGAGTCGTAGTAAAAGAAACCCGATTGCAGAAATGCTTCGTGGTAGTGCAGGGAGATTAATGCCGCCAGCATGCTTATCAGGAACGCGATCGCGACAAGCATATGTCTTGGCGTCAAAAGTCTTTCTCCTTTAGCCCCAATACCATGGCCAGCACAGCGCACCTGGAAACGGAAAACTCTGTCCGGCAGTAATAGTAGTCAGTAGTCTAGTTCAAATTTTCCAAAGGCGAAACTCTATGAACTGTGCGATGCAGGCGATTACTCTTGGCCCGCACTTTCACCGTCATCCGCGCGCGGGCGGTCGACCAGTTCCACGTACGCCATCGGGGCGTTGTCGCCGGCACGGAAACCGCATTTCAGAATACGCAGGTAGCCACCCGGCCGCTCTTTGAACCGCGGACCGAGGTCGGTAAACAACTTGCCTACCGCTTCCTTGTCGCGCAGACGGTCGAAAGCCTGCCGACGGTGCGCAACGCTGTCGTCCTTGGCCAGCGTAATCAGCGGCTCGGCGACCCGGCGCAGCTCTTTGGCTTTGGGCACGGTGGTTTTGATGATTTCGTGCTTGAACAGAGACGCCGCCATGTTACGGAACATGGCTTTGCGATGCGCGCTGTTGCGGTTCAGCTTACGTCCTGATTTCTGGTGACGCATGGTAGTTTCCTAATAATTCCGTCTGCTTTAAACGCCGGCCGTTCAGGAAGCGCTCAAGGCTTCCGGCGGCCAGTTTTCCAGCTTGGTGCCCAGGGTCAGCTCGTTGGCAGCCAGGACATCCTTGATTTCGGTCAGCGACTTTTTGCCCAGATTCGGGGTTTTCAGCAGTTCGACTTCGGTCCGCTGAACCAGATCACCGATATACAAAATGCTCTCGGCCTTCAGGCAGTTCGCCGAACGGACCGTCAGTTCCAGATCGTCGATCGGGCGCAACAGGATCGGATCAATTTCCGCTTTGCGCTCTTCGATTTCAACCACTTCGCGAGCTTTGAAATCGATGAATACCGATAGCTGATCGGCCAGAATATTGGCAGCCAGCTTGGTCGCTTCCTCGCAGTCCATGGTACCGTTGGTTTCGATATCCAGGATCAGCTTGTCCAGGTTGGTGCGCTGTTCCACACGGGCCGCTTCGACCGCATAGGCGACGCGCTTGACCGGGCAGAAAGAGGCATCCAGTTGCAGCCGGCCGATAGGCCGTGATTCCTGCTCGCCGATGGTCAGGCGGGAAGCCGGTTGGTAGCCGACACCCTTGGAAACCTTTAGCTGCATGGAAATCGAACCGCCCTTGGTCAGGGTGCAGATCGCGTGATCCGGGTTGACCACTTCCACGTCATGGTCAGTTTGGATATCGCCTGCGGTTACCGTGCCGGTGCCCTGTTTGCTCAAGGTCAATACGGCTTCTTCACGCTCATGCATGCGCAGCGCAACGCCTTTCAGGTTGAGCAGCACCTCGATGATATCTTCCTGCAGGCCTTCGATAGCGGTGTACTCATGCAGTACGCCGTCAATCTCCACCTCGCTGATGGCGCAGCCCGGAATGGAAGACAGCAGAACCCGCCGCAGCGCATTACCCAGGGTATGCCCGAAACCGCGTTCCAACGGCTCAAGGGTAATTCTGGCCCGGTTGGGATTAATTTCATCAACGCCGACCGCTTTCGGCTTCAACATTTTTTCAATGACACCCGTCATGGATGATCCTCATCTTCATATGCTGGCGATAACACGACCTGCCGGCGGCAGCCGGCATGGGCTATCGGCAAGGATTACTTGGAATACAATTCGACAATCAAATTCTCGTTGATGTCCGCCGGCAAGTCGTCGCGATCCGGCTGCGCCTTGAAAGTCCCTTCCATTTTAGACGCATCGACCTCGGTCCACGATGCAACCGTATCCAGTTCCTGACTCAGCGTCAGCGCTTCCTGAATCCGCAACTGCTTTTTCGACTTCTCACGCACGGCAATCACGTCATCCGTCTGCACCTGGTAAGACGGAATGTTCACCATCTGGCCATTTACCTGAATAGCTTTGTGGCTCACCAGTTGCCGGGCCTGCGCGCGGGTTACTGCAAAACCCATGCGGTAAACCACGTTGTCCAGCCGGCCTTCCAGCAGCTTCAGCAGATTTTCGCCGGTGGCACCCTTCTGCCGCGCAGCCGTCTTGTAGTAGTTGCGGAACTGTTTTTCCAGTACCCCGTAGGTACGGCGGACTTTCTGCTTTTCGCGCAACTGCAGCGCATAGTCGGACAGGCGCTGCCGGCGGCTGGCGCCGTGCTGCCCGGGCGGCTGGTTGAGCTTACACTTGGACTCGACACCGCGAGCCGGGCTCTTCAGGCCGAGATCGACACCTTCGCGCCGCGATAATTTGCAGGTTGGACCAATATAACGTGCCATATCATATGCTCCGCTCAGACGCGACGCCGCTTGGGCGGACGACACCCGTTATGAGGTATCGGCGTCAGATCGATAATATTCGTAATTTTGAAGCCGACCGCGTTCAATGCGCGGACCGACGATTCACGACCCGGACCCGGGCCTTTCACGCGAACTTCCAGATTCTGTACCCCGTATTCCTGAGCGGTCCGGCCGGCGGACTCGGCTGCGACCTGCGCAGCAAACGGCGTGCTCTTGCGCGAACCGCGGAATCCGGCACCACCGGCGGTCGCCCAGGAAAGCGCGTTGCCCTGGCGATCGGTGATGGTAATAATGGTGTTGTTGAAAGATGCATGCACGTGGGCGATACCGTCGACCACGGTCTTCTTAATCTTCTTACGCGGTTTTGAACCCGGCTTTGCCATATCTGTTCTCGCTCAAATCCTAACGTTTAATCGGCCGACGCGGCCCTTTACGGGTACGCGCGTTGGTCTTTGTCTGCTGGCCGCGAACCGGCAAACCGCGACGGTGACGCAGGCCGCGATAGCAACCCAGATCCATCAAACGCTTGATGTTCATGGCTACTTCCCGGCGCAGGTCGCCTTCGACGGTGGATCCGGCGATCGCTGCACGAATTTTTTCCACTTCCGCTTCGGACAGGTCTTTGATTTTCATCTCCGGGTTAACGCCCGATGCATCGCAAACCGACATCGCCTTCGAACGACCAATGCCATAGATGCTCGTCAAAGCCACCCAGGTGTGCTTTTGAACCGGTAAATTGACACCCGCTATGCGAGCCATTTCTCATCTCCCGTGCTAGGTTCTGCCGCAACAGTTTCCGCAGCGCAAACAGAACATTATAGCTTAAATATCTATGTATTAAAACCAAATACCAGGGTTCGGCCCGGTATCAACCCTGCCGTTGTTTGTGCTTCTTGTCCGTGCAAATGACGCGCAAAACGCCTTTACGACGGACAATCTTGCAATTGCGGCAAATTTTCTTAACCGATGCTTGTACTTTCATCGCCGTACTCCCTGGCGGCACCGTTCAGGCCGCCCTTCAATGGAAACCGCAGTTTCCCGCTTGCCTGCCGGCCCGGTGACCGGCACTGTTTCCCGCCGTCGGCACCGGCCGCTTCAGGATGCGTTCGGTCGACGACTAGCGCCGAACCACGCCCGAGCGGCCATAGGACTTCAGATTCGCCTTCTTCATCAGGCTGTCATACTGATGCGAAATCAGATGCGCCTGAATTTGCGAGATAAAGTCCATGATTACCACGACCACGATCAACAACGACGTACCGCCGAAATAGAACGGCACACCGAAGGCGTTATTCAGCCAGGTCGGCAACAGACAGACGCCGACCAGATAGGCCGCGCCGACTGCTGTCAAACGGGTCAATACCTTGTCAATATATTCCGCCGTATGGCGGCCCGGACGAATGCCCGGTATAAATGCACCGCCTTTCTTCAGGTTATCCGCCACTTCCTTGGAATTAAAAACGATAGCGGTATAGAAAAAGCAGAAGAAGGCGATCAATGCACCATAAATGATGTTGTAGGGCAGCGCGCCGGGTGTCAGTGCGTTCTGCACATCCTGCAACCACCGAATATTCGGGAACCAGGTGGTTACCGTGGCTGGAAACACCACCAGTGCAGACGCGAAAATGGCCGGAATAACGCCGGACATGTTCACTTTCAGCGGCAGGTGCGAAGACTGGTTCTGGTACGCTACCCGGCCCTGCCGTCGCGCATAGTTCACAGTAATCCGCCGCTGGCCGCGTTCCATGAACACGACAAAGCCGGTCACCGCAAGCGCGAGGGCCAGCAGGAACAGCACGATCAGTGCCGACAACTGACCGGTACGGGCCAGTTCCAAGGTTCCGCCGATCGCGGACGGCAGCGCCGCCACGATGCCGGCGAAGATCAACAGTGAAATACCGTTGCCGATACCGCGCTCGGTAATCTGCTCGCCGAGCCACATCAAAAATACGGTCCCTGCGGTCAGCGATACAACCGCGGTAAACATGAACCCGAGCCCCGGCGCCATCACCACCGGCAATGCGGCGCTGCCTGCCTGGGCCTGCAGCGCAAAAGCCACGCCTCCGCCCTGGAAGGCCGCCAGCAGCACGGTGAAATAGCGCGTGTACTGGGTGATTTTGTTACGACCGCTCTGGCCTTCCTTCTTCAACTGCTGCAATTGCGGAATAGTCGTCGACATCAGCTGAATGATGATGGAGGCCGAGATATACGGCATCACGCCCAGCGCGAAGATCGAAAAGCGCTCCAATGCGCCGCCGGAAAACATGTTGAACATGTCGATGATCGTGCCGCGCTGCTGGTCCATCAACTGAACCAGGGCCTGGGGATTGACGCCGGGCACCGGAATGAAGGTTCCGATGCGGAAAATAATCAATGCACCGATCACGAACAGAATGCGCTGGCGCAATTCCGTCAAACGGCCCAGACCGCCGAGCGTTTCTGCCATCTGTGAAGGCGAACGACCCATTACTCGACCTGGCCTCCGGCAGCTTCAATGGCTTCGCGGGCACCCTTGGTGACCGCCAGACCTTTAACCGTCACGGCCTTGTCCAGTTTGCCGGTATTAATGATCTTGACCTTGACGGTCCTCGGACCGACCAGTCCGGCTTTCTTCAAAGCCGCGAGATCGACCTCGGCCAGGCCCAGATCGTTGAGCTGATAGAGCCGAAGCTCTTCGACAAAACGTGCTTTGCGGGACGTGAAACCGAATTTCGGCAGACGCCGCTGCAGCGGCATCTGACCGCCTTCAAAACCGATTTTCACGTTGCCGCCGGAGCGCGATTTCTGGCCTTTATGGCCGCGGCCAGCCGTTTTGCCGAAACCCGAGCCGATGCCGCGACCGACGCGTTTTTTGGCGCTTTTGCTGCCCGCTGCCGGGCTTAATGTATTTAATTTCATCGCAGTACTTTCCTTATACGGACCGCAGAGAGGCTCAGGCCTCCTCCACTCGCACTAAATAATCCACTTTGTTCACCATGCCGCGAATCGACGGCGTATCTTCCAGCACAACGGTCTGATGCATACGCTTCAGACCCAGGCCCCGGACGCACTCGCGGTGTTTCCCGATGGTACCGTTCGGCGAACGGACTAGTGTCACTTTAATCTTAGCGCTCATCTCATTACTCCTCGCGGATGACGTTGTGGCCAAAAGCCGCAGCCATTAAGGCACTCGGCGCAGGCCTTAGTAATTTCTATGGTCAAGCCGAGTAACGCAGATGGGGCGGCTTTTGGCCACAACCCTTCGGGCCGGGGCTCGTGTCCACCAGTTCTACGTTGCTCGTCATTCATTGGCAAGTAGCCAACATCATTCCTCCCGCCTTGATCTGGCAGACACGAACTGCCGGCGGCACCGTGAGGAGTAATGAGATAAGTGCTAATCTTAGCCATGATTTTCAAGTATCTCTTCAACCGGCTTGCCGCGTTTGTACGCAACCGATTCGGGGTTCTGCATTTCCTGCAGGCCCTTGATCGTCGCACGGACCAGATTGTTCGGGTTGTTGGAGCCGATGCTCTTGGCCAGCACGTTATTCACGCCAACCGCTTCGAACACCGCGCGCATCGCACCGCCGGCAATCACACCGGTACCTTCCGAGGCCGGCTGCATGTACACCCGCGAACCGCCATGACGCGCCTTCACCGGATGCCACAACGTGCCTTCCTTCAGCGGAATATTGACCATGTTCTTGCGCGCTTTTTCCATCGCCTTCTGAATCGCGACAGGAACTTCACGCGCCTTGCCATAGCCGAAACCCACCTTACCGGCGCCGTCGCCGACGACGGACAATGCGGTAAAGCCGAACTGCCGGCCACCTTTCACTACCTTGGCAACGCGATTGACCGCTACCAGCTTCTCCAGCAGGCCGTCACCGTTGTCCCGATCTACATTTGCCATAATGCTTACCTATTATTCAAAACCAGGATAGGACTCAGAACTTGAGTCCGCCTTCCCGGGCGGCATCCGCCAGTTCTTTGATACGACCGTGGTATTTGAAGCCCGACCGGTCGAACGCCACTGTCTCGATACCGGCCGCTTTCGCGCGTTCGGCGATTTTCTGGCCGACAACCGCTGCGGCAGCCTTGTTCTTGGTACCCTTCAGGCCGTCGCGAACGTCTTTTTGCAGCGTATTGGCCGCAGCGACCACCTGCGCATCCGCAGTAATCACCTGGGCATACAGATGCCGGCCGGAACGAAACACGCTGAGACGGGGTACGCCCAGGGTCTTGATCCGCGCCCGCGCTTTTCTGGCACGCCGCAAGCGTGTATTTCTCTTGTCGTTTGTCATCTTCGCTTACTCTCTCTACGACACTGCCCGCCGATCAGGCTTTCTTCGCTTCCTTGCGGACAACGCGTTCATCGCTATAGCGTACGCCCTTGCCTTTGTAAGGCTCGGGTGGCCGGTAAGCGCGGATCTCCGCTGCAACCTGGCCGACTTTCTGCTTGTCGCTGCCTTTGATCACAATTTCCGTCTGGCTCGGCGTTTCCACCGTGACGCCTTCCGGCACCTGGTATTCCACCGGATGGCTGAAGCCCAGGCTGAGGGTCAGTTTGCTGCCCTGCGCCTGAGCGCGGTAACCGACCCCGACCAGCTCCAGCTTGCGCTCAAAGCCGTCGGTCACGCCGATCACCAGGTTGTTCAGCAGCGCACGCATGGTGCCGGCCATCGCACGGGCCTGGCCTTCCGCGGCCTGAACGGTCAGCACGCCGTCTTCCTGCTGCAGCCCGACGCTGGGGTGCAGCGCCATGGCCATATTGCCCTTCGGACCTTTTACCGATACATCCTGACCGTTGATGTTCACTTCAACGCCTTTCGGCAGGGTAATGGGGTTACTCGCTACGCGTGACATGGTCTTCTCCGTTACGTCACAGTGCAAAGCACTTCGCCGCCCTGGCCGCTTTTGCGCGCCTGGGCGTCGGTCATAATGCCCTTGGAGGTACTGACCACGGCAATGCCGAGACCGTTGCGCACCTTGGGCAGATTATCTTTGCCGCGGTATTGACGCAGACCGGGCCGGCTGTAACGCCGCATTTTTTCGATCACGCCGCGGCCGTCGACATACTTGAGCGTGACTTGCAGGCTCGGTTTGCCGTCGTTTTCGGACACGCCGAAATCGGTGATATAGCCCTCATCCTTCAAAACCTGGGCGATGCCCACTTTAATCTTGGAGGACGGTATGCTCACCGTCGCTTTGTGAGTGGCCTGGGCGTTACGGATGCGGGTCAGCATATCCGCAATGGGGTCGCTCATGCTCATGTGCTTCTACCTTCTCTCTATTAACTGACGAAACCGCTGTCGGGGTCTCGTGCCAATTACCAACTGGATTTACGCAGGCCCGGTACATCACCGCGCATGGCCGCTTCGCGCAGTTTGTTGCGCGACAGGCCGAAACGGCGGTAATAACCGCGGGGCCGGCCGGATTCGGCGCAACGGTTACGCTGCCGGACCGGACTGGAATCGCGCGGCAGTTTCTGCAGTTTTACCACCGCGTCCTGCTTTTCCTCAAAATCGGCATCGGGATTTTTGATAATCGCTTTCAGCTCCGCCCTTTTTCCGGCGTACTTGGCAACCAGCTTGGCGCGCTTTTTCTCCCGCTCTACCATTGAAATCTTGGCCATTGCCCAATCCTCTATTTGCTTTTGAACGGAAAGTTGAACGCTTCCAGCAGCGCCCGACCTTCTTCGTCATTCTTCGCCGTCGTGGTAATGGTGATATCCATACCGCGAATGGCGTCGATCTTGTCGAAATCGATCTCAGGGAACATGATTTGTTCCTTGATGCCCATACTGTAGTTGCCGCGACCGTCGAAAGACTTGCGGTTCAGCCCTCGAAAATCCCGAATTCGAGGAATGGCCACATTGACCAGACGATCCATGAATTCGTACATTTTGTCCCGGCGCAAGGTGACCTTGCAGCCGATCGGCCAACCGTCACGGATCTTGAAACTCGCAACGGACTTGCGCGACAGCGTCACAACGGGCTTCTGGCCGGCGATCTTTTCCATATCGCCGGTCGCATTTTCCATTACCTTCTTGTTGCCCACCGCTTCGCCCACGCCCATGTTCAGCGTGATCTTGCTCAGTCTGGGCACTTCCATCACGTTATTGAGACCCAGCTTTTCCATCAACTGGGGCACAACCGTTTCGCGATAGTATTCCTGCAATCTAGCCATGACTATTAACCCTAAATATCGACCGCTTCGCCGGTGGACTTAAATATCCTCACCTTGCGGCCGTCTTCCAGTACCTTAAAGCTGACGCGATCCCCGCGGTTGGTCGCCGGATTGAACAGCATCACATTAGAGACATGAATCGGCGCCTCTTTTTCGATAATGCCGCCCGGCTGCTGCCGGTTCGGGTCAGGCTTCTGGTGCTTTTTGATCATGTTCACGTTCTCAACGATCAAGCGATCGTCAACCACGCGCAGCACGTGACCCCGCTGGCCTTTGCTGCGGCCCGCGGTAACAATGACTTCGTCGCCTTTACGGATTCTTTTCATCGTCTTTTTCCTAAGTCCTTGCCGCCGGCTGCCCTACAGCACTTCCGGCGCCAGGGAAATAATCTTCATAAACCGCTCGGAACGCAGTTCGCGCGTTACGGGTCCGAAAATACGGGTACCGATCGGCTCCAACTTGGCGTTCAGCAGCACCGCGGCATTCCCGTCAAAGCGGATCAATGAACCGTCCCGACGGCGTACGCCCTGCTTGGTCCGGACCACAACGGCGTTGTAAACCTCGCCCTTCTTCACCTTGCCGCGCGGAATGGCGTCCTTCACCGTTACCTTGATAATGTCGCCAATACCGGCATAACGGCGTTTGGAACCGCCCAGTACCTTGATACACTGCACCTGACGCGCACCGCTGTTATCGGCCGCTGTCAGCATGGATTGCATCTGAATCATTGCTTCAATCCTCGATCCATTACCACCCAGAAATTACTGGGCGCGCTCCAGAACTTCGACCACTTGCCAGTTTTTCCGTTTGGACAGCGGACGGCACTGGACAATTTTCACCATATCGCCCTCACCGCAGGTATTTTCCGCATCGTGGGCATGCACCTTGGTGGAACGTTTGATGTATTTTCCGTACAACGCGTGCTTGACCTTGCGTTCCAGCAATACCGTGACGGTTTTATCCATCTTGTTGCTGACAACGCGGCCAACCTGGGTGCGTTGAATTTTTTCTGCCTGATTATTTTCCTGGGCATTCATACCGCATTACCTTCGCTGCTCTTTTCGCTTATTACCGTTTTTACGCGCGCGATATCGCGGCGAACCCGGCGCAGCTCATGACTGCCTGCCAACTGACCGGCACCTTTCTGCATGCGCAAGTTAAACTGTTCGCGCAGCAGCCCTTCTAATTCTTCCCGCAGTTCACTGACTGCTTTCTGACGCAAATCACTGGCATTCATCACAGCATCGACCTCGTCACAAAGGTGGTTTTAACGGCGAGTTTGGCCGCCGCACGGCGAAACGCCTCACGGGCAACGTCTTCGCTGACACCTTGAATTTCGTATAGCATCCGGCCCGGCTGGATCGGCGCGACCCAGTATTCCACGTTCCCTTTGCCTTTACCCATCCGAACCTCGACCGGTTTTTTGGTGATGGGTTTGTCCGGAAACACCCGGATCCACAGTTTGCCGCCGCGGCGGACATGGCGGGTAATCGCACGACGGGCAGCTTCGATCTGCCGCGCGGTGATAAAACCCCGGGTGGTGGCCTTCAGACCGAACTCACCAAAGCTCACTTTGTTGCCGACCTGGGCGATGCCCCGGTTACGGCCCTTTTGCTGCTTTCTAAATTTTGTGCGTTTCGGCTGCAGCATTCTTCCAACTCCTAACTAGCAGACTTCTGGGCGCGATCGTCTTCGCCCGATGCCGCATACAGATCAAATACCTCACCCTTGTAGATCCAGACTTTGACGCCCAGAACGCCATAAGTAGTCTGTGCTTCCACAAGGCCGTAATCCACATCCGCGCGCAGGGTATGCAACGGCACCCGGCCTTCGCGGTACCACTCGCTGCGCGCGATATCCGCACCGTTCAACCGGCCGGAAACGCAGACCTTGATACCCAGCGCGCCCAGGCGCATCGCATTGCCGACCGCGCGTTTCATTGCACGGCGGAACATGATCCGGCGCTCGAGCTGATTGGCGATGGATTCAGCCACCAACTGCGCGTCGAGTTCCGGTTTGCGGATTTCCGACACGCTGATGTGGGTTGGAACGCCCATCAGCTGGCTGACTTCGCGCCGCAGACGCTCAATGTCCTCGCCTTTCTTGCCAATCACGATACCCGGCCGCGCGGTATGCACGGTAATGCGCGCCGACTTCGCCGGGCGCTCGATCTGGATTCTGCTCACTGCAGCATCCTTCAAACGCTTGCGAATGAATTCGCGCACCTCGATATCCGACTTCAGCAACTCGGAGAATTCACCTTTTTCGGCATACCACTTGGAGTTCCAGTCTTTGGCGATGCCGAGGCGAATACCGGTTGGATGTACCTTTTGACCCATCTGTTTTTCCTGGTCGTATCTATTTCGTTAATTAATCGTCGTCGGCCACAGTAATCGTAATGTGGCTGGTCCGCTTCAATATCCGTGTGCCGCGGCCCTTGGCCCGGGCGCGGCCCCGCTTCAAGGTCGGGCCTTCGTCCACGGTGATGGTGTCAACTGACAACTCATCGATGTCGGCACCTTCGTTGTGCTCGGCATTCGATACGGCTGACAGCAGTACCTTCTTGATAATGTGCGCCGCTTTCTTAGGGCTGAAAGCCAACAACTGTTCAGCCTGCTCGACCGGTAAACCGCGAATCTGATCGGCCACCAGCCGCACTTTCTGTGCAGAAATGCGCGCGCCTTTGAGTCGTGCTGTTGCTTGCATAACTTTCTCGCTTATCAGGACTTGCGGTCGCCCGAATGACCCCGGAAGGTCCTCGTTGCCGCAAATTCACCCAGTTTGTGACCGACCATCTGCTCGTTAATGAGCACAGGCACATGCTGCCGGCCGTTATGAATCGCAATCGTCAGGCCAACCATATCCGGTGAGATCATCGACCGGCGGGACCAGGTCTTGATCGGCCGCTTGCTGTTGTTCGCAATTGCGTCGTCCACCTTTTTCTGCAGGTGGTGGTCAATAAAAGGACCTTTTTTGATCGAACGTGGCATTGCTGTATTCCTTACCGATTACTATTCCGGCGGCGAACAATATATTTGTCCGATGCCCGGTTCTTACGTGTCTTATAACCTTTGGTCGGCACACCCCACGGCGTCACCGGATGACGGCCGCCGGAAGTCCGGCCCTCGCCGCCGCCATGCGGATGATCCACCGGATTCATCGCAACACCGCGTACGGTCGGGCGAATACCGCGCCAGCGCTTCGCACCGGCCTTGCCCAGTTTTTCCAGGTTATGTTCCGAATTTGCCACCTCGCCGACCGTTGCACGGCAGGCAGCCGGAATTCTGCGCATCTCGCCGGAACGCAGGCGCAGCGTGGCGTATTGCCCTTCGCGGGCCGCCAACTGGGCCGATGCGCCGGCACTGCGGGCCAGTTGCGCGCCTTTACCCGGCTTCATCTCGATGCAGTGCACCAGGGTACCGACCGGAATATTGCGCAACGGCAGCGCATTGCCCGGCTTGATTGGCGCTTCACGGCCACTCATGATGTCATCGCCGGCGCGTACATGGCGCGGTGCGATGATGTAGCGGCGCTCGCCGTCCTTGTACAGCACCAGCGCAATATGTGCGCTGCGGTTCGGATCGTATTCAATCCGCTCAACCCGGCCGGGAATACCGTCCTTGTTGCGCTTGAAGTCGATCACGCGGTAATGCTGTTTATGCCCGCCACCCCGATGCCGGGTGGTAATGCGGCCTCTGTTGTTACGGCCGCCGGTCCTGCTCTTTTTCTCGAGCAATGGCGCATAGGCTTCGCCTTTGTGCAGGTGCGGGTGCTTGACGCGCACCACGCCACGGCGGCCCGGTGATGTTGGTTTTGCCTTGACTATTGCCATGACATGCTTCCCTTACGCTGAATCGGCTTCGACCAGGTCGATATGCTGACCCGGCTTCAGCCGAACGTATGCTTTTTTCCAGTCACTGCGTTTGCCGGCACGAAAACGGAACGATTTCGATTTGCCTTTGACGTTCACCACGCTGACGTTTTCAACGTCAACCTCGAACAGCATTTCCACAGCGCTCTTGATTTCCGCCTTATTGGCATCTTTAACCACCTGGAAGACGTACTGGTTGGCCGATTCGCCGACCCGGGCGGTTTTTTCCGTCACACGCGGTGACAGCAGTATCTTGTACAGGCGCTCTTTGCTCATCCCAGCCACTCCTGAACTTTGTCGACAGCAGCGACCGTAATGACCACCTTCTCGGCTCCGACCAGGCTGACCGGGTCGATATTGGCAACGTCTACTGCATAGACGTTTGGCACGTTGCGCGAAGCCAGGTACAGATTTTCCTCAACGCTTTCGGTAACGATCAGCCCCTGCTGCATTTCCAGTTCGCCCAGCCGGGCCAGCAGTGCCTTGGTTTTCGGCGTATCAAGCGAAAACTCATCGACAATGACCAGCCGATCCTGGCGGACCAGCTCGGACAAAATCGCCTGCATCGCACCGCGGTACATTTTGCGATTGACCTTTTGCGCGTGGTCGCGCGGAGTCGCCGCAAACGCTCTGCCGCCGCTGCGCCACAGCGGGCTTCGAATGGTGCCCGCGCGTGCGCGGCCGGTCCCTTTCTGCCGCCAGGGCTTGGCGCCGCCGCCACGAACCTGGGAGCGTGTCTTCTGTGCCTTGGTTCCCGCCCGGCCGCCGGCCAAATAAGCCGTGACCACCTGGTGAACCAGTGCTTCGGAAAACTTACGCCCGAATGTCGCGTCGCTTACCGTTATCTTGTTGCCACCTGCAACTGCCAGTTCCATCGTTATCTCCTTAGTGCCCTGCCCGCAAGCGCCTAACTGCCAACCTTGGTCGCCGGCCGGACAACGACTTGCCCGCCCTTGGCGCCCGGAACAGCACCTTTGATCAACAGCAGGTTGCGATCCGCGTCGACCCGAACCACTTCCAGGTTCTGGGTTGTCACACGCTCATCGCCCATATGCCCTGCCATTTTCTTACCTTTGAACACGCGGCCCGGCGTCTGGCATTGACCAATGGAGCCCGGTGCCCGGTGCGCCAGGGAATTACCGTGCGTCGCGTCCTGAGTACGGAAGTTATGCCGCTTCACGGCACCGGCAAAACCTTTGCCTTTGCTGATACCGGTCACATCCACGATCTGGCCCGCCTCGAAGCGTTCGGCGGTAATTTCCGCGCCGACCTCGATGTCCTCGCCCTCACCTTCAGCGAGGCGCAGCTCCCACAGACCTTCGCCGGCCTCTACATTGGCCTTCGCGAAATGGCCCGCTTCCGGCTTGTTGACCAGGCTGGCGCGCCGGCTGCCCATAGTGACCTGCAGTGCGCGGTAGCCGTCGGCTTCTTCCGTCTTGACCTGGGTCACGCGATTCGGGCTCACCTCGATTACCGTGACAGGCAGGCTGGCACCATCTTCGGTGAAGACCCGTGTCATACCGCGCTTGCGGCCAATAATTCCTATCGTCATGTTGACTTCCTCGACCAATTCGTCACTAGTACAGCTTGATCTGCACATCCACGCCGGCCGCAAGATCCAGCTTCATCAGCGCATCGACCGTCTTGTCGTTCGGATCCACGATATCCATCAGACGCTTGTGAGTACGCGTTTCGTACTGATCGCGCGCATCCTTGTTGACATGCGGCGAGATCAGCACGGTGTGCTTCTCAATGCGCGTCGGCAACGGAATCGGTCCCTTAACCTGCGCACCCGTGCGCTTGGCCGTTTCGACGATCTCCAGTGCGGAGCGGTCGATCAGGCGATGATCAAACGCTTTCAGGCGAATTCGGATTCTCTGGTCAGCCATAGTTCTATACTCTGTAATGCTTATTCGAAGATTTTGGCGACCACGCCGGCACCGACCGTCCGGCCACCTTCTCGGATCGCAAACCGCAAACCTTCTTCCATCGCAATCGGCGCAATCAG
>JANQPM010000019.1 GCA_028289465.1 Lysobacterales bacterium | reverse complement strand
AGAAAAATCCGAAGGACCGCGATAGCGGCTGTCGTAGACGCGGGCCAACACCACCGGCACCCGGCCGACGGTGACCAGATCGCGGCGCACAAAGGTGAGATTGCCCGCGCCGACATTGACAAAGCCTTTCTGCGCCCCGTGAAAGATCGATTGTTCGTTGACAAAGAAAGTATTCACCCGGCGGCGTTCGGTCAGCTCATTGAGCAGATCGACCTGGCTTTTCAGGGTGGGATCAATCGTGGTGTCCGTTTGCGCCTGGATGCCGAAGGCCAGAAAGGCACTAACCAATACCCATTGAATTCCCTTTTTCATCCCTTTTCCCCTGTTGTACTTCGCCCGTCGTCAATGGCTTACTGACCATAAACGCGGTTGGCTGTCCGTTGGGGTTTTGAGAGGTATAGAAACGGCCCGCCCTTGCCCCTTATCCATCAAGGGCCAGACCTTAGCACAGACATCAGGCAGCACGTAAGGAAGCAGTGCTTGTCAATTTTATTAGGCGCGTTCTGAATAAATGGCCAGCACTAGAGAGCCTTGCCCGGCAGCCGACGACACCTGGTGGTTCGTTCAGATCGCCGAATGAACCTGGCCGTAGTATAGAAGGAGTCTAGCGCCCGCTTCTTTCGTCCTGCGGACGAAAACCGCAATCGCAAGACGACGTGCAACTAACGCACGACCCCTCTGGTGCCGCTCGCGCTGCTCGCTCACCCAACCGGGGTCGGCGGGTCGCCTGCGGCTCCTATTGCGCTAAGTGTTAATAACGCTCTTTCAATTTCTCTGGTTTAATGTGCCCATTGCGCGGTGCGGTATTTGATCTTGGTGATGCTGCCTGCATAGGTTGTTATCAGTGCTCCATTGTCGTTAATCGCAACGCCGTTTAACGGGTAGACGTTGGTGGTGATTTTCGATGCGTTGCCCCAGTTCATGCCGTTTGCAGTCAGCACGCCAGGCCGGCCCCAGTAGTCGCTGGCGATGGCCAGGCTGTTATGTACCTCGTACACTTGGCCGTGGTTATTCATGTCGATGGCCGGCCAGTAGCCGTCGTCGAATTTGGTGGATATCGAGCGCATCCAGTTGATCTGGGTGCCGTTGATTCGGCCGACGTTATACCACATATCGTCCTTGCCCGGTGATACGTGGATTTCGACAACATCGCCGTTGTTGTTGAGTGCGATTGCGGGTGCGGTACCGCTGTCCAGCTTGATGGCGGAGCCCCAGCTAATCGTATTGTCTGCGTTAATGGTTCCGGCGTGGTACCAGACGTTTGACAACCACTGGTCCGCATGGACTTCCACTATCTGGCCATGGTCATTAATGCTTACATCCGCATACTGTCCGCTGTCATAGTGGTGGGAGTCTCCCCATTCGATATCCGTGCTGTCATCGTTTATCGTTCCGACTCGGTAGTATAGTTTTCCGGCCGCCCCCAATATGTTGTTATGCACCTGCACGACCCGGCCGTTGTTGTTGACGGCGATCCGCGGCGCATAGCCGGAGTCGTGTTTGTGTGCGTCGTATTTGGTCACGCTGCCGTTGCTGATCAGCCCGAGCTTATTCCAGATTCCGGTGTTGCCCTGCGATTTATGGATTTCCGTTAATACGCCGTTGTTGCGCAGCGCGACCGATGTCTCGCTCCCACTGTCCCATTCGTGGCTGTCCGACCATGACGGGCCGGGTACGGTTTCAGCGTTGGCCCCGGTGTTTTCGTTGGTCGCGGTGTTTTCGGCAGGTTCAGGATTTTTCGGCGAAGGATTATGTTCGGCATTCATGATGGCTGTCCCCTTTGTTCACCTTCAGGTTGAGTTCGGGCTGGGCGGCTTTCGGTTTTCGCGGCCCCCCGGGAAGTATGCTGTATCACTGCAGCGACGCCCCTATAGGCTTACTGTTGGCTGACGGGGTATTCTCTCAGGCGGGATGCCGTTGCCCGCAGGCTAGACACGCATCGTCTGGCAATCGGCCGCGATCAGCAGTTCATTCAGGTCATTGAACGTTTTCGGCAGCAGACCGGTGATATCTTCGATGCGTTGAAAGCGGGCGTAGATGGTGTTGGGGTGAATCCGCAGAAGCTCTGCCGCCTTCAGGGCGTTCATATCGGCTTCGGCATAGGCTCTCAGGGTTTCAATTAGCAGGCCGTTCTTATCGGCTGCTTGCAGTGTGTTTGCCCAGGCCGGCAGCACCGGTTGCAGTTGCTCGGCGGCGAAGCGGACCATCAGGCGCTGCAGCGGCAGGTCGGCGAACGAGATTACCCGGTTGCCGACATCGGCCATTTCCAGCGCCAGCAGGGCCTCGCGGTAGGCTGCGGGTACTTTTGATGTGGACGGCACGTCATTGCTGATGCCAATCAGGGCTGCATTGCCGACCATCATCAATTTCGGCACCAGCCGTTTTGCCAGCGAGGATTTTTCCGTGGTCCAGCCGGACGCACGCCGCGCATCGGCAAAGATCATGATCACGCGGTTATTGCGCAAGTCGATATGGCGGCAGCCTGGTGCGTCCTGCAGGGTTTTGTCGATCGCATCCGCCATTCGCCGTGCACGCGCGGGGTTCAGCATTTCACTGGGGTCCACCGATTGCGCCAGCGCGACGCAAAACGCTTTTCGCCCATCCAGATAGCCGGCCCGGCGCAGCACGTTGGCAACCCGTCCGTCCGATTCGTCGTAACCGTCCAACAGTATGCTGACCAACTCGGCCCGCTCATCGCCGGCCACATCGGCCAGCAGCCGGACCCGGGACAGATAATGACCGGTTGCGACGGTGCTGATGGTATCGGTGTATTCCATGGTGAAGTCGGCGATCTCTGCCATCGGCCGCTGCGAGCTGTCCGCGTCCGGCAGGGCTTCGGCGAGCGCGACCCTGAGCCAGCGCAGATAGATTTTGTGGCCGCAGCGGTAAGCGTGCAGCGTGGCTTCCAATGGAAAACGCTGTTCCGCCCGGCGTTCGGCGTGTTCACGCACGAAATCGAAATCCTGCAGGGAGCCGCCGTTGAGCAGCCGAATGATCTCGGCAGTATGTTGGGCCCCGTGCCGGGCGAGCTGCGGCTGGACCTCCGGATTGCCGGAATCGGTAAATGCCGGAATATCGGCCAGTACGGTCTGTTGCAATTCTTTGTCGATGGCCTGGCGGTGCTTATCGAGGTATTGCGCCAGGCTTTTGGCATTCCGGTGGCGCACCAGGCTGGCCAGGGCCGCTCGAAGTCCGCTGGTGGCATAGTCTTTCACAGTATGTGCAGTTTACACAATTAATTGAGAAAAACCGATGTGATTTGACCGATGTTTTAGATATTACCTGTTGATAATCTACATTCCGTGGAATCGAGCCGATGCAATCACCGGAACGATTCGCCAGGGCTTGGCGGCCGTCACAGACGGTCATCCCTGTATTCAGAGCAGTTTATTCGAATCAACCAGGAGTAACGAACATGGCGAAATACTTATTTGTCTATCACGGCGGCAGCAAGCCGGAAAGCGACGCGGAAATCGCGGCGATAATGGATGCCTGGGGCCAGTGGTTCGGTTCCATGGGCAGTGCGGTGGTGGACGGCGGCAATCCGGTCGGTATGTCTTCCACGGTACAGTCCGACGGCAGCGTGGTCGATAACGGCGGCGCAAACCCGGCCAGCGGGTACAGTTTGATCGAGGCTTCCAGCCTTGACGATGCGCTGGCCAAGGCCAAGGGTTGCCCGATTCTGCAGGCCGGCGGTACCGTTGAGGTGGCCGAAGCGATTGATATGTAAGATAAGGTGTCTTGCGCCCGCTTCTTTCGTAGCGCAGGTGGAGCCAGACGTGCTTAACGGTGCCTGCTGGCCGGCTTCTTTGCCGTTGGCAAAACCGCCGACCAAGTCACCTGCACTGCGGTTTCGCGTTAGCGAAGAAGCCTTCTGACGGAACCGTTAAGCGCGTGCGGACGAAAACCGCAACCGCACACCCTAACGGCTTCCCAGTCTAGCTTCTTTCCTTTCGGAAAACCGCCAGACTGTCCAGCCGGGGTTACGACGCAGAACGAAGGCGCGACCCCTCTGGTGCCGCTCGCCCTTCTGGTCTCGCTCGCGTTGCTCGCTCACCCAACCGGGAGCGCAAGCCAGGGGAAGCATGGCGGTTTGCGCAACGCGCAAGAAGCCGTGCTTTCACGGCGCCCGCTCCGGCGGGTCGCCTGCGGCTTCCACGCGATAATAGCCCCCGTTACAGGGCCGCGGCCAGCCGCGTGCCCTGGTCGATCGCCCGTTTGGCGTCCAGTTCTGCGGCGACATCAGCCCCGCCGATCAGATGTACCGTTTTTCCGGCCTGATGCAACGGCTGATGCAGGTCTCGTTTCGGCACCTGCCCGGCACAGACGACGACATGGTCGACCGGCAGCACCTGCGCTTCCCCATCCAAGACAATATGCAGTCCGTCATCGTCAATGCGTTGATAGCTGACACCGGGCAGCATATGAATGCCCCTGGCGCGCAGCGACAGCCGGTGAATCCAGCCGGTGGTCTTGCCCAGGCCTTTGCCAAGCTTGCTGGTTTTTCGCTGCAGCAGGTAGATATCCCGCGCCGACTGCCCCGGTTCGCCGCCCTGCTGCTGAATCCCGCCGCGGGCGCGCAGACTGCGGTCGATACCCCATTCGCGCGCAAACGCATCGACCGACTGGCTGGCGGACTCGCCCTGGTGGCTGAGAAATTCCGCGACATCGAAACCGATGCCGCCGGCCCCGATCAGCGCCACCGACTTGCCGACTTCCGCACCGCCGGCCAGCACATCGATATAACTCAGCACTTTCGAGTGCTCAATACCGGGCAGCTCAAGCGCTCGCGGATGCACGCCGGTGGCCAGCACGATTTCATCGAAATGCAGCAAATCATCGATCGCCGCCGGCGTATTCAGGCGCAGATCGACACCCGTGTCGTCGAGCCGGTGCCTGAAATATCGAAGCGTTTCGTAAAATTCTTCCTTGCCCGGAATCCGTTTGGCCATATTGAACTGACCGCCAATGGCACCGGCAGCTTCAAACAATGTGACCCGATGGCCGCGTTCGGCCAGCGTGGTTGCGCAGGCGAGACCCGCCGGACCGGCGCCGACAACCGCAACCTCTTTTACCGCATCCGCACGGCGGATAATCAGTTCGGTTTCATGGCAGGCGCGCGGATTGACCATGCACGACGCGGTAGCCTTGCTGAAAGTATGGTCCAGACAGGCTTGATTGCAGGCGATGCAGGTATTGATCTGCTCGCTTTGCCCGGCCCGTGCCTTGCGCACAAAGTCTGCGTCCGCCAACAGCGGCCGGGCCATCGACACCATATCGGCATGGCCGTCGGCCAGCACGCGTTCTGCCACTTCCGGTGTGTTGATCCGGTTGGTGGTGATCAGCGGCAGCGTAACGGCGCTTTTCAGTTTCTGCGTAGTCCAGGTAAACGCGGCCCGCGGCACCATGGTCGCAATAGTCGGCACGCGCGCCTCGTGCCAGCCGATGCCGGTGTTGATCAGGGTCGCACCGGCCGCCTCGACGGCCTGCGCCTGAGCCACGATTTCGTCCCAGCTCGATCCGTCCGGAATCAAGTCCAGCAGCGACAGGCGGTAAATCACGATGAAATCCTTCCCAACCGCTTCGCGCACGCGGTCGACGATCTCAACCGCAAAACGCCGGCGCTTTTCCGGGCTGCCGCCCCAGGCGTCGTCGCGTCGATTGGTATGGGATACCAGAAATTCGTTGATCAGATAGCCTTCCGAACCCATGATCTCCACGCCGTCATAGCCGGCTTCGCGCGCCAGCCGCGCGCAGCGCACATAGCTTCGAATCTGCCGCTCGACGCCGGCAGCCGACAGGGCTCGCGGCTTGAACGGCGATATCGGCGATTGAATCGCGGACGGCGCGACTGCCAGCGGGTGGTACCCGTAGCGGCCGGCGTGCAGGATTTGCAAGCAGATTCGGCCATGGTGCGCTTTCACGGCCTCGGTCAGTTGCCGGTGCCGGGGCAACTGGCGGCGGCTGAACAAACTGGACGCAAACGGCGCCAGCCAGCCGCGAATATTCGGAGAAAAACCACCGGTCACCATCAACCCCACTTCGCCGGCGGCGCGTTCGGCGAAATAGGCGGCCAGCCGCGGGAAATCCTGCTTCCGGTCTTCCAGGCCGGTATGCATAGAACCCATCAGTACCCGGTTCGGCAGAGTGTCAAAACCGAGATTCAAGGGCCGAAGGAGATTCGGATAGTGCTGGTTCATTTCAATACGGTATCGTATGGTTGCAGTCGAATGGCATTATTCCGTAATTTCGGCACATTGCAAAGCACCCGGATAGTCTGGGTCGGTGCCACCGGGGTCTCTGTTACCGGGGTCTTGGTTAAACGCATATGGGAGATTCGAATGAGTTCTGGTCTGTTCAAAGTCATCGTACGGTTTCAGAATATGCACGGCATACCGCTGGGTGGTGACGGCTGGATGGTACGCGTATACGACGACGATCCGCTGGTCGACGGCTTTCTGGGTGAATCGCCGGTCGACGACAATGGCGAAGCCGGCATACTGATTGCGGTGGCCGATATCCATTCCTTCGACTCGCCTGAAGAACGCACACCGGATCTCTATTTCAAGCTCTATCACAATGGCAAGCATATCTATAAAAGTCCGGTTTTCGAAAACGTGAACTTCGAGCGCAAGGACTCCGTCACCGGAAACACCAGCGAATTGACGCGCGTACTCGGACCGATTCGGGTCGACCACTGACAGGCCGATGGCCGATACGCTACGGCAACTGCTGACCGATACCGCGCATATCGCGGCCGACTATCTCGATGGCCTTCAGCACCGGCCGGTCGCACCGGCCGGCTCGGCAGTACAGCAACTGGCCGAACTGCTGGAGCCGCTGCCGGACAGGGGATGCAGCGCGACGCAAGTCCTGCAACTGCTGGACCGCTATGTTTCTCCGGCAACCCTGGGGATGGCCGGACCCCGATTCTACGGCTTCGTGATCGGCGGCGCGCTGCCGGCCACGCTGGCCGCCAACTGGCTGGCCAGCGCCTGGGACCAGAACACCGCGCTGGCGAAGGTGACGCCGGGCACCTCGCTGTTGGAACAGATTGCGCTGAACTGGCTGCTGGAATTACTGGACCTGCCGCGCGAATCGGGCGCGGCGTTCGTCACCGGCGCGACGGTCGCAAATTTCTGCGCACTGGCCGCCGCACGCCACAAGGTGCTGCGGGACGCCGGCTGGAACGTCGAGGCGGACGGCCTGTTCGGCGCACCTGAAATCACCGTAATCGCCGGCGAGGAGGCACATCCAACGCTGTTGAAATCCCTCGGCATGCTGGGTCTGGGCAGGAACCGTATCGTGCGCGTACCGACCGATGCCCAGGGACGGATCATGGCCGGCCGGATGCCGGCGATTCACGGACCGACTATCGTCTGCACCCAGGCCGGCAATGTGAATACCGGTGCATTCGATCCCGTCGCCGATATTTGCCGCCAGGTCGCCGGCAACAATGCCTGGGTGCATGTCGACGGCGCGTTCGGTATCTGGGCCCGGGCGGTGCCGGAGCTTCAGCCTCATGTGCGGGGCCTGGAATTGGCCGATTCCTGGGCTACCGATGCGCATAAGTGGCTGAACGTGCCCTATGACTGCGGCATTGCCCTGACCCGCCACCCCGATGCGCTGAAGGCGGCGATGGCGATTACCGCCGAATACCTGCCGACCGACAGCGAAGACCGCAATCCGGCCGACTTCACGCCGGAACTATCGCGCCGCGCGCGCGGCGTGGAAGTCTGGGCCGCACTGAAGTCGCTCGGGCGGCGGGGCCTGGTGGAAATGGTCCAGCGCAACTGCCGCCAGGCCCGGCGCTTTGCCGAGGCCCTGTCAGCCGCCGACTGCGCTATTCTGAACGACGTGGTACTGAACCAGGTATTGGTGCAATTCGGTAACCAGCGGCAATGCGACCGGGTGATCGCCGCGATCCAGGACGACGGCACCTGCTGGGCCGGCGGCACCGTATGGCAGAACCGGCCGGCGATGCGTATCAGCGTTTGCTCCTGGGCCACCACCGACCGGGACGTGGAACGCAGCATTGAAGCCATACTGCGCGCGGTACGCGAAACCGGCAGCGAATAAGGAACACAGCATGAAACATATCCTGGGCCTCTCATTCATTTGCGCGCTACTCCCATTCGGATTCACAGCGGCTGATCCGGAAGCCCGGTTCAAGGCGCTGTACGATAAAGAATGGCAGTTCCGGCTGCAGGAATTTCCGGTCCTGGCCAGCAGCACCGGCGTCAAAGACTACGATCACCGCCTGGCGCATGTCGGTCCGGCCGATCAATTAAGGCGTTACGAGTTCTGGCAATCAATTCAGCGCGAGCTGGACCAAATCGACTGCCGCCAGCTATCGCGGCAAAGCTGCATTAACTACCGCATTTTCCGCCGCCAGCTGCACAGCCGGCTGGCCAACTATGAAACCAGGGCTTACTTGATTCCATTCAACAGCGACTGGGGCTTCTATATCGGCTGGGCCCGGCTGCCGGACGATACGGAGTTCCTGGAAACCAGGGACTACCATAACTACCTGAGCCGCCTGGCGGAGATTCCGGCGGTCATGGACGAATATATCGGCCTGATGCGCGAAGGACTGGCCAGCGGCATCTCGCAGCCCAAAGTCATTTTGCAAGGGCGCGACAAACCGATCGCTCAACAGATCGTGGATCGGGCCGAGGCCAGTCCGTTTTATCGCCCGTTCGTTGAGATGCCATCGTTTGTCGAAGCCGGCGAACAACAAAAGCTGCGCACTGCGGCCCGCCGGCTCATCGGCCGGGAGGTGATTCCGGCCTACCGCAAGCTGCTGGACTTTATGCGCAAGGACTATGCGCTGAATGCGCGCGATACCCTGGGTGCGAGCCAGCTTCCGGGCGGGCAGCGCTACTACCGGGAACAGATTCGGCACTATGCCACGGTCGAGAAAAGCGCGGATGAAATCCACGCGATCGGTTTGACCGAGGTCGCACGGATTCGGGCCGAAATGGATGCCATCATCGACGCACTGGACTTCGACGGCGATTTCGCCGACTTTGTCGCGTTCTTGCGCAGTGACCCCCAGTTTTACGCCACCACCCCGCATCAGTTGTTGGCCGAAGCATCATATTGGGCCAAGAAAATGGACGGACGCCTGCCGCAGTTGTTCAAACGCCTGCCGCGCCAGCCATACGGCATCGCACCGGTGCCCGATGAAATAGCGCCGTTTTTCACCAGCGGCCGCTACGTCGGCGCGCCGGCCGACGCACGCCGCGGCGGTTATTACTGGGTGAATACCTACGATCTGAAAAACCGGCCGCTATATACTCTGCCCGCACTGACCCTGCACGAAGCCGCACCCGGGCATCATCTTCAGGGCGCGATTGCGCTGGAATTGTCCGAACAGCCGCCGTTTCGTCGCAACGACTACATTTCCGCCTATGGCGAAGGCTGGGCCTTGTATGCGGAGAAACTGGGGGTGGAAGCGGATATTTACGAAACGCCATACCAGCATTTCGGTCGGCTGACCTACGAGATGTGGCGCGCGTGCCGCCTGGTCATCGACACCGGCATCCATGCCAAGCGCTGGACCCGCGAGCAGGCGGTGGATTATCTGGCCGGTAATACCGCGCTGTCGCTGCACGAAGTCAATACCGAGATCGACCGCTATATCTCCTGGCCGGCCCAGGCGCTGTCTTACAAGCTCGGCGAATACACCATCTGGCAGTTGCGACGGGAAGCGGAAGGCGCATTGCAGGACGCTTTCGATCTGCGCGATTTTCATGACTTCATCCTGGCCCTGGGCTCGGTGCCGCTGGATATCCTGCAGGACGAAGTGCGCCGCTGGGTACGCGAACAGCAATAAACACGCCGGCGCCCGGAACTGATTCGGTCCGGCGGTTTCATAGATAGTGAAACGTTTCGGCCGCCGGATCGGTCTGAAATAGCAAGTATCCCGTACCCGCTTCGTATGTAGCGCAGGCTTCGGCGGGTTGTTTACGGCTCATTTACGAAAGATAGTATACTTTGCCTGTTCAGCCATTTAAGCGGCTCAGCCATTGAGGCGAATGATCTAATGATGCAAAAAGCGACCGTTCTCAGAAAACTTGCGATAGCCGCCATTCTGGTGCTGGCCTACGGTACGGTGCCGGCCCAGCAGCCCAGCGTGCCGTTTGTGGTCTCGGAAGAAAAGGAAAAGGAACTGGGCAAGGAACTGCACGGGCAGATGATTGCGCAGATGGGCGTATATCCGGACCCGGATCTGCAGGCCTATGTGAACGAGATCGGCCAGAAGCTGGCCGCGCTCAGCGAACGGCCGCATCTGGACTGGACTTTTTTGGTCGTCGATCAGGACAACGTCAACGCGATGGCCTTGCCGGGCGGCTATATCTATATCACCCGCGGGCTGATGGCCCATCTGAATACCGAATCCGAGCTGGCATCGGTAATCGGCCATGAAATCGGCCATGTGACCGCGCGCCACTTCGCCAAGCGTAACCGCAGCCAGCAGCTGGCCAATATCGGTTCCGCCGTAGCCGCGGTGGCCACTCGCAACACCGCCATCGGCCAGGCTACCAACGTTGCCGGCGGCGCAATCGTCAGCGGTTTCAGCCGCAACCAGGAACTCGAGGCCGACGGACTCGGCGCGAAATATGTCGCCAAGGCCGGCTATTCTACCGACGCGGTAATCCGCACTGTCGAAGTCTTAAAACGCCGCGAGCAATTCGAAATCGAGCGGGCCCGGCTGGAAGGACGGGAGCCGGAACTGGGTCACGGTCTGTTTGCAACCCATCCCGACAACGACAAGCGGTTTGCGGAAGCCATCGAAGCGGCGTCGGAATTCCAGTCGGACAATCCATTCGACGAAAACACGGAGGCCTTTCTGGACCGCCTGAACGGCATGCGCTGGGGGCCGAAACGCCTGCCCGGCGTCTTTCGGGGCAATTGGTACTACCACCCAAAATTTGCGATCAAGATGAAATTTCCGGACGAATGGCGGCTCGGCGGAAAGCCCGGCACGATTGAAGCCCTGTCACCGGATAACAATGCAGCGCTACAGGTCTTCGGGGTGGTCCCGGGCAGAAGCATGACGCCGGAAGATATCATCAAGCGAAAACTCGGCCTGACCCGTCTGCGCGACGGCAAGGCCATCACCGTATCGGGAATGCAGGGTTATATTGCGATCGCCGATCGTTGGGGCTCGCCGTTCGGCCCGCGTCCGGTCCGGGCAGCAGTGGTGGTGGATAACCGCAAGCGTCAGGCCTTCGTATTCGCCGGCACCGGCCGCCACGATCTGAGTAAAATTGCATCGGATGCGCATTTCATCAAGACCATTTTCAGTTTCGATCACATGACGCGGGAAGAATTCAGTCTGGCGGAACCGCCCCAGGTGAAAGTGGTGCGTGCGGAAGAAGGCACGACATTCGCCGAACTGGCCAAGACGGCCGCAGTACCGGCGTATGCCGAACAGCAGTTGCGCCTGATTAACGGCATGTATCCGCGTGGCGAACCCACGGAAGGCCAGCTAATCAAGGTGATCGACTAAACTGGGTGATCAATTAGACTGGGCGATTGACTAACCCCCGATTAACCAAACCCCGGCCAACCAAACCCTGATCGACTAAACCGGGAAGCTAAAACCGGTCGATGACCGCTTCGATCACCTGCCGGACCGTTTTCATGCTCTCCGCCAGCACCCGTTCGATAGCCGCGATTGAAATCGGTTCCGGCGACAATCCGGCCGCCCAGTTTGCCGATACGCAAAGACCGGCATAATCCAGACCGAGTTCACGGGCCAGCGCCACTTCCGGCATACTGGTCATGCCGACCAGGTCGCACCCGTCCCGCTGCAGGCGCCGGACCTCGGCCGCGGTTTCCATCCGAGGACCCTGGGTAATACCTATCGTCCCCCGCTCGACCACGCCAATGCCACGACGCTTGGCGCCAGCAAGCAGCAGCCGGCGCAACGCACCCTGGTACGGCTGTTCGAATTCGATATGGTCCAACGGCTGCTGAAGGCCGTCGGCAAAGGTCTGTTCCCGACCCCAGGTATAGTCGATAAGCTGGTCCGGAACGATCAGCCGGCCCGGTGCGGCCGATTCGGTAATGCCGCCGACCGCATTGACGCCGAGCACGGCGCTGGCACCGAGCTGCTCTAACAGCCACAGATTCGCGCGGTAGTTGATCCGGTGCGGCGGAATCTCATGAGCCTTGCCGTGCCGGGCCAGAAACAGTACCTTCACACCGTTCCGCTCGAATACTTCGACCGCGGCCGAGGCCGGGCCGTAAGGCGTGCTTTCGCTGTGCATTCGGTTTTCGCCACCCCAGCTCAGCAGGCCGCTGCCGCCGATAATCGCGATACATTTTTTCATTGCCCGCTTGTCCTCCAGTACCGTATTGGCAGTACCGTATCGGCAACCGATCAGTGACCGGAATCCGTATCCGGGTCCAGCGCCCAGATATCGGTCAACTGCCGCCAGTACTCATGGACATCCATGCCGCAGCCGAACACATAAACGTCCGGTACGTCCATACCGAAAAAATCCACCTGGTCGCGAGGCAGGCCGCGGTCGTGCACTTTGCGCACCAGCACCGCGGTGGCGACCTCGGCCGCGCCATGCCGAATGCAGTAGTCTTTGATCGCCTCCAGGGTATAACCCTCATCGTAGATATCGTCGAAGATGATGACCGTCTCATCCTCCAGCGGCAGATGCGGCTGAACCAGAAACGCCAGATCGGAACCGCTGGTCGCACCGCGGTAGCGCGTGGCATGGACATAGTCCATGCGCACCGGCAGCGTCAGACGGGTCACCAGCCACGAACCGGGAATCATTCCACCGTTCATCACCGTCAGAAAAATCGGCGTTCGGTCGCGAAAAGCGCCTTCCAAGTCTTGTGCCAGCCGGTCCAGCGCGCGCTCGACCTCAGCCCGTTCGATCACCCGCTTCGAGCGCGCCAGCAGCGCTTTCGGGTCTGTGGAATTCATGCTCTGTCTCCATCGGCAGCGGCCCCTGCCGCGTGTGGATCAATCGGCGATGCGGAATCGGCCACTTTGACCGTCGAGGTCGGAAATGCAAACTCGGCCCCATGGGCTGCAACGATATGGTTGATCGTCATCAAAACGTCTTGTTTCACTTCGTGGTAATGCGCCCAGTCGGTCGTCTTGGTATAGCAGTAGATGAAGAAATCCAGCGACGATCGGTTAAACGCATTGAAATAGACCAGCAGCGTTTGATTCTGATCGACCCCGTCATGCGCCGACAGCATCGCTTTGACATCATCGACGATGGCCGGCATTTTGTCCGCATCGTCATAGCGGATTCCGATTACTTCATGGATGCGCCGATGGGTCATTCGCGACGGATTTTCCACGATCACATTGTTGAATATGGAATTCGGTACGTATATCGGCCGCCGGTCAAAACGGCGAATGGTCGTTTGCCGCCAACCGATACGCTCCACTACCCCTTCCAGCTCCCGATCGGGCGATTTGATCCAGTCGCCAACCGAAAACGGGCGGTTCATAAAGATACTCAGACCGCCGAACAAATTGGCCAGCAGATCTTTGGCCGCAAAGCCCAGTGCCAGCCCGCCGATGCCGCCGGCCGCAAGCAGGCCGCCGATTTCGACACCGAGGCTGTCCAGCACCACCAGGGTTACGCCGCTCGCAATGATGATGCGTACGACCCGGCTCAGTGCATGCATAGTCGTTGCGCCGGCTGAATTGGCACGCTCCTGGTTCATTTGAACCACATTGGATTCCACCCGGCGAACCAGACGCCATAAAAACCAGGCCAATGCCAGAACGATGCCGATTTGCCGCAGTTCGACAATCGGTATACCGGCAAGCCCGGTGTTTCCGGCAGCCGCCAGCCATTGCGCGACATAAGTCAGCCCGATGAACCAGATCAGATAGCTCAGCGGCCTCACCGCACTGCCATGCACCGCATCGTCCCACGGGTTGCGGGTAGCCCCGGCCACCCGCCCCAGATGGCGCATCAGCAGCCGCTGCAATCCGTCCACCAGCAAGATAGCCGCCAGTATCACGATCAGGCCGGCCAGACCAGAAGGCAAACCCAGCGCGTTCGACAGCCACGATGCCCAGTATTGAATCAGTTCCATATGTCTAAGCTTCCTGCAAATCGGTCAGCGAACGCTGCCAGTGACGGAATTCCGGTACCGATGCGAGTTCTTTGCGGCTCGCGCCGGGACGCCCGTACAGGCGTTCCACGATATCGGCTGCGGCCGGCCAGTGCATCGCTTCGGGGTCGTCCAGCAGCGTCTGTACGTCGTCCGGATCGCAGACCAGGATCAGGTCGCAACCGGCATCTATGGCCGCGACGCTTCGGTCCCTGAGTCCGCCGGCCACCTTGGCCGCCTGCATGCCGAGGTCATCGGATACCACTACACCGGAATACGCCATTTGCTGCCGCAATACGGTCTGCAGCCAGGCCCGTGAAAAACCGGCCGGCAAACGATCCACACAGGGGTATACCACATGCGCAATCATCAATGCATCCAGCTCGCCGGCCAGTTCGGCAAACGGCCGCAGGTCGGTTTGTTGCAGCGTTTCGAAACTGCGTTGATCGCAGGCATCGTCGGTATGCGAATCCGGCAGCACGGAACCGTGACCCGGGAAATGCTTGCCGGTCGACGCCATGCCCGCATCCCGCATGCCGGAAAGATAGCAGCGCCCAAGACTGACCACGGTGGCCGGATCGGCAGACAGCGCCCGGTCGCCGATCACCAGGCTGCCACCGTCCAGATCCAGTACCGGTGCGAAGCTCATGTCGATACCCACAGCAAGCATCTCCGATGCCATTACTCTGCCGTGGCGATAGGCAAAGTCTTCGGCCTTGTCCGCGTCATCGGCATACATTCGGCCGAGGCTGCCTAACGGCGGCAGCGAGGTGAAGCCGGAGCGCAGCCGCTGCACGCGGCCGCCTTCCTGGTCGATCGCAATCAACAGTCGCGGCGAGCGTGCCCGGCGAATCTCGTCGATCAACTGCTGCAGTTGGCCGATATCCGCATAGTTGCGCGAAAACAAGACCACGCCGCCCACCGCCGAATGGCGAAGCCAATCGCGTTCCTGGTCGCTCAGTACCGTGCCGCGAAGGCCGATCAATACGGGCCCTATATTAATCTTATTTATCATAAAATAATCGTAACTTATTATTATTTAATATTAATTTATTTCTCAAACACTGCTATAGACTCGACATGACCAGTGTGCGGAAACATATCCATTACGCCGGCGGCGGTGAGTCGATAACCCAGTTGGTGTACCAGCAAACCCGCGTCCCGGGCAAGGCTTGCCGGATGGCAGCTGACATAGACGATGCGCGCCGCCCCCGTCGCCGCCACCTGCGGCAATATGAATTCCGCACCGGCTCTGGGCGGGTCCAGCAGCACTTGATCGTACGGCGTATCCAACCAGGTCGGCCGATCCGATTCCTCGCTGAGATCGGCCGCATAGTACCGAACGTTTTGAATATCGTTCAGCTGCGCATTATGGCGAGCCAATGCTATCAGTGCCGAATCCCCTTCCACACCGACCACCTCGCCCGCGTGCCGGGCCAGCGGCAAAGTAAAATTGCCGAGACCGCAGAACAGGTCCAGAATCCGCTGCTGTGGGCCGGCCTGCATAATATCCAGCACCCGCGCAATCATTCGCCGGTTCAGGTCTGCATTGACCTGTATAAAGTTCAGCGGCCCGAATTCAAACACCAGGCCCTGCTCCGGCAGCGTAAATCGCAGCGGCGGAAAACCGGGTTGCAGCGGTGTGACCGAGTCGGGTCCTTTGGCCTGCAGGTAGATTTGCAATCCGCTGGCCTGCATATAGCCGGTCAGGCATGCGATATCGTCCGCCGTCAGCGGATCCATATGGCGCACCACGATGGCGCTGCACTGGTCGCCGCAGGCGATCTCCAACTGCGGCACGCGCCGGTATACGCTCAGGCTGCCGATCAGTTCGGAGAGTTCGGACAAGCGCTCACCGATATCCGGATGCAGCACCGGGCAGCCGCTACAGTCGGCGACGAAGCGGCCGTCCTTCTCACGAAAGCCAACCAGCACGCGCTGCTTTTTTTCCACCCAGCGCACGCTCAGACGGGCTTTGCGGCGGTACGCCCATTGAGTACCGACCAACGGCTCCAGCAACCGCTCCGCCTGAACCTTGCCGATTCGATTCAGATTGTCGACCAGGGTTTTCTGTTTAAACTCAATCTGCCGGGCCGGCTGCAGGTGCTGCAACGCGCAGCCGTTGCAGGTTTCCGCATGGGGACAATGCGGTTCGACCCGGTCGGCCGAAGGCCGCACGATATCCACCACCCGGCCCTCGTCAAACTGGCGCTGCCGGGCGGTATATTTAAAGCGCACGGTCTCACCCGGCAATGCACCGTGAATAAATACCACTTTGTCTGCAACGCGGGCGACACCGCGCCCGTTATGACTGAGGTCGGTGATCTCGGCTTCCACCGGTTCCTGCGGTAGCGGTTTTCTTCTGCGTCTCGCCATTCGATTTCATCGTCCCCGGCTGATAACGAAAAACCGAGCGCCAGGCGCCCGGTCTTGCGTATTCGCGACAGGCCGGCAATTCAGGACTTCTGCACCCAGTTACCCTCGGCGTCCTGGTAATACCACCCGCTGCGGGCATTTGACACCCAGCGACGGGCAAATGTGGCCCGAATCTCATCTTCCCATTCCGGATGGCCGTTGGCAATCGCAATCTCGCGGTAAACCGCCTCGCGATCGCGGTTTTCTTCCGCCACCAGCCGTTCCAATTGCCGGCGCTGCTGCAGACCAACCGCCGACCGGTCCCGCACGCGAATCAAACCGTCATTACTGAACCCGATTGCACCCTGGTCGAACAGCAGCGCCAGATCGGAGCGCTGGCGGGCCGCCATACGCTGTTTAATCGCATTAACTTCCGGCGTGTTGATATCAATATTCGCGACTTGCGCCCGTGCATCGGAAGCCAGCAACCGCAGCGGCAGACTGCCGATCCAGGCCAGACCGCGCCAGTGCGAATCCGCGGCGGCTGCCGGCAGCAGCTCGCCAGTACCATTACCAACGCCATTACCGGTGCCATTGGCCGTATCGCTCAGCACATCCTGAATAAATTCATCGGCGGCGCGTTCTGCAGCGGCCGCCGGAAAATACACATTGATGGTCACACAAGCGCTCAGCAATGCCACGGCGCCGACCGTCATCAGCCAGTGTTTCGTCATATCCTTGGTTCCTTCACCATCGTCATATTATCAAAACCATATTTATCGGCCCCACGCCTATCAGACCTTGAAAATGCCTTTCGGTTGCTCCGCATTCAGCCGTCCTCAAAGCTGATGCCGGGTCCGCGCGTTGCCGCTTTCAGTTCGGCAATCAATTGCGGCCAGTCCACATTCGGGTTGTAGCCCAGCACATTGATGCGCGGCAGGCCGGCGCCCTGAACGATCACAAACGGCGTCTGATTGGAATCGATACCGCTCATATGGCAAATATTATTCTGCAAACGGCAGCGTATTCCCAGCCGCCGGTAACGGAAATCATCAAACACATTCAACACCGCGCCGGACAGTGCGGTCACCGCACCGCCGCTGCCGATGGCCGCGATATTCTGCACCGCGCGCTGGCTGATGCGCTTCGGACCGGTGGCGCCGGCACTGTTTTGAAACCACGCATCGAATGCAACCGGCCGCCAATCCAGCAACCGCAGTTCCTCGATCGCACCGTCCAGGCGACCCTCGATCTTGCCGAACGAAAACGCGCCGGTGAGCTGCTCCAGGTCAAGCTGCTCGATATGAATGGACCCGGCAACCGTCGGCAGTACGCCGAACGGGCGCTCCACACTGAGCGATTCGGCCCGCATCAGTCCGTCGAATACGCGAAACTCCAGTGCGCCGTCCAGCGACAGCACGTCATCCTTCAGATGCACCGACGGAATATCGCCGCTTAGCGTTCCGCCAAGCGGCGGCCAGGCCAGCGCCGCGCTGAGTTCGGCCATACCCACGTCCACAACCCTCGCCTTCAGGCGCAGCGATCGATCCTGGCTCGCCGGCCGGATGAGCACGAATTCATCGACCCCGACTTCGCCTCCGAGCAGCGGTAAATGCAGGGGCTCAGTCAGCGCCAGACTATCGCGGCCGAACCGTAATGCGAGGTTTGTCGGACCGATAGGAATGCGGTAGAAGTCCAGTTCCTGCCAGCTCAGTGCCGATGGTGGCGCATTTGCCGCGCTGACCAGCCTGCCGTTGAAACCGGAGATGCCGAAACGCCCGGCCCGGTCGCGGATTGCCACTCGATCCAGCGCCAGGTCGGCATTCCAGCCGGTCTGGCGGTCCCAGGACGCAGTACCTGCAATTTGCCCGGAAGTCTCCAGATCGCCGAGTGTCCATACCGCAAGCAGGCTGGCCAGATAACGCTGGTAAACCGCCGGAAAAGCCACGGCAACGCGCTGCAAACCGAGCCGCTCCAGGCTGAGCGGCTCGCGCCGGAATGCCGCCTGACCGGCCAACTGCAGGCTGGCGCCATCGGTGAGACTCAGCTCGTGTATACGGAAACCCTCAGGCCGCCAATCCACTTTGGCCTCAAGCGCCAGGGCCGTCGCACCAAGATCGGTATAGAAATCGCCGACCAGCAATTCGCCGGAAAACCGCTCGGCGGACAGCCCGATCTCCCAGCCTTCGCCGGCCGGCCCGAGATCAGCACGTAGCCTAACGCCGAGCTCGGCGCCGGCCGTATAGCCGTCCCGCGTATCGAAATCGACACCGGCCAGGCCGCCATCTATCTGTCCCCGCCAATCGCCACCGGCGTTCGCCGAAACCTGCACAGTGCCGCTGAACCTGCCCCGCTGCAGCGCCAAATCGGACGGCACCCGCATTGCGGTGACTAATGGCTTCAATGCCACCGCGTTGACCTTTGCCGTCGCATTCAGCCCATGGTCCGGTGAATAGCGAACGGACAGCGGAAGCGTCAGACCCAGCAAGGACAGGCTGCCTTCCATATTCAGTGCTTGCGAGATCCGGTCCAGGTGCAGCCGTCCTTCCCAGCGCAATTGCTCTACGGGCCCGCCGGTACTGGCGCTAACCCGTGCATGGTCGCAGCGAACGGCATTCGCGGTTATCAGAAAACCCTGGCATTCCAGCGCCGGTGACTGCAGCAGCACGCGCTCGCGGCCGGCTATGGCGTCCGCACTCACCTGCAGGCTTGTCAGGCCGTCGGTCAGCGACACACTGACTTTCCGCACCTCGTAGCCGGCAATGGAGACGCGTTCGGCGATGCCGGACAGTTCCGTTGCCGACAGCCGCGGACCGGGCGCGGCGAACACCATCAGGCATGTCATAATGATTCGTAACATAGCGGGCTTTTCAATCCAGCCGGAACTACTTTGGACAGCACGGTGAAGCTTTTGACACAGACCCGAATTCTCGTGACGGACGATAATGAGATTAACCGCCGCTTTCTGCTGTCCGTGCTGCAACATTATGCGCCACAGCTATTGTCGGCCGAAAGCGGCCGGCAAGCCATCCATCTGGCCGAACGCCACCGCCCCCACCTGCTATTAATGGACATCCATATGCCGGCAATGGACGGTTTAAAGGCTTTGCAAACCATCGTCGCGGCCGGCCGCGCCAACGGTTATCGCCCACTGGCCATCGCGGTGACAGCGGATGCGCGCGCCGACGAAGGCCGGCGCCTGCTCGACGGCGGTTTCAATGCGGTACTGACCAAGCCGGTCAGCGGCAATCAGCTGATCACCTGTATTCAGCATGTGATTTCCAACGGCAGCTACCGCGAACGCATCGACCACGGGGTGACCGGCGAAGTATCGGAAAACGAAGCACCTACGGCCGGAAGCCTGCCGGTATTGGATGAACAGCGGGCTCTGAAGGCCGCTAACGACGATCAGGAATTGGTCCAACATCTGCGCCGGCTGTTTGTTGACGAGCTGCGGCAGACCTGCGGCCGTCTTGACCGGTGTCTGCTGGATGGCGAGTGGGCGCAGGCCGCCGAACTTATCCACCGTCTGATCGCCTCTTCGGCCTATTGCGGTGCAACGGCTTTGGCGGCCAGCGGTCAAATGCTATATGACTCGCTATGCGATGAAAACGCATCGGAAGTGGCCAGAAACTACCTCGAATTCCTGACCCGTTGCAGCGAACTGCAGCACCGGCTAGCGAGCCCCGTCCACCAATAGCGCCTTCATGTCGCGAACGGCTTCATAAAGGCCGCAAAAAACGGCCCGTGCAACGATGGCATGGCCGATGTTCAGTTCGACGATATGATCCATTGCGGCGATCGCCTGCACATTGTAATAGTGCAGACCGTGTCCGGCGTTGATCTGAAGTCCGAGTCCGACACCGTGGTCGACAGCACCAATGATTCGTTCGAGTTCAAGCTGCCGCTCGGCACCGGCAGCGTCCGCATAGGCGCCGGTATGCAATTCGACTACCGGCGCACCAACCGACTGCGCAGCGTCCAATTGCGCGGCATCCGGATCGACGAACAGCGAGACACGGATTCCGGCCTCGCTCAAACGCTGTACCGCCACCTGAACCGGGCCGGGATTGCCAGCCACATTCAAGCCGCCCTCGGTGGTTAATTCCTGACGCCGTTCGGGCACCAGGCAGACATCGGACGGTTTCCAGCGCTCGGCAATCGCCAGCATTTCACCGGTGACCGCAATCTCAAGGTTCATCCGGCCATTGATCTGTTCGCTCAGCAGCGCAATGTCACGATCTTGGATATGCCGGCGGTCTTCGCGCAGGTGTACGGTGATCGCATCAGCACCCCCCTGCTCGGCGGTCAACGCGGCCTGGACGATGCTCGGGTAACGCGTACCGCGCGCCTGCCGCAGCGTGGCTACATGGTCGATATTGACGCCTAATAACATTGCTTCACCTATAGTTGATCTCTCGTTCCAGCCGGCAGGTCACCTCGATCCGGTATTCAGGGAACGCAGGATAGCCTGGCTTTTCAGCGGCCGGTCGCCCAGATGATAACGTAACAGCCGCTGCAGCAGCGGTTTCATTTCCCGTACTGTCTGCCGGTCGGAGTAGTCCCCTTCGGCCAACGCCAGCAGCGCGCGGCCGGAAACCCTGTCCGGATCGTCGCCGACAGCGGTTTCGGTAGGCCCCGAGGCCGGGTCATAGCGGTACCAGGATTCAGCTTGCACCGGGCGCTGGCTGTCAGCCTCGCTGTCCAGCAGCGGTGCGAATCCGATGCTTTCCAGCAAGGACAGTTCAAAACGCCGCAGCGCCGCAGCGCGCGTTGCGGTATCGGCAATCCCGCCCAGGCATTCCCGGTATTGGGCCAGCAGGCCGGGATGCGCATCCTGCCGGGCCAGCAGGCGAACCAGCAGTTCGTTGATGTACAGGCCGCAGTACAGGGCCTGGCCGCCTAACGTAGCGGCCGGTACCGAGATCCGTTCGGCCCCGGTCAGCGTACCGAGTTCGCCCTTTGCGCGCCATGACAGCAGCAGCGGTTGAAAAGCCTGCAGCAAACCGCGCCAGCGCGACCGGCCGCCGCTCGCGACCAGCCCCACCCTGCCGTAGCCGTCGGTCAGACCCTCCAGCAGTAAACTGCTCTCACGGTACGGCCTGATATGCAGCAGGTAAGCGGGTTCCAGTTGCACGCGCACGGACAAGACCTAGTTCTCGTTATAACCGAGACGCTCCAGGGCCCGGGCATCGTCCGACCAGCCGCGGCTGACTTTCACCCAGAGCTGCAGAAAAACCTGGCGCTCGAACAGGGCCTGCAGCGATTCCCTGGCCGCAGCGCCGACCTGTTTTAACACCTGGCCTTTTTTTCCGATAACGATTTGCTTCTGGCCTTCGCGTTCGACCCAGATGACCGCCGAGATCCGCGTCAGCCCGTCATCATGTTGAAACGCCTCGATTTCAACTGTCAGGGCGTAAGGGAGCTCCTGGTGCAAACGCAGCATCAACTGCTCGCGAATCATCTCTGCGGCCAGAAAGCGCTCGCTGCGATCGGTGATCTGGTCCTGATCGTAAAAGGGTTTGGAAAACGGCAGATGGCCCATCAGTGCCCGCTCCAAATCGACCACGCCCTTGCCCTGCAGCGCGGAGATCAGAAACACCTGTTCGAATCGATGCGCCTGAGTGATGTCCTCCACAAACGGCAGCAGACCGGACTTGTCCTTCTGAAGGTCGACCTTGTTAACGACCAGCACGGCGGGGATGCCGGCCTGCAGCACCGCCTTGCACGCGTGCCGGTCGGTTCGGGTCCAGCGCCCGGCTTCCACCAGAAAGGCGGCCACATCGACATCGCTGAGCGCCGCACGGGCCACCCGGTTCATATAGCGGTTCAGCGATTTCCGGGCTGCCAGATGAATCCCCGGCGTATCGATATAAACGGCCTGCCCCTGAGCGACGGTCTTGATGCCGGCGATACGCTGCCGGGTGGTTTGCGGTTTGGCGGTGACGATGCTGATTTTCTGGCCGATAATATGATTCAACAGCGTTGATTTGCCGACATTCGGCTTGCCGACCAGCGCAATATACCCGCAGCGGGATTGATCGTTTTCATGACTCATCGTAACGCGGTCCGCTCAAGCCGGTTTCGGCACCATCAGTTCGGTGCCGGTTCACCGGCACCGAGCGCCCGCAGCGCCTCGGCGGCAGCGGCCTGTTCTGCCCGCCGGCGGCTGCTGCCGCGCGCGGTGTAGCTGGCCTTGTGGTCGGTTTCCACCGCACAGGCGACGGTGAAGCATTTCGCGTGTTCGGCCCCCGATTCGTCCATCAAATGATAAACCGGCAATGCATAAGCCTTGGCCTGCAGCCATTCCTGCAAGCGGGTCTTCGCATCCTTCAGCGCCTCGGCATCCGGTAAGCCCGCAATGCGGTCCGCAGTGATCGTTTTTACCGCCTGATAGGCAGCCTGATACCCGCGGTCCAGGTAGATCGCACCGATCAATGCTTCAAACACATCGGCCAGGATGGATGCCCGCCGAAAACCGCCGGACTTCATCTCGCCCTCGCCCAGCAATAGATAGTCGCCGAGGTGCAGTTCCTGGGCGATATCGGCCAGCGTATCGCCACGCACCACGCGTGCACGCAGCCGGCTGAGATCGCCTTCGGGTACATTGGGGCGGGAACGGTACAACAAATCGGCGACCACCATGTTCACCACGCCGTCACCGAGAAACTCCAGGCGTTCGTTGTTGCGGTTGTTGTAGCTGCGGTGGGTCAGCGCTTCGGTCAATAAGGCCGGATCGCGAAATTGGTAGTCCAGTTCTCTGATGCAGCCGTTGGCGATGTCGTCCGGCGTCGACTTAGCGGAGGAGGACGTCATTCTTGAAGTGGGTGACCACATCCAGGTTGCCAAGAATATTCTTGCGGACTTCGTAATCCACCTCCAGGCGCTTGCCGCCCCGCTGAACCACTTTGACCGCATCGCGGCCGAGGCTGTCCACATAACTGATTTCCAGACGCCGGTACAGCAGCTCCTTCACCTCGCGCGCGGATTTTTCTCCGATATCGGGTTCTGCCTGAACGCCTTTCATCGCACTGACCACGGAATAATATTCAACGTATATCGGCACGATTTTGATGCCGATATAGGCCACAAAAACCAGCAATGCGACCAGCAAGACAAATCCGATCAAACTCATGCCGGTTTGCGTCTTATGTGCGATATTGTATTCCGCTTTCATACCGATATCCTGTCAAGCTTGACCTGCAAACACAGCGAATGCAGGCTGTTTATTATCAGACTGTGGAGCCACAGGCGACCCGCCAACCCCGGTTGGGTGAGCGAGCAACGCGAGCGGCACCAGAGGGGTTGCGCATTAGCTGCACGCTGTCTTGCGGTTGCGGTTTTCGTCCACCGGACGAAAGAAGCGGGCGCGAGACTCCTTATTACTATAACGTCATTATTCGATTCGATCACCTACCCGGCTCCAATCGGCACAACCGCGCTGGTAGTCCCAATTCAGCCAGATACGCACGGCCTTGCCGACCAGGTTCTTCTCTGGAACAAACCCCCAGCCACGGCTATCGTTGCTATTGTCGCGGTTATCGCCCATCACGAAATAGTGATCTTCCGGCACTATCCAGGAAGCGGCCGGGAGCACGTTGTAGTTCTGCCGTACCAGGGTCGCGTGCCGCACATCGCCCAGTTGTTCCACAAAGCGCTGGGTGCGGGATGCCGGCCGGCGGCATTTCAGGTCCGACGCGGTCATCTCTTTGTCGAATTCCGCTGCAACCGGCTCGCCGTTGATAAACAGGCGCTTATTGCGGTACGCGATAGTATCGCCCGGCAGACCGACCACGCGCTTGATGAAATTCACACCGGCATCAGCGTCGCGGCCGCGAACCCCGGGCTTGCGAAAGACGATGACGTCGCCGCGATCGGGCACATTGAGCTCGACGAACTTGGTATTCAGTACCGGCAGACGCAAGCCATAGTGAAATTTATTAACCAAAATAAAATCGCCTTCCAGCAGGGTCGGTATCATCGAGCCGGTCGGAATCTTGAACGGCTCGAACAGAAAGGACCGGAACAGCAAAACGATCAGCAAAACCGGAAACAACGACCGGGACCAATCCACCAGAACCGGATCCGATTGCGGCGCGTTCGCGCGCGCCAACCTGGCTTTTCGGAACAGCAGCGAATCCAGCAGCCAGATCACACCGGTGACCAGGGTCGCAACGCTCAATATCAATGCAAAATCAAAACTCATTTAATTTCCTAGTTGCAGCAGTAGTCGCAAGCTTGGCCGACAACGGAGCCACTGGCGACCCGCCGGAACGGGCGCAAGACTCCTTTATTTACCGTCATTGGTTTTCAACACCGCCAGAAACGCTTCCTGAGGAATTTCCACGCTGCCCACCTGTTTCATCCGCCGCTTGCCGGCTTTCTGCTTTTCCAGCAGCTTGCGCTTACGGGTTACGTCGCCGCCGTAACATTTGGCAGTAACGTTCTTGCGCAGGGCTTTTACCGTGGATCTGGCAATCACTTTCGACCCGATCGCAGCCTGAATCGCAACTTCAAACATCTGCCGCGGAATCAGATCCTTCATGCGTACGGTCAACTCCCGTCCCCGGCGGTCGGCCAGATCGCGATGCACGATCAACGACAGCGCGTCCACCCGGTCGCCGTTAATCAAGATGTCGACGCGGACAAACGGACCGGCCTGAAAGCGCTGAAAATGATAGTCGAAGGACGCGTAGCCGCGGCTGACCGATTTCAGCCGGTCAAAAAAGTCCAGCACGACCTCCGCCAGCGGCAGTTCATAGCTGATCGACACCTGGTTGCCCAGATACTGGATCGACTTCTGGCGCCCGCGCTTTTCCTCACACAAGCCGATGACCGGGCCGACATACTCCTGCGGTACCAGAACATTGGCCACGATGATCGGTTCACGGATCTCCGCAACCTCGTTCTGCGACGGCAGTTTGGCCGGGTTTTCCAGTTCGATGGTTTCTCCGCTGCTCAGTGCAACCTCGTAAACCACGGTCGGCGATGTCGTAATCAGCTCCACATCGTATTCGCGTTCCAGGCGCTCCTGCACGATTTCCATATGCAGCATGCCGAGAAAACCGCAGCGAAAGCCGAAGCCCAGCGCCTCGGAAGTTTCCGGTTCGAAATGCAGCGCAGCATCGTTAAGCTGCAATTTTTCCAAGGCTTCTCTGAGGTCGGCATAGTCGTCCGACGCGGTCGGAAACAAACCGGAGAACACTCTTGGCTGAACCGCCTGAAAGCCCGGCAGCGGGTCCGGCGACGGCTGCCTGGCGCTGGTCAACGTGTCACCGACCGGTGCGCCGTGCACATCTTTGACATTGGCAACCAGGAAACCGACTTCGCCGGCACCGAGTTCTGCTCTGACCTCGCGCTTGGGCGTGAATACGCCGACCTGATCCACCTGGTAGTCCTGGCCGGTGGACATCACGCGGATCTTGTCGCCCTTGCCGACCCGGCCGTCGACTACGCGAATCAGCGAGACAACGCCAAGATAGTTATCGAACCAGGAATCGATGATCGATGCTTTCAATACCGCATCGGGGTCGCCCGACGGCGGCGGTATGCGCGCGACGAGGGCTTCCAGTACCCGGTCAACGCCCTCGCCGGTCTTGGCACTGACTGCCAGCGCATCGGTCGCTTCGATGCCGATAATGTCCTCGATCTCCTGCTTGACCTTTTCGGGGTCGGCCGACGGCAGGTCGATCTTATTCAGCACCGGCAATACTTCCAGTCCCAGCTCGACGGCGGTATAACAGTTCGCAACGCTTTGCGCTTCGACACCCTGGGCTGCGTCAACCACCAGCAGCGCACCTTCGCAACCGGCCAGCGAACGTGAAACTTCGTAGGAAAAATCCACATGCCCGGGCGTATCAATAAAATTCAGTTGATAGGTTTCCCCGCTTTCCGCCCGATAATCCAGGGTCACGCTCTGGGCCTTGATGGTAATTCCCCGCTCACGCTCCAAATCCATGGAATCCAGCACCTGGTCAGCCATTTCCCGATCGCTCAAACCGCCGCAGCGCTGAATAAAGCGATCGGCCAGGGTCGATTTGCCATGATCGACATGAGCGATGATAGAAAAATTTCGAATATGGCTTTGTTTCATCCGCGGATTTAATATCAACAGTTAATGTCTGGGTTAGCACACTTGGCTAACGCCACCCGGCGCGGGCCGGACAGGTTTTCTCGCGCTGCCATAGCAAAAGCCACCAGCCCGCAAGGACTGGTGGCTCATGCCAGAACCGGTGGAATTATACCGTAGCGCCCGGCTTTGACCTATACGGAAGACGACTTGCCCGATTGTAGGAAGCTATCAGCCTTCTTCGGTTTCCGCTTCTACCGTGTAGGCGATGAAGTTCGGGACGCCGCGCTGCAGCAGCAGCACCGCAATGGTTTCACCGGTTTTAACCGAGTCGGCAAAGTCCCGGAAATCGCGTACGCTCTCGATGCGCTTGCGGTTCAGGCGAACCACCACATCACCGGGGCGCACACCGGCACGCCAGGCCGCTTCGCTTTCCACCTCGCGTACAACAACGCCGCCATCGAGATCATCGAACTGTTCGCGCAAAGTGTCCGGAATCGGTTCGACGATCACACCCAACGAATTGCTGAAACCGCCGTCGTCCGCTTCCAGACTGGCCGGTACCACATTTTCTTCCTGGCGTTCGCCGATTCGGGTCTGCAAGACCCGCTGGCGGCCGTCACGTGAAATCACCAGATCAGCGCTGGTTCCGGGGCGCAGTGCACCGACCAATGGCGGCAAATCGCTGAACTCCTCGATAGACTTGCCGTTAAAGGCCAGAATGACATCCCCGACTTGTACGCCGGCTTTGTCGGCGGCGCTCTTCGGTTCAACGCGATTGACCAGCGCACCGCGTGGCCGGTCGAGATTAAGCACCTTGGCCAAATCGCGGTTGACCGGCTCGATATTCACGCCGAGCAGGCCACGCGAAACACGGCCGAATTGCCGCAGTTGGCTGGCGGAATTCGAAGCCACTTCGATTGGAATGGAGAACGAAAGCCCGATAAAGCCGCCGTTGGAACTCAGAATCCAGGAGTTCACGCCGACCACTTCGCCCTTCATATTCAATAGCGGACCGCCCGAATTGCCGCGGTTGATCGGCACATCGGTCTGAATGAACGGCACATATTGTTGAGAATTGTTGCTGCGGCCTTTGGCACTGACGATACCGGCAGTTACCGACTGTTCGAAGCCGAACGGCGAGCCGATCGCAATCACCCATTCACCGAGTTTCAGATCCTCGGAACTGCCCATTTCCAGTGCCGGAAACCGGTCGCCGTCGATCTTCAGCAGCGCAATATCGCTCTGCGCATCCGAGCCGACCAGCGTGGCCTCATACTCTCGCCGGTCGGCGAGCTGCACGAGAATTTCTTCGGCGCCGTCGACGACGTGGTGATTGGTAATGATGTAGCCGTTCGGGTCAACGATGAACCCGGAACCGCCGCTGCGCCGCTCCTGGCGGAACCGCCGCTGCTGCGAATCATCATCTTCTTCATACGGCGTATCGAAAAAACGACGGAAGAGTTCCGGTAATTCCTGTTCGGACCGCTGCCGGTCGCGGCCGAACGTACTGGTGGTGATGTTAACCACCGACGGACTGGCCTCTTCGACCAGTCCGGTAAAATCCGGCAGGTCGGCGGCTGCCGTCTGCAGCATGCCGGCCAGCCCCAGCAGGACGGCCGCCGAGAAAACCTTGGTCGTCGTTAATATTTGAAGTTTCTTCACCATTTCACCTCGATAAAAGCAGTTTCACTCTACTACTGTTTCTACTGGCGGTTTCCACTATGGGTTTCTACTACACGGGAATTCCCGCCGATGCAGAATGCCGCGTCATTTGACTACTTGAATAGAGAAGGGGTTCTTTTCGAAAAGTTCAATACTTACGGTAGCAAGCGTTTGATTTGCTCGACGAGCGGTTGTCGGCAGCCAAAAGAACCACCGAACGGGTACTGATTGCCAGTCCGCGGCGGCGGCTGTTTAAGCGCAAAACGAAATAGCCCGCTGCCAGCGCGGCCAGCAATACCAGCAAATCGGTCAGACCGCCGCCCGAGCCCGCAGTCAGAAAATACTGAGTCAACGCCGCGGCCGCCAACGCCGCCAGCAGCGGCATACCATAGCTGAGCCAGGCCAAACGCAATACCAGTACCCCCGGTATGCCAACTCTGACAACCTGGCCCACCCGGTACCCGCGATATCCGGTAAATGGCAGGCTCATCGGAGTCTGCGGCAGCCATCTGGCAAAGATACCGGCACCGCACCCCTGCCCTTTCTCGCATATCGCGCAACCCTGGGCAGGTCCCAGCGTGACGGTGGTCGTACCATTCCCGACCGCGGTAACAATCCCCTGCTGTTCAATCATCGACTGTCCGAATTAAGGTATCTTGCGATTGCGGTTTTCGCCGTCAGGCGAAAGAAGCGGACACAAGACTCCGCCGATTCCGGCCGGTTGGTTCGCGAAGCGAATCGAAGGCAGGAATCCATTAAACCCATGCCGTAGCCCAGGCTGGACAGTCTGGCGGTTTTCCAAAGGAAAGAAGCCGGACTGGGAGGCCGCAGGGCGTGCGGTTGCGGTTTTCGCCGCCAGGCGAAAGAAGCGGGCGCAAGACTCCGCCGATTCCAGCCGGTTGGTTCGCGCAGCGAATCAGAGGCAGGAATCCATACAAACCCATGCCGTCTTGCGGTTGCGGTTTTCGCCGTCAGGCGAAAGAAGCGGACGCAAGACTCCTTAAATTACTCTTGAACCAGTTGATCGGCAAAGCGCTGCAGAGTTGCATTCGGCACCTCGCCGATAGCTGTGATCAACAGGTTATCGCGTTGCCGGGAATACGCATTCATCGCACCGACCCGGGTGAAACCGGAAACCGAAGACTGACCCGCCGGCAGCGTCTCGACGTAGATCGACACCGACGCCAGTCCGTCGCTGTAAACCAGGTGTTCGTAAACCCGCCGCGGCGCGCGGCCGTCGACCGAATCTTTGACGTGGCGATGGCCTGCCAGCTTGAAACCGGGCGGCGGCCGGGATGCATGCCAGCGCGGCGGCTCACCGATGCTGGCCGGCTCGCCGGCCGGCACTCCCATCGGCACCGAGACAAACCGTTCGGGCGAAGACTGCGGCCGGAGTTCGGCGATATCGACCGCCGAACCGAAACGGATATCGGTGAACATCAGTTTTGCGACAACCCGGTTCTCCGCCTCGCGCAATATGGATTTCAGCAATACGCCGTATTCCACATCCACCCATAACTCGTAGCCGTAGCGGAATTCGTCCACCGGCATAATCACTAGTTGCTGCGCATCACGGCCGGCCACGCGGGCACGCGATCCCAGCGTAAACCGGTACTGGCCGTTCTGCCGGCGCAGTTCTTCGGACGGAATCAGCGGTACCAGCGGCGCACCGGCGGATGCATCCACCAGCATGGTCTGGTTATCCGGAAAAACGCAGCGCAACTCGTCGTTCTCGCGCACGATTTCGCGCAATGCGCCGGTGACCGATACCAGGCGCTCGCGGCTGCCGCTGTCATCGTGAACATGGGTAATGCGCATGGATTCCAGTTCACCATCATGCACATAGACGAAAGTGCCCTGGTAATCGGCGGTCTGCATCGCATCGGCCATGCGTTGCAGCCAATCGTGAACGGTCGCCGAATCGGCATTCGCCAGCGTGCCGGCAATGGTTAGCAGACACAGGGCCGCAAGTAATCCACTACAGCGTTTCATCGGTAATCCGGGGCACCCTCTTCTGACGTCGGCGCGTCAGGTTCCTTGTCGTTTGCGGCAGCGTCATTCCGTTCCATATCCGCGGCTTCATTTGTGGCGGCTGCGTTTTGCGAAGAAACGATAGGCACCAGGAACACAAAACCGCCCCGGCCGTTTCCGGCCACCGCCTGGTTATGCCGCAGCAGGTATTCGTTCAGCCGGCTGGTCCGGTTCCGGCTGTCCGTTGCCAGCGGCGCTTGACCGACGCTGCCTTGACTGACCGGCCGTGGTGCCGGTGTCATTGCCGCGCCCAGTGGGGACCCCGGCGTCACGAAATCTGCCGGTTCCTGGACGGCAACACCGTCTGCTGTCGGTGTTTCATTGCTTTGCACGTACCATATCGCGGTCAGCATCACGCTGGCAGCGACCGCGCCACCGGCCAGCGATTTCACCCAGCCCGGCATGCCGCGCACGGTATTTGCCGCCGCCACATCATCCTGTGCGAGCACTGCCGACACTTTGTCGTTCAGGCCGGCAGCCGCCAAAGCCTGGCCGCGGTTCCTGATGCAATCTCTGACCAGATGATAGCGCGACCAGCTGGCCTGCAACGATTCATCGGCCACCAGACGCTTGGCCATAAACCGGCCGGCGTCGCGATGGCCCTCGCCATCCATAAACTCTGAAAGAAGTTCTAATGTTTCCTGCTTCACTGACTTGTGCCTGATCTTAATGTTATCCCTATACCAGACCATCAACGCCGGCCATCTATCAGCGGCCTTAATTTTTCGTCAATGGCTTCACGTGCCCTGAAAATTCGCGATCGCACGGTTCCGATGGGGCATTCCATCGTTGTGGCGATCTCTTCGTAACTCATGCCTTCCATTTCCCGCAGCATAATCGCGGTACGCAAATCTTCCGGTAGCGCGGCGATGGTCGAATAAACCGTTTGTTCGATCTCCTCGCGCAGCAATTCATGCTCTGGCGAACCCCGGTCCTTCAGGCGGGTATCGCCGGCAAACTGCTCGGCCTCCTGGGCATCGATATCCGATGCGGGAGGGCGGCGGCCCTGCGCAACCAGAAAGTTCTTCGCGGTATTGATCGCGATGCGGTACAGCCAGGTATAAAACGCACTGTCGCCGCGGAACTTGCCGATCGCCCGGTAGGCCTTGATAAACGCTTCCTGCGCTACGTCCATCGCATCGCCGGAATCGGAGACATAGCGTGAGATCAAACTGATGATGCGGTGCTGATATTTCTGCACCAGTACATCAAAGGCCCGCTTGTCGCCCTTCTGGACCCGCTCTACCAGTATTTGGTCAACCTGTGTTTCGCCCATCAGGGCTTGCCTTGTCCTTCAAACGGCCAGGCCGACCACACAATGCTAGACCGCGGCCAGACCGTTAAGTTCTACGATTTTTAACGTTGTTTTAACGCACCGATCCGCCGGTACGCGCGAAGCGGGAAGGATATCATGCCCACCTTCCCAGTCCACAGTCGAACTGCAAGAGCCGCGGCCGCGCTTGCACTGCTGCCCTGACCCGAAAAACCGGGTATCGCAGCATTCGCCGAAGTACCGCATACAGCGCCTTCGGACATTGCTTCGATCGGACCGAATCGGCCAGCGATAGTTCCGCTACAGGGATGCGCAGCAAAGAGAAGGTGCCTTGCACCCGCTTCTTTCGTAGCGTAGGTGGAGTCAGATGGCGGTTTCGCGATAGCGAAGAAGCCTTCTGACGGAACCGTTAAGCGCGTGCGGACGAAAACCGCAAGACAACGTAGAACGAAGACGCAACCCCTTTGGTGCCGCACGCATTGCTCACTCACCCCACCGGGAGAGCAAGCCAAGGGAAGCCTGGCGGTTTGCGCAACGCGCAAGAAGCCATGCGTCACGGCGCCCGCTCCGGCGGGTCGCCTGCGGCTCCCAGGAATGCGATAATAAGCGGTTATAAACCACCGAATCAGCGCAAAGGCCATCATTCATGGATTTTCTCAAGCAACTTGGCATCGAAGCAGTCAACCCGGGCGCCTACTTCGGCGACGGCGAATGGTCGAGCACCACCGATGCGGGTGTTATCGAATCGATCAACCCGACCACCGGCGAGGTGATCGCCCGCGTCCACTCCGCATCGGAAGCCGACTATGAACGGGTCATCGAAACGGCCCGCAAGGTGTTCCAGTACTGGCGCAGTGTGCCGGCGCCGAGACGCGGCGAAGCGGTCAGGCTGGTCACCGATGCGCTGCGCCGTTTCAAAGACCCGCTCGGCAGCCTGGTCAGCCTGGAAATGGGCAAAATCAAGGCCGAAGGCGACGGCGAAGTTCAGGAAATGATCGATATCGGCGACTTCGCCGTCGGCCAGTCGCGTATGTTATATGGTTACACGATGCATTCGGAACGCCCGCAGCATCGAATGTACGAGCAGTGGCATCCGCTGGGTCTGGTCGGCGTGATCTCGGCCTTCAATTTCCCGGTTGCCGTTTGGTCCTGGAATTCCTTTCTGGCCGCGATCTGTGGTAACGCGACGGTCTGGAAGCCATCGCCCAAAGGCGCGCTGTGCTGCGTGGCGGTGCAGAAAATCTGCAACGACGCGCTGGAAAATGCCGGTTTCCCCCCTATTTTTCTCAGTTTCATGGAGCACGGTCATAGCCTGGCGGAACGCTTTGTGGGCGACACCCGGGTCGACCTGATGTCGTTCACCGGCTCCTGCGCGATCGGCAAGCAGGTCGGCGCCCGGGTGGCCGCCAGAATGGGCCGCAGCCTGCTGGAGCTCGGCGGCAACAACGCACTGATCATCGACCGAAGCGCCGATCTGAAGCTGGCAATTCCGGCCGTGGTGTTTGGCGCGGTCGGCACGGCGGGTCAGCGCTGCACCTCCACGCGGCGCCTGTTCGTGCACGAATCGATGCTGGACGAAGTCACCGAAGCACTGGTAAAAGCATACCGGCAGGTGCGTATCGGCGACCCGCTGGATGCCGACACCTTGATGGGCCCGCTGACCGACGAAGCGGCGGTGCAACGCTTCGAGGCTGCACTGACCGCCGCTGAGAATACCGGCGGCGAAATACTGGCCGGCGGCCGGCGCATTGACCGGCCCGGGTATTTCGTCGAACCGGCTATCGTTCGAGCGGAAAACCACTGGGACATCGTACAAAGCGAAACCTTCGCGCCGATTCTGTACGTCATTCCGTTCGGTTCGATCGACGATGTCATCGCGATGCAAAACGGCGTCGCGCAGGGCCTGTCCTCGGCCATCTTCACCAACGATATCCGCAACGCCGAGGCGTTCTTATCCTCAGCTGGTTCCGACTGCGGTATCGCGAATGTCAACATCGGTACCTCCGGGGCCGAAATCGGCGGCGCGTTCGGCGGTGAAAAGGAGACCGGCGGCGGCCGGGAATCGGGTTCCGATTCGTGGAAGGCCTATATGCGCCGGCAAACCAACACGATCAACTGGGGCAGCGACCTGCCGCTGGCCCAGGGCATCAAATTTGATCTATAGGCTACTCAGACAGGCGCTGTTTGCCGCCCCCCCCGAACTGGCCCATGACCTGGCGCTCGAAGGACTGAAGTTCGGCGCCAGGCTGGGCACAAACCGATGGCTGTGTTCGACCCGCGAGATGCCGGTCGAGGCGATGGGTATCCGCTTTTCGAACCCGGTCGGGCTGGCCGCCGGACTGGACAAGAACGGCGACTTCATCGATGCGCTGGCCGGGCTCGGCTTCGGCTTTATCGAAATCGGTACCGTCACGCCCCGG
>JANQPM010000079.1 GCA_028289465.1 Lysobacterales bacterium | reverse complement strand
CCGGCTGCCATTGCGCGCTTTCACGGCTGAACTGGCCGGCCGGCACCGCGGTGCCGTTTGCGGTAAAAACGCTCGTCGCGCTGAGCGCGTCGGTATTCTGGCGTCCCGTCCGATAGGTCTTCAGCAAAATCGGCAACGGATCATCGCTGCCGCGATACTGGCCGATCTCCAGGCCCTGCGTCTGCATCGCCAGGCCCTGGGCCAAAGTGGTGCGATCCAGGCCATTGGATTCGGCCACTGCGTCCAGTACCGAAAAGCGCAGGCCCGGAATGCCGATACCCTGATTGTGGCGCACATCGGCAGTGCCGTCGATTTGGCGCAGCAGACCCGTTAGTTGCTCAGCCGCCGCGATCAGGTCCTCGCGCCGTTCACCGGTCAATTCGAATTCCACCGGCGCTTCGGTCGGTGGCCCCTGAGCCAGTTGATGGGTGACGATCTGCGCTTCGGGATGGCGAACGGCGAAAGCCCTGACCTCGCGGATCAGCCCCGGTAGATCACGCTGGTGCGTGCTTTGCAGCACGACGCGCCCGATATGCGGGGAGCGCGGCTTTTCGCTCAAGTTGTAATAAAACCGCGGGCCGCTGCTGCCGGCAAAACTGAAAACCTGTTCCACACCGACTGCCTGTTGAAAGGTCCCGGCCAGCCGGCTGACCAGCGCCGCGGTGCTGTCGATCGGCGTTCCTTCCGGATGAATAATGTCTACCACAAGTTGATTACGGTCGGTCGTCGGAAAGAAGTCCCGGTCCAAGAACCCCCCGAGATAGACCGTCGATATCACCAGAACCGCGGTGAAGGCCAGCACCCACCGGCCCCGCCGCACCGCCAGGCCACCGATGCTTCGGCCCCATTCCGCCATTCGGCTTCTGCCTTTTCCGCGCGGCCGTGCGATCAGTACCCGCTGGCCGACCAGCGGACTCACGAACAGCGCATAGAAAAAACTGATCAGCAGCATCAGAATAATCATGATCGGAATGGCCCGGGTGAAGTCCGCGGTATTGCCGCGCGATATCAGCATCGGGATAAACACCGCCAGCGTAGTACCGGTAGCCGCAGCCAGTGGCCCGGCCAGCTCGGACACCGAGGAGACCGCCGCCTCCATTTTCGACGCGCCCCGGTCCAGATGCCACTGAATGTTCTCCACCATTACGATCGCATTGTCGACCAGCATGCCCAGTGCGATAACCATTCCGGCCACCGATATCTGGTGCAACACACCGCCACCGATCGCATACAGCGCCAGCGAACTCATGGCGACCAGTGGCACGATCAACGCCACAACCAGCCCCATGCGCAAGCCCATGAACGCGAACAGCAGACCGGCAACGATGAGTACACCGAGCAGCAGGGAGCGCCCGAGTTCCTGCAATCTGGCCTTGACCCGGTCGGGCTGGAAAAACATCTCCTCGATTTGCAGCGGCGCGAATTCGCCGCGTAGCTCGTCGATCATTTGGCGCAAACGCTGGCCGAAATGAACCGCATTGGTTACGTTGTCGCTGATGACGACCGCAACCGCCACGCCGCGGCGCCCGTTCACCCACAGCATTTCACGCTGGGGATCGCTGACTTCCAGGTCCACCGATGCAATCAGTTCCAACGGCATGCTGCCGCCACCTGGCAGCCTGATCGGAGTCCGGCGCAATTCGCCGAGCGAGGTAAATTCGTTGTCCGGCAGCAGCAATAGCTGCCGGCCGCCCTGATCCAGGTGGCCAGCCGGCACGATACGATTGCGTTCGCGCAATTGCGCCGCGACGGCCTGCGGACTCAGGCCCAGCGCCATGGCCTGATGCTGGTCGTAACGGATCGTGACCTGTTCGCCGGAATCGCCGTAAATGCGCACCCGAGCCACCGCGTCGAGTGCGAACAGGCGCTTTTTCAAGCGCTCGGCCGCCTGCTGCAGCGCGACCAGGTCGTCGCTGCCGGTCAACGCCAGAACCACAGTACTGGCGTCGGTCTGGCGATCATCCACCAGCGGTTTGCCGACACCGAGCGGAAATTGCGGCTCGGCCTGCCCGACTGCGGTCCGCACCCGGTCCCAGGCGGTTTCAGTGTCGTAAACGGTTTCCTTCAGCTCCACCGTGACCAGCGCAAAACCGGAACGCATCGTGGTTCGAATCTCGCGAATCTCTTCTACCTGGGTCAGTTCTTCTTCCAGCGGATTGACCACCAGCCGCTCGATCTGCTCAACCGATGCGCCCGGCCACGCAACCTGTACGAAACCGCCACGATAGGGAAAAGCCGGATCTTCCTGCCGGTTCATGCCGAACCACGCGGCAACGCCGGCCACGGACAGCAGCAAGACAATGGAAAGCATCATCCGCTGGCGCTTCAGCGCACCCATCACGGCGTTTCCTGAGCCGATATTACCGGTAACTTGATTCATGGGGCGATTTCGTTCATGGAATGATCTGCACCGCATCGCCGGCGGTGACCAACTGATGGCCGGCAACGATCACCCGGTCCTGCGGGTTCAGATCAGCCGCGACCAATACCTGAGATCCTGCCCGCGCGAGGATTTCTACCGGCACCGGTGCGGCCACACCGTCCACCACCCGCAGCACGCCGGGCGAATGCCCTACCGGGTCGACCAGGGTCGACAGCGGTACCAGAAGGCCCTGGCCCAGCTTTTGACGAATACCGACTTCGGCATGCAGCCCGGGCCTGAGGTCAGGGTGGCTCGCCGGCACGGCGACCACTACCGGGAACAAACCGGTGCCCGGCGTACCGATGCGGCCGATTTCGGAGACTTCGCCGCTGACTTCGGTCAGCACTGCCGATTGCTGTAGCAGTTGCGGAAAAGCGATCGGCAAGGCATCGCCGACCCGCAGTTCGGCGGCGACCGCCGCCGGTACGGCGATTTCCACCTCGAAGCCCGACTCGCCACCGAGGCTGACAACCGTCGCACCGGCTGCAACAAACTCGCCCGGTTCGGCGCGGATTTCGGCGACCAGGCCGTCGAACGGCGCACGCAGCAGTGCGTCTTCGGCAAAGCCGGCGCGGGCCTTCAGATCGGCTTCGGCCTGGCTGACCTGGGCATCCAGCGACCGCAAACGGGCGTTTTGCTGTTCTACCCGGTCGATGCCTACCGCGCCGGTATTGACCAGCGCCTGGAGGCGCTCCAGGTCGCGCCGCGCCTGATCCCGTTCGGTCAGAAACTGCTGCAGGCGACCGCGGGCTGCCTGCTGGGACGGCCCCAGGTTCGGGTTTCTGAGGCTGGCCAGCACACTGCCCTTGCCGACCCGGTAACCCACCTCAACCAGACGCGTGTCCAGCACGCCGGCGCTCTGAAACGCGAGTTCGGCCCGCTCTTTGGGTAGCAATACCGCACCGAACACCAGCACCCGCTCAAGGGTTCCGTGCTCGACTTCCGCTACTCTGACCACCGGTTTTTCGGCCGGCGGCGGTTCGCTGGAACGATTGCCGCACCCGGCCAGCAACACCAGGGCCAGGCACAACATCGCCCCCTTCATGACCTGGCCTCCGCCGCCAGCGCGCCATGAAATACGATGTCCAGCAAGCTGTCCAGAAAACGCTGGTCCAGCTCCTCGTCCTGCTCCAGAGCCGACCAATTGGCGAACATGCCGCGCGCCTCAAACCACTGGGTCGACGCGTTGATGACCAGCAGCAGCAAATGCGCAGTATTGATATCCTCACGCAGCAGCCCGCGATCCTGCGCCTGCTGCAGGCGCCGATGAAAAGTGGCCAGCCGCTCCTCGTCGAACTGGCTGCAGTTCAAATCCCGTTCCAGTTCCGCCCAGCTTAGCAACTGCACCATCTTGGGATTGCGCTGCAGCAGATAAAAATACGCACTGACGGTTTGCTCCAGTTCCTTAACGCTGACCTCGCCATCCCGGTACAGCGCTTTCTGCTCTTCCACAAACGCCTGAAAGCAACAGTTCTTTACCGCCTGCCACAGACCTTCCTTGCTGTCGAAATGGTGCAGGATCAGGCTCTTGTGCGCGCAGGCGCACTGGCCGATCTGAGACAGCGAGGTCGCACCGTAGCCCTGTTCGATAAACAGTTTTTCGGCGGCCTTCAGAATATCGCGACGAGTCGTCTCCGGGTCTCTGCGGCGTCGTTTTGCGCGAGTCATAAACAACCTATATATACCGAACGTTCAATAAATAATACGCGGTCAGACTTGGCTGTCAATGGCAATGCCGCTACTCTTTCGCGCTGGACTACCGCTGAACGGAACCGCTATGCACTGGTCTTTCGCCGTCATCACCACACTGATCATCTACCAGTTCGTGCTGATCGGCGTCGGCCTGTGGGCCAGAAAACAGAACCGCGACCAGGAAGACTACTATCTAGGCGGCCGCCGTCTCGGTGCGTGGGTCGCCGCACTGAGCGCCTCGGCCAGTTCGTCGTCCGCGTGGAGCCTGCTCGGTGTTAGCGGCGCCGCATTCGCCTGGGGTTATTCGGCTGTCTGGCTAATACCGGCAACGCTGTCCGGGTTCCTGATCAACTGGTATCTGATCGCGCCGCGCCTGCAAGCGGCAAGCCGCGGCAACCGGGCGGTCACGCTGAGCGAATTCCTGGCTGATGGCATGCCGGAAGCCAGCCGCCGCCGGCTGATGCAGCTCGCCGCACTGATTATCCTGTTCTCGTTTACTTTCTATATCGCCTCGCAATTCCAGGCCGCCGGAAAAACGTTCGCCGGCGTGCTCGGGGTCGACGAAACCAGGGCCATACTGATCGGCGCCGCGGTGGTGTTGCTGTATACCTTCCTCGGCGGGTTCTGGGCTGCCAGCGTGACCGACTCGCTGCAGGGCGCGCTGATGGCGCTGGCCGCGGTGCTGCTGCCCGTTGCGGCTCTGGTCGCGGTCGGCGGCCCGGCTGAGATGGTGGCGCAGATGCAGGCGGTCGCCGACAGCGGCTGGACCGACTGGTTCAGGCGGCCGATCGAAGTACTGCCGCTGGGCTTTGCCATCGGCCTGCTCGGCATCGGTCTGGGTTATCCGGGCCAGCCCCATGTGGTCAATCGCTTTATGGCGCTGGAATCCGCCGGCGCGATACCGAAAGCGCGCGCGATTGCGATTGCATGGGCGGCAGTGATTTACCTCGGCATGATTCTGCTCGGCTGGTGCGGCCGCCTGCTGGTCGGCGGGCTGGACGACTCGGAACAGGTGTTGTTTGCAGCGGCCCGGCTGCTGTTCCCGGCAGTGCTGGCAGGCATTGTCATCGCGGCGATCCTGTCCGCCATTATGTCCACCGCAGACAGTCAGCTACTGGTCGCGGCATCCAGCGTCAGCCACGATATGCACGGCGGCAGTGCCGGCGAAGACGCCACCGCGCTGCGCCGGGCCCGCTGGGTTGTGTTTATCGTTGGCGCGCTGGCCATCGCGATTGCGGTATTTTTCGATCAGAGTATTTTCAACCGTGTGCTGTTCGCGTGGCATGCGGTTGGCTCGGCCTTCGGACCGCTGCTTTTCGTGTTGCTGTGGCGCGGCCCGGTCGATGTGCCCTATCGTTTCGGCGCGATGCTGGCCGGTTTCGCATTGACCGTGATTATCCACTGGTTTCCGAATACGCCCGGAGATATTGCCGAACGCTACCTGCCGTTGCTGACCGCATTCGGCATCGCCTGGGCCGGCAGCCGCCCCCGGTAGCCGAACGACTCAATATTACCGCCCGCCGTCCAAAGCGCAGCGTAGGAGCGCTTTTAGGCGCGATGACACCCCGTACTATTCCTGTAGCTATCTGAATTAACTGTCTTTTTTCGCACCTAAAGGCGTTCCTGCGAAGCGGAATTGCTGTCCCGGACGCCGAGGTGGGCACCGCACCGCCCGTTCGTACTTGCAATTTTAAGTTTTAGTGTTATACTTCACTACAACACCTAATAACCAGTTGTTCAGGAGAACGAAATCATGCTCCGCCTGACTAAACGCAGAGTCCTGATAATACCTAACGGCATGGCGCTGGCAGCAGCGGCACTGCTGGTTTGGGGCAGCGCGCAACGCCCGATACCGGAGTTGGCGAATGGCGACTGCATATCGTTCGGTGTTTTGGAAGGAGCCGTGGCGCACCAGACGGTCTCGCGGCAGTATCCTGAGTATCTGGCGATCCGCCCGGACGCGCAGCAAGAATCGGTCAATCACGACCTGAACACCCCCGACAGTCGGCAGGCACCGGTGTGCACGACCGCGAACGGCGCTGAATCGTTCGGTGCGGCGGACAGCGGCTCCGGCAACAGCTTTCTGAACCTCAGTCTGCTCTACCTTCCGGCCAGGGCCCTACTAGGCAACTAGTCGCTCATGCAGTTCCAGTGGAATGACAATCAGCCGATTTACTGGCAGCTTCGGGAGCGGACCATTGCGTTAATTCTCGAAGGCACATTAAGCGAGGGTGACGCGCTGCCGTCAGTACGGCAAGTAGCGGCGGAATTTCAGCTCAATCCGATCACCGTGTCCAAGGCCTACCAGGCTCTGGTGGATGAAAACATCGTGGAGAAGCGCCGCGGCCTCGGTATGTTCGTCAAGCCGGGCGCCCGGGTGGAATTGTTGGATAACGAACGGCGGAAATTCATGCAGGACGAATGGCCTGCAATCCGGCAGCGCATCCAGCAGCTCGGACTCGAGCTTCAGCAACTGATCAAAGACTTGGATAAGGACGAAGGATGACTCATATTATCGAGGCCCGCGGACTCAGCAAGCGCTACGGCAACACCCGGGCTGTCGACCATATCGACCTGCAAATACCGCCCGGCCGCATCGTCGGCCTGATCGGTCCGAACGGTGCCGGCAAAACGACGGCCCTGAAAGCGGTACTCGGTCTGACGACCTACGAAGGGGAACTTAAAGTAGTCGGCCGGGACCCGGCAACCCAGCGCGACGAATTGATGGAGGACGTCTGTTTTATCGCCGACGTCGCCGTGCTGCCGCGCTGGATCCGCGTGTGGCAGGCCATCGACATCGTCGAAGGGCTGCATCCGCGCTTTTCCCGCGAACGCTGTTTCAACTTTCTGAAAAACACCAAGATCACCCCGCAGCACAAAGTCAAGCAGATGTCCAAAGGCATGGTGGCGCAATTCCACCTGGCGCTGGTCATGGCCATCGACGCCAAGCTGCTGGTGCTCGACGAACCGACCCTGGGGCTGGATATCCTGTATCGCAAGCAGTTCTATACCAACCTGCTGAACGATTATTTCGATGACCAGCGTACCATTCTGATCACCACCCACCAGGTGGAGGAAGTCGAACATATTCTGACCGATCTGATTTTCATCAAGGACGGCCGGCTGACGCTGAACAGCAGCATGGAAGCCATCCAGCAGAAATACGTGGAACTGATGACTGCCGCCGAACACGCCGAACAGGCACGCTCATTCGGCCCGATTACCGAGCGGACGCTGTTCGGCAAGCATATTTTCCTGTTTGAAGGCGTGGACCGCGACCACTTGTCGACATTGGGCGAAACCCGCACGCCCAGCGTTGCCGACCTGTTCGTTGCGATGATGAGCGGAGCCGAGGCATGAAGAAGTTAGCCACCCTGGTAAAACGCGAATTCTGGGAAAACAAGGGTGCGTTGTTCTGGACGCCGATCGCGATCGGCCTGATCAGCGTTGGCCTGATGCTGATGGGCATCGTGACCCAGATGGTTATCGACAATGAAAGCTATACATTCCGCGAAGCGATGCGGCTGGTTGCCGGGGAATCAGAAGAAACCCGTTCGCATTATCTGACCATGATGATGATGGGCGGCTCGGTCTTTTTCACTGCGGTTATGGCTTTCGTGAACCTGTTCTACCTGCTCGGCGCGTTGTACGACGACCGCAAGGACAAAAGCATTCTGTTTTGGAAGTCACTGCCCGCTTCCGACCTGCTGACCGTAGTTTCCAAGCTGATCGTCGCATTATTGCTGGTGCCGCTGATTTTCTGGGCGGTATTTGTCCTCACCCAGGTTGTGCAGGGCCTTATCGGCAGCCTGATGGTGCTGTCGGTAGGTGAGAACCCGTGGTCGCTGTTTATCGGGCCGGCCGAACCGCTACGCGCCTGGGGTCTGGTGCTGTCCACCTATCTCGCATCATCGGTCTGGTTCCTGCCGTTTGTCGGCTGGTTGCTGCTGGTCTCAGCCTGGTCGCCGCGCATGCCGCTGCTGTTTGCGTTCGTGCCGCCGGTTATCTTCGCGGTGCTGCAAACCTGGATTCGCTTTTTACGGACCTTTACGTTCGGCGAATCGAATTTGTTCGGACTGATCGGCAAGTGGTTTGCCGATTCCCCGCTACTGATTTCGTTCCAGGTCGATGACCATAAGCCTGAAGCCGCACTGGGTATCCCGTTGACCGGTAACTTCGAGCACACCATCAGCCTTGCCAATATTTTAGACCGGGTATTTTCGATCCCGGCGCTGACCGGCGCCCTGTTGGCTTTGGTGATGCTGGCCGGTGCCTGGCTGCTCAGACGCCGGTCAGCCGATATCTAGCGGCTGAAATTAAGGAGTCTCGCACCCCCTTCTTTCATAGCGCAGGTGGAGTCAGATGGCGGTTTCGCGATAGCGAAGAAGCCTTCTGACGGAACCGTTAAGCGCGTGTAGGCGAAGCCAGACGTGCTTAACGGTGCCTGCTGGCCGGCTTCTTTGCCGTTGGCAAAACCGCCGGCCAAGTCACCTGCACCAAGTCACCTGCACTGCGGTTTCGCGATAGCGAAGAAGCCTTCTGACGGAACGGTTAAGCGCGTGCGGACGAAAACCGCAACCGCACGCCCCCAAAGTTATCCATTTCGGAGTT
>JANQPM010000054.1 GCA_028289465.1 Lysobacterales bacterium | reverse complement strand
TTTTCACGGTGGACCGCAGTTTCGACTGGCAGCAACTCGGCGCTGCCGGCGAATCCCAGTCGCTGTTTGCCCAACGCCGCATCATCGAACTCCGCATACCGACCGGAAAGCCCGGAAGAGCCGGCAGCCAGGCCATCGCCGATTACCTCGAGCAGGCCAGCCCGGACGATTTGCTGCTGATTATCTGTACTCGATGGGATGCGGCATCGCGCAAGGCCAAGTGGTGCAGCGCGGTGGACAAGGCCGGTGTCTATGTTCAGATATGGCCGGTACGGCCGCAGGAACTGCCGGGCTGGGTCGCACAGCGCATGCGCCGCAAAGGCCTGCAGCCCGATCAGGCGGCGGTAATGCGCTTATCCGAACAAGTGGAGGGTAACCTGCTGGCCGCCGCACAGGAAGTGCACAAGCTGTGGCTGCTGAAAGGCCAGGGACCGGTGACGCTGCAGGATGTCGAACAGGCGGTGGTCGACAGTGCGCGATTCGATGTATTCAAGCTGATCGAATGCCTGTTGGCGGGCCGCCTCAGGTCGGCGTTGCGCATGGCCGGCGGTCTGCAGCGCGAGGGGCAGCCGATGCAACCGGTGCTCGGCGCGCTGACCCGGGAGCTGACGATTTTATCGCAACTGCATGCCGCGGAGGCCAGTGGCGCATCGGCAGCGGTGTTCAAGCGCATGAATGTCTGGCCCAGCCGGCAGAAGCCGCTGAAAGCCGCGGCAGAACGGCTGACGCGCCGGTCTATGGATCAGGTCATGCAATTGCTGGCCCGGATCGACAAGCAGTCCAAGGGGCGGGCCGATGGCGACTGCTGGCAGACGCTGGAACAGATGATCTGCCTGATCTGCGGCAAACCAGTCACGGGTGCTGCGTGAGCCGCTGCCGTGCTATCGGCGTGTTCGGCGGAACCTTCGATCCGGTTCATTTCGGCCATTTGAGGGCAGCGACCGAGGTGAAGGAGAAGCTCGGCCTGGATGATTTTCGCCTGTTGCCGGCGGGCAATCCGCCGCATCGCCGCGGCACCCATGCCGATGGCGTACACCGGCTGGCCATGTTGCGGCTGGCGGTCGCCGATCACCCCGATCTGGCGGTGGACGACCGTGAAGTGCGCCGCCGGGGTGCCTCTTACATGGTGGATACGCTGAGCGAAATGCGTGAAGAGGCCGGCGATTGTCCTTTGCTGCTGATGGTCGGCCAGGATGCGGCCAACCAGCTCGACAAATGGCACCGCTGGCAGGATCTGTTTACGCTGGCTCATATCGTCATCATGACCCGGCCGAAAGCGTCGCATGACTACTCGCCGACGCTGGCCGCGCAGATTGACCGGCGCCGCGTTAAGCAGTTTGAACGGCTTTATGAACAGCCGGCCGGCCGGGTGGCTTATCTCGAGGTGACTCAACTGGCGATTTCCTCGACCGAAATCCGGCGACATATCGCCGCCGGGCGCTCACCCCGGTTTCTGCTGCCGGATCGCATTCTGGGTTATATCGGCTACCATCGGCTGTATACCGGCGGTTAGCCGAACCAGCACCGGCGCCGCGACGAGGCGGATTTCGGTGCGCGACACAATCCTGCACCATGGCGGCGGATCATCGCGTAGCGCTATAGCGCCGGGCGGTGGACCGCGATAAAATGGTCGCGGTTTTCACCACTACGAATAGAAGATTGAATTCAACAAATACCGCTGAAGCGCTATCCACCGAGCAAATCCAGTCACTGGTTGTCAGTACCCTCGAAGACCTGAAAGCCGAAGAAATTTCGATTATCGACGTGCGTGGGCGCAGTCCGCTCACCGATGTCATGGTCGTGGCTTCCGGCCGTTCGTCTCGGCATGTGAAATCCATATCCGATAATTTGATCTTAAAAGCCAAGGCAGCCGGCCTGCCGCCGCTGGGTGTTGAGGGCGACCGGCAATCGGAATGGGTGCTGGTGGATCTAAACGACGTGATCGTTCATTTGATGCTGCCGCAGACTCGGGCTTTCTACAATATCGAGAAGCTGTGGTCGGCATCCGAGCAGCGGCGTGCGAACGCGACCGGCGCGGACTGACCGGTCTGCCCATGCGGCTGATTATCGCCGGAGTGGGGCAGAAAATGCCGCAATGGGTAGATCAGGGCTTTCAGATTTTCCAGCGCCGCATGCCGGGTCATCTACCCGTTGATCTGATTGAAGTTCCGCTGCCAAGACGCAGTGCGAACTGCGATATTCAGCGCCTCAGGTCTCAGGAAGGCAAAGCCTTGATCGACGCCCTTCCACAAGCTTGCAGAGTTATTGCGCTGGATCAGCGCGGCAAGTCACGCAGTACTCGACAACTGGCCGACGATCTGCAAGCCTGGCAGATGGACGGCCGCCATGTTGCGTTTTTGATCGGCGGGCCCGATGGCCTGTCCGAGGCGTGTCTGGAGCGATCCGAACAGCGATGGTCGCTGAGCGAACTGACCTTGCCGCATCCGCTGGTGCGGCTGGTGCTGGCCGAACAGCTCTACAGAGCCTGGTCAATCAGTGTCAATCATCCCTATCACCGGGAATAAGCCATGCCGCCATCCGCAACGCCCGATGTGATACTGGCTTCGCAATCGCCGCGCCGGCGGGAATTGCTGGACCAGATGGGGCTGGCTTATCGGACGTTCTCATCGGCCATTGATGAGCGGTGCGGGCCAAAAGAGGCGGCTGAGCCGTATGCGCTGAGAATGGCCCGGGAAAAGGCTTTGGTGGCGGTGTCAGAGCTCGGGCGGGAACTGCCGGTACTGGCTGCCGACACCGTGGTGGTGGTCGATGGCGCAATACTCGGTAAACCGGCGGATCAGGCGGATGCCACGGCCATGCTGGAGCGGCTGTCCGGCCGCTCGCACCACGTGATATCGGCGCTGGCTCTGGTCGACATCAATGGCGCCATGCAGCAAGAAGCCAGTCTGACCGCGGTCAGCTTTCGGCCCTTGAAGCGTCGCGAAATCCAAGCCTATGTCGCAACTGGTGAGTCGATGGACAAAGCCGGCGCGTATGCCATTCAGGGGCTGGCCGCCGCATTCATCGCGCGCATCGAAGGCAGCTACTCCGGCGTGATGGGTCTGCCGTTATACGAAACCGCCGAGCTGCTGAGGCATATTGGCATCGACTGCCTGAATACGGCCGGCGCCGCTACCTAGATCGCCGTTGGTTAAATGCTGTCAAAACGAAATGCTGCCAAAGCGAAATGTTGTGAAAGCCAAGGGGCGCCGAAGACGCAATGATATGCTAATTGATAAATCGCCAGGTTCTTACTATTGACTGAAGAAATTCTGATCAACGTTACCCCTTCGGAAGCCCGCGTGGCCGTGGTCGAAAACGGCATGCTGCAGGAAGTCTATCTGGATCGCGGAGGTAAAGAGGGATATCTCGGCAATATCTACAAGGGCCGAGTATCGCGCGTATTACCGGGCATGCAGGCAGCGTTTGTCGATATCGGCCTGCAGCGAACGGCGTTTTTGCATGCTTCCGATATGGTCCGGGGCCGGGTGCATGGGCTCGATCAGGCCGAACCGCCGGAACCGCTTATCGACGAATTGCTGCGCGAAGGCGAGGAAATTGTCGTTCAGATTATCAAGGACCCGATCGGCACCAAAGGCGCCAGGCTGACAACCAATATCTCCGTTCCGTCCCGTTACCTGGTCCTGCTGCCGGAGGTCGATGCGGTGGGTATTTCGGTCAGGATAGAAGATGAAGAGGAGCGCGACCGGCTGCGTCATCTGGTGGAGTCGCTGAAGCCGGCGGGCGGTCGCCACGGTTATATCGTTCGCACCAATGCCGAGGGACTGACCAATGGCGCGTTGGTATCGGATATGCAATATCTGGACAAGGTCTGGGCCCAGATCAAGCGGCGTCAGTCCAAAGCGGCATCCGGCGGGCTGATTTACGAAGATCTGTCACTGCCGTTGCGCGCACTGCGCGACTTGGTCCATCCCGGCGTCGAGAAAATCCGCATCGACCATGAAGGCATGCTGGCGATCGCGACCCGCTTTGTCGCGCAATTTATTCCCGACTGGCCGGGCCGGGTCGAAGGCTATTCCGGCATTCGTCCGATTTTCGACGTTTACGGCGTGGAAGACGAAATCCAGCGCGCGCTGGAGCGCCAGTCGCCGCTGAAGTCCGGAGGGCATCTGGTCATCGATCAAACCGAAGCGATGACCACCATCGATGTAAACACCGGTGGCTATGTCGGCCACCGCAATCTCGAAGAGACGATATACAAGACCAATCTGGAAGCCGCCCAGGCCATCGCGCGCCAGCTCCGTCTGCGAAATCTGGGCGGTATCATCATCATCGACTTTATCGACATGGAGGACGATGAGCACAAGCGCCAGGTCATGAAGACCCTGGAGCGGGCACTGGAGCGAGACCACGCAAAAACCTCGGTTGGCGAGTTGTCCATGCTGGGACTGGTCGAAATGACCCGCAAGCGATCGACCGAAAGCCTCGGTCAGCGGCTTTGCGAACCCTGCCCGACCTGCAGCGGCAAGGGCCATGTAAAAACTGCAGAGACCGTCGCCAAGGAAGTGTTTCGGGAAATCATGCGTTCCAGCCGGCAGTTCGAGGCCAGCAAACTGCGGGTGCTGGCTTCGCCGAACGTAGTGGATTCGATTCTGGAAGATCAGTCGGTAACGGTAGCCGAGCTGGAAGAACTGGTCGGTAAAACCATTCGTTTTCAAGCTGAACCGCAGTACAACCAGGAACAATTTGATGTGGTGCTACTCTGATTGCCTATGAAAGCTTGCCGACAATAGATTCGAGCACATGATGAGCCCTCTGCGTCGTTTTGTTCGCCGGTCCGTCAGCGTTTTATGGACGACGGTAACGCTGGTGCTGGTGCTGCTCGCGATCATGGTCGGCGTCGGCAAGCTGCTGCTGCCGTACAGTGAACGCTATAAACCGGAGCTTGAGGCCCGTCTGTCCGACTATCTGCAACAGCCGGTACGGGTACAGTCACTGGCCGGGGATTGGAAAGCATTCGGGCCCCGGCTGGAGCTCCGGCAACTGCAAATTCTGCCCGCCGATGCCCAATCGCCGCCGGTGACCACCATTGGCCGGGCACAGCTCGATATCAAACCCTTTAATCTGATTATTCCGAACCGCCCGGTGTACCGATTCCGGGTGATTGGTGCAAAGGTGTCCGCCGCGCGCGATGCCAGCGGGCAAGTCAGCGTTTCCGGGCTCGGTTTCGACAATAGCGACGCGGCCACGGGAGGTGGCTGGCTGAGCCGGGTCGGCGATATCGAACTGGAGGATGCCGAACTTCGAATCGACGATGCGGTGACCGGAATGCGCCTGCATCTGGTATCGCTGGATGCCCGCCTGCAGATGCGCAATCGCCAATGGACTATGGATTTCGAGTCCGCTCTGGCCAATACCGAGTCCGGCGCGTTGCGCGGCGTAGTCACCTTGAATCTGGCAGACAGCGTGCTGCAGAGTATCGACGGGTATGCGGTCGGTGATCGCATCGACCTGGCGACCTGGCTGCCGGCAATGCCGAAGCGCTGGACGGTGACCGGTTCCGGGCAAAGCGATTTTGAGATCTGGCTGAATTGGTCCGAGCAGCAAGGCCTGGACATACTGGGCCACACGCAGGCCGAGGCGCTGGCTATTGCGTTGGCCCCTGACACGCAGCCGATTTCAGCCGACAGCGTTCAGGCTACCTGGCGCTGGGAGCGCTACGCGCGGGGCCACTGGAAACTGGACTTCAAAGACCTTGATTTCCGCCATGACGATACCGTCTGGCAGGCCGATACCATTCATATCGCCAGGCGTCCCGAGCCGGATACCAGTCTGTGGGTCCATGCCGACCGGGTGCACGCGCAGACAGCGCGCCAAATTACCCAGGCCCTGATGACGCGCTGGCCCCGGGTCAAGCCACGCTGGAAAGCGGTTCGGCTCGACGGCTGGGTCAGCGATTTCGAATTGCAATTGATGGAGCGCTGGTTGCCGGGCCATATCAAGGCCCGTGGCGAGCAGCTCGCGTTCAGCGACTGGCCGAAATGGCCGGGTGCGGAAGGCTTCAGCGCTGCCATTGAATACGTCCGCGGAAATGGCCAGGTTCAGTTCTCCGGCCCCGCGGTGACGGTGGAATGGCCCAAGGTCTTTCGCCAGCCGCTGACGGTCGGCAGCCTGGACTGCGATCTCGGTATCGCTTACCGGGCCAAAGGCGACTGGACGGTCACTGCCGAAACCTGCCGGCTGGACAACCCGGCGCTGTCGGCAACCACCGATATGACAGTAAGCAGCAATACCGGCCGACCGTGGATGAAGGCCGAGATACGCACAAGCAATGCCGACCTCGCCCGTATCGCACCCTATTGGCCGGACGCGCTGATGAAACCGAAGGCCGTGCAGTGGCTGAGGCAATCACTGCTTGCCGGTCTGGTCACCGAGGGTCGTATCGGCATTGACGGCGATCTGGATAACTGGCCGTTTGACGGCGGTGGCGGGCAATTCACCGGTGATTTCCCGGTACAGGGCGGCACGCTCAACTATGCGGACGGCTGGCCGGCTGTGCAGGGGTTGAACGCGGAGGTCCGAATCCGTAATCGCGAACTGACCGTCAGCAGCGCTCAGGGGCAGGTGTTGGGCGTACCGCTGCGGCAGGCGAGGGCCGATGTGTTGATGAACAGTCCACTGCTTGTCGATGTATCGTTTCAGGGCCGCGGCGATGCCGGCAGCATATTTGAGTTTGTGCGTCGCTCCCCACTGGATGACCGTCTGCAGACCGATCTATCCCATCTGCGCATGACCGGCCCGGCGGGAATCGACGGCATGGTCAGCATTCGCTCGCGCGACGGGCGCCTGAGAATCGACACCGACTGCAAGCTGGACCTGGACGGCGCGCATTTGGTTTCTGAGCCCTGGCAGATTCAACTGGACGATATACGCGGCCCGCTATATATCGACGAAACGGGTTTCCGGTCGAGCGATTTAAAGGTTCGCTACCGCGATAAGCCGGCCACACTGAGTTTGGGTACCCGCGCGACCGCGGAAGGCGGTGTCGGCGGTTTCAGCGCGCAACTGGACGGGCAGTTCGCCGTTACTGATCTGTTGCCGCAAGACTATTCCGCGGAAAATTCCTGGCTTGACCGGTTGCCCGGGGAAAGCGTGTGGCAGGCGGTAGTCAGCACCGGTGCGCACTCAGATAGTGACCCGAATAGTGACCCGGATGGTTCGGCCGGCGGGCTGCGGCTCGAACTGCACTCCAAGCTGGGCGGTACCGCGATCAATCTTCCGGCACCGTTGAACAAGCCGCCGGCCGAAGAATGGCCGATTCGAATCGCGATGCCGCTGGGTCTGGAACGGAAAATTCTGGACATCGGTTTAACGCCTGTCGGCCGTGCGCTGATCGGTTTTGACCAGCAATGGAGCACCGTCAATCAGGCAGCGATTCAGCTCGGCAGTGGCGAGCCGGTATTGCTGGCCGGCAATACTTTCAGTCTGGCCGGCGGCACCCGCCATCTGGACCTGGATGCGTGGGCGGTGCTGGTACGCGAGCAACTGGCCACTGTCGCTGCCAGCGGTGCGATAGAAAGGCTGGACCAATTCCAGGTGGCCGCTGATCGGCTGGTACTGCTGAACCGGGAATTCGGCCAGACCGAACTGGCGCTGAACCGCGGCGCGGATTTCTGGGAGGTGCTGTTTGACGGGGAGCGCATTGACGGCAAGCTGCGTATTCCAGGCAGCCCGGATAGTCCGATCGTCGCCGATTTCGACCGCTTGATGATGCCGAAAGCCGCCAGTGAGATTGCAGCAGCCGGCGGCGCGTCTACTTCGATACTGGACCCGGCCAGCGTGCCGACGATGCATCTGTTCGCACGCGAATTCGGCTATGGCGACCTGTATCTGGAGAACACTCGGATCGAAGCCTACCCTCGCGGTCGAGGGTTGCATTTCGAGACCATTGAAGGCGAATCGGGCGATTTGAATTTTCGTGCGTCCGGCAACTGGTTTCTGACTGAAGAACATCAGCAGCGCTCCGAGTTTGAGATATTCATGACCTCGGAAAGTCTCGGCGGACTGCTGGACAATCTGGATATCGATGCGTCGCTGCAAGGCGGGCAGACCCTGGTGCATTTCGATGCCTGGTGGCCGGGCTCGCCGATCGCTTTTGAACTGGCGCGGCTTAACGGCGTTCTCGATCTGGATGTGGTGCAGGGCCAGATACTCAACGCACAGCCGGGTGCAGGCCGCCTGCTGGGTCTGATCAGTATTCAGGCGCTGCCGAAACGGCTGGCGCTGGATTTCAGGGATGTGTTCGATAAAGGCTTCGCTTTCGATCAGGCAGTTGGAACGTTTCGTTTGACCAGCGGTGTCGCAACCACCGAGGATTTGCAGGTCAAATCTTCAGCCGCTGTGATCACGGTCAGCGGCGAAACCGATTTGGCCAACAAGCAGTACGATCAGGTGATCAGCGTTCAACCCGGTGTCGGGTCAACCTTGCCGGTGATCGGCGCGCTGGCCGGTGGTCCCGGCGGTGCGGCTGCCGGCCTGGCTCTGCAGGGCCTTCTGCAAAAACCGCTCGGGGAAGCAGCCCAAGTGCAATACAGCATCAAGGGCAGTTGGTCGGAACCGGTGATTATGCCGATCGCAATACGGGCGGTGGAAGAAGAACCGTCCGCAACGGAAGACAGCAATACCGAGAGCCTGCCCAGATAAGCCGTGCCAACCCACCCGATCTGCAATACGTGGCAGCCGGTTGGTACGCGAAGCGAATCAGAGGCAGGAATCCATCAAACCAATGCCGTAGCCCAGGCTGGACAGTCTGGCGGTTTTCCAAAGGAAAGAAGCCGGACTGGGAGGCCGCAGGGCGTGGGGTTGCGGTTTCCGCCAAAGGCGGAAGAAGCGGGCCCAAGACTCCGCCGATTCCGGCCGGTTGGTACGCGAAGCGAATCAGAGGCAGGAATCCTTAAACTAGTGCGGTCTTGGGGTTGCGGTTTCCGCCGAAGGCGGAAGAAGCGGGCCCAAGACTCCTTAGATATGAGACAATTCCCGCTGCCTCCAAATTGCAGGCGGCGTTTCAGCTTTGGGAAACATAAACGATGAACGATGCGCTCGCGCATGCGGAACAACAATTGCTGGCTCCCGGCGGTTTAAGCCAGGACGATCTGCATAAGATATTGAGCCGGTTGATGGGCCCGGCTGTCGATGCCGGCGATCTGTATTTTCAGTCCCTGCGGCACGAATCCTGGATGCTGGAGGACGGCATTGTAAAAAACGGCAACCACGCGGTTGAGCAGGGCGCCGGAATCCGTGCGATCAGCGGCGAGAAGACCGGCTTCGCCTATGCGGACGAAATTATCATGCCGGCGCTGATGCAGGCGTCCAGCGCCGCGCGGGCGATAGCCGGCGGTGGTCGTGAAGGCCGGGTACAGGCCTGGCGCAAGGCGCAGGCGGCACCGTTGTACGAAGCCGACGATCCGATACAGGGCCTGCAGGCGGCTGACAAGGTCGATCTGATGCGTCAGGTCGATACCTATACCCGCTCGCTGCACCCGGCGGTGAAACAGGTCATCGTCAGCCTGGCCGCATCCCATGAAACGGTGCTGGTGGTTGCAACCGACGGCACGCTGGCAGCGGACATTCGCCCGCTGGTGCGTCTGAATGTCAGCGTTGTAGCCGAGAAAGACGGCCGCCGCGAACAAGGCAGCGGCGGTGGCGGCGGACGCTTTGCGTACTCCACGCTGGTCGAAGGCAATGCCTGGCAGAAGTTCGCGGATGAGGCTGTGCGCCAGGCGGTGCTGAATCTGGATGCGGTTGATGCGCCGGCCGGCGTGATGCCGGTAGTGCTCGGACCCGGCTGGCCCGGCGTCCTGTTGCATGAGGCCGTCGGCCACGGCCTGGAAGGCGATTTCAACCGCAAGGGTATCTCGGCTTTCAGCGGCCGCATGGGTGAGCGGGTTGCATCGCCGTCAGTCACTGTGGTGGACGACGGTACGCTGAAAAACCGCCGCGGATCGCTGACGCTGGACGATGAAGGCGTGCCGGCGCAGCAGACCGTATTGATCGAAAACGGCGTGCTGAAGGCTTATATGCAGGACAAGTTGAACGCCGGCTTGATGGGCGCCGAGTCGACCGGTAACGGCCGCCGGGAGTCGTTCGCGCACTTGCCGATGCCGCGTATGACCAATACGTTTATGCTACCGGGCGAAGCCTCGCCGGAAGACATCATCGCCAGTGTCGACGACGGGTTGTACGCAGTGAACTTCGGTGGCGGCCAGGTAGATATCACCTCCGGCAAATTCGTGTTTTCGGCGAGCGAGGCCTATCGCATACGCAACGGCAAGGTGGCCGAGCCGGTCAAAGGCGCAACTCTGATCGGCAGCGGTCCCGAAGTGATGACACGTATCAGCATGGTCGCCGACGATTTGGAACTGGACAGCGGTGTCGGCGTCTGCGGCAAGGAAGGTCAAAGCGTGCCGGTAGGGGTTGGCCAGCCGACCGTCAAAGTCGATGCACTGACCGTTGGCGGTACCGAATCCTAGTCCGGGTTTGGGTCCGGCAGCGGCTGCTCCCGGTCCACGCGGCGCAACAGTCTGAACAGCGCACGGCTGGCCGCCGGCGGGCGGTTATGACCGGCTTCGCGGGCTGCTTTTCGCATCAGTTGTCGAATGGCCTGCCGGTCGAGGTCCGGGCGCCCGGCCAGCAGCGATGCCAGAACCGCATCGCCGCCCTGCAGCAGCCGGTCGCGCCAATATTCGATCCGGTGCTGTTGCCGGGTCAGCGATTGCGTGGCTAGCTGAAACCGCTGCAGCGCCGCGAACAGCGGCTCGGCATCGGTCTGGCGCAGCAATTTGGCCAGATACTGCTGCTGGCGCTTGCGCGCCACATGCGACTTGACGCGCCGGGTGTTTTGAATCGCCGCTCTGAGCGGCTCGCTTAGCGGCAGGTCGGCAAGCTGGGCGGCGTTCAGCCGGCTGAGCTCAATGCCCAGATCGAACAGTCGCTGCGCATCGCGTTTTCGCTGGCTCTTGCTCGGCTTGTCGTCAACTGACGGGTCGGTCATGAAAGGGTTATTGGTAGTGGAATACGAACAGAAAGGATATTGAATGTCGCAATTGATGGCAAAGGAAATCCCGGCCGATATCCGCGAAGAGGTCTCGAGCATGGAGTCGCTGCTGGAGCAGGCGCTGAATCACTCCGCGCGGCTTGGCAACTCCGCGACCAAGGTTTCGGTTGCCGGCCAGCAAGGCCTGGCGGTCAACGTACGCCTCGGAGAAGTGGAGACGCTGGAATATACCAAGGACCGGGGTGTATCGGTGACCGTCTACCGCGGTTTTCAAAGCGGCAGTGCCAGCAGCGGCGACCTGCGCGCTGAATCGCTGGCCGACTGTGTGGCACGGGCAACCGATATTGCGCGATTCACCGAGGAAGACCGCTGCAACGGACTGCCGGATCAGGCACGGCTGGCCGGCGACAGCCCGGATCTGGACCTGTGGCATCCGTCCGATCTCGATGCGGCGGTGGCGATTGAGCGCGCACTGGCCTGCGAAACGGCCGGTCGCGAGGTCAGCGAGCGGATTACCAATTCCGAAGGCAGCAGCGTCAGTCTGGTGCGCGGGGTTACCGTCAGCGGCAACAGTCTCGGCTTTTCAGGCGTTCAATACGGCACGCGCTACAGCCAGTCCTGCGTGCTGATCGCCGGTGAAAATGACACCATGCAACGCGATTTCTGGTATGACGCTGTGCGTTGTCTGGGCGACCTGGAAACCGCTGAAGAAACCGGCCGCAAGGCGGGTCGCCGTACATTGGCACGGCTGGGCGCGCGGGCAGTGCCGACGACAAAAGTGCCGGTGTTATTCGCCCCGCAGATCGCCCGGGGACTGATCGGCCATTTTATCGGCGCGATTTCCGGCGGCGCACTGTACCGCAAGCGCTCGTTTTTGCAGGACTCGCTTGGGCAGCGGTTATTTCCGGCCTTTGTAAATCTGCTGGAGCGGCCGCAGTTGCCCAGAGGGCCGGCCAGTGCGGCTTTCGATCAGGAAGGCGTGCTTACCGAGCAGCGCGCGGTAGTCGAAGACGGCCGCGTGAACAACTATGTGCTTAACAGCTATTCCGCGCGCCGGCTCGGTATGCAGACCACCGGCAATGCCGGCGGGGTCAGGAACCTGCTGCTGCAGCCCGGCACATCGGATCGGCAGGCTTTATTGCGGGAAATGGGTACCGGTCTGCTGGTCGATGAAGTCATGGGCCAGGGAGTGAACCCGGTGACCGGGGACTACTCGCGTGGTGCTGCGGGATTCTGGGTCGAGAACGGCGAAATCCGGTTTCCGGTGCAAGAGGTCACTATTGCCGGTAACTTGAAACAGATGTATCGGGACATTGTTGCCGTGGGCAACGATCTGGATCTGCGCGGCAATATACAATGCGGTTCGATACTGGTCAGGGAAATGACACTGGCCGGCGAATAGCCTCGCGCCTGAAGGCGCTCCTACAGGCATTGGGGTACTCAAAGGGCGGTCTGGCCCGGAAACCGGGCTTCCCTGACACCCGCTTCAGCAGCCGCGTCCGGTACTGTGCTTCGATGAATTGCCTATGGTCTTGCGGGCGGTGTGCGGTTATCGTACCGCGTGACAGATAGTCCACAGGAACGGGTCATGTTTCGATTGTTGCGGATCACAATATTGCTGGTGTTGCTGATTATGGTGGCCGGTTCGACTTGGCTGACCAGGGCGCGAAGTACCGACTGGCAGGAGCCGCTGTGGGTCTATGTGTATCCGCAGGCGGCGGACGCGTCATCGCGTACCCGCGCGTACGTCGATACCGTCCGCGACCGCGATTTTGCCGCGGTGGAGCGTTTCATGCAGCGCGAGGTGTCACGTTACGGGCATGCACTGAAGCAACCGGTAAAGATCAGCGTTGTGACCCCGCCGGACGACCTGCCGCCCCGTCTGCCAACCGGTCGCAATGTGCTCAAGGTAGCCTGGTGGAGCCTGCGTATGCGGGCATGGTCCTGGTGGGTGGAAAAAGGCCAGCCGCGTCCGCGTCCCGACATTCAGATATTCGTGCAATATTTCAATCCCGAAGGCAAAGACATGCTGGAAGCCTCAGTCGGCATGCAAAAAGGCCAGGTCGGTATCGTCAATGCCTATGCCGGCCGGCGTATGGCAGCGCGCAACCGGCTGGTGTTGACGCACGAGCTGCTGCATACCCTCGGTGCAACCGATAAATACCTCGCCGGTGTCGGCCGCCCGGTAGCGCCCGAAGGGCTGGCCGACTCTAACAGAGTGCCGCGCTACCCGCAGGTGCAGGCGGAGATCATGGCGATGGCCGTTGCGCTGTCGGAGAACCGCCATCGTGCCGCGACATCTTTGCGGGAAGCGACTATTGGCGAATTTACCGCGTCAGAGATCGGCCTGCGGTAAACGCCGGCCTGGAGGTTTGTCGCTAAGTGGTCAGGCCGCGAGGCTGGCCCGGAAGCCGCCGATATGCTGCCTGGGGCGGCGCGCATGCGGCGCTTCGTTTGCTGTCTTTCCGTCCGCGCGCGATTTATTTGCAGTTCACTCTGACATCGGTCTTGATAGAGTTAGCGATAAAACACTGTTTGTGAGCCTGATCATGCAGTGCCTGTAATTCGTTCCTGTCGGGCAACCCGTTCAAGAACCGAATATGCGGGTGCAGAATAACCCGGGATATCCACAGCCCCCCGTCCGGATTTTTTTCCATAAACCCGACCGCGGAATCGGAATATTCTTCGACCGTTAGCTGTTTTCTGGAACACAGCGCCAGAAAAGTCAGCATATGACAAGCAGCGATAGCGGCGACAAATGCCTGCTCCGGGTCGACGCAATCCGGTTCGCCCCGGAATTCCGGAGCGGCAGATGCGTTGATGACCGTCCCGCCCTGAAACTGCCATTCGTGTTCGCGGTTATAGACCTCATAATCGAAAAAGGGTGTTTGTTTTTTCCAGTGAATGGTGGCTTTGTACCTACTCATCAGTTATTCGTTCCTATATCAGTGACAGGCTCTTTCATCAGCATCCCTGCCAGGCACCGGCTTGGGAACCTAAACAGCCAGCCGTGTTCAAACGCACTCCATTCCGTGGAAAAGATATTCAAGGTGCTCTCGCCAACCGCGGCTGGCGAAATCAGCCGAAGCTGGCACCTAGTTAATTGATAGCCTGAAACAGGGCGGTTTGCCACAGTCGTCAGTGTTTTCAGATCATATTCAGCGATCGTTAAGGCAGTCGGAGTACAATAGTTCAATGCTAACCAAATACCTGGGTTTGACGACCGTACTGATATTGCTGCTCAGCTTCGCCCGGCCGGCAGAGGCCGTGCGTTGCGGCAAGCGTTTGGTGAATCCCGGTGATTCCATTACCCGGGCGGTGAAGTACTGTCCGCAGCCGTTCTGGGTAGAGCGCTGGCAGGCCGACGGCATCGGCCACAACGGTTACGGACACTATGTTGCCGATACGTTCGAGGCCTGGTATCTGAACTTCGGATCACGCAAGTTGATGCGGCGACTGCTGTTCCGCAACGGCTACCTGGAACGCGAAGACGTGCTCGACCACGGCTTCAACGGCCGCCCCGCGGGCAATTGCAATGCCCGGGAGCTGGAGTCAGCCGGTTTTTCGCTGGCCGAGGTATTTGCGGACTGCGGTCCGCCCGACTATGAATACAGCTATCCCGTTACGGTCTACCCGAGCAAGCGGCACCATCGCGGCCGCCACGGCCCGGTTGTGATTTACCGGCATGTCTGGACCTACGATCTGGAGCGCCAGTTCGACCGCGAACTGCATTTTGAGAACGGCCGTCTGGTTCAGGTCAATCGGCTGAGGGACTGACCGCGTCTTGCGCGCGAAATTGTTTGGCGCGCTTTTCCGCCGAACGATATACCCAGCGTTGCGGGAACCAGCGGACCAGCCGTGCAATCCGGCGGTTTCTGCGGCCGGGGACCACGACCGGCAGCGCATTGTCTTTTTCAATCTCTTCCAGGCTGTAGCTGACCACCTGTTCTGCGGTCTGCCACCAGGAGCGGTTCATTTTCGACACCAGTTCCCGCGTACCGGTGACATCGTGGAATTCGCTGTAGGTGAAGCCGGGACACAGGGCTTGAACGCGGATACCCCGGTGTTTGTTCTCAAAATACAGCGACTCGGAGAATTTAATCAGAAAGGCCTTGCTGGCACCATACAGGGTATGTCCGGGCGAGCCCGGCACCAGGCCGGCCAGAGATGCGACGTTGACGATCCGGCCGCGCGCCGACATGGTTGGCAGCAGGCGGTAGCAGAGTTCGACAACCGCGGTCATCATCACCCGGATAAACCGCTCGTGAGCATCCCAGTCCACCTGGTTTAAATGGCCGGGGACGCCGTATCCGGCATTGTTGATCAGGTAATCTACCGTGACGCCGAATTCCCGGAGCCGGTCGCAGATCGCCTGGCAGGCCCCTGCGCCGGACAGGTCCGCGGCAATTATCCGGGTCTCGACATCCATTTCGCGGGCCAGTTGTTCCGCCAGCGCCTGCAGGCGCTGTTCGCGACGCGCCGTGAGAGCGACGTTGTAGCCGCGTTGCGCCAATTGTCTGGCAAATTCTTCGCCGATACCGGCGGATGCGCCGGTGACCAGAGCCCAGGGACGATCCATACTGACTTCCTTGCCGATAAACCCGAATATTATCGCAAATCTTTCGGTCTGGTGAACGCAGATGGCGGTGTGCAGGGCCGCTTCGGGCTTTCGGTCAGGTACATTGTCCTGGTTGAATCGCCGGGTCGGCAGACCTTGCGCGAATGCGCGCCCGCTAGTATCCTTCCGCCCCCGTTTTGAAGGGATCGAAGATGCGCAAGATTCTGGTTGCAGGAAATTGGAAAATGCACGGCAGCGTCGACCGGGTGGAAACCCTGTCGCGGGGCGTGCTGGCCGGTGTCGCGGACAATGATTGGGCCGATGTCGCGGTTTTCCCGCCGTTTCCGTATCTGAGCCAGGTGGCTGCGATCCTGAAGGGCACTGCGCTGAGCTGGGGCGGACAGGATGTGAGCCCGCACGAGCAGGGCGCGCATACCGG
>JANQPM010000007.1 GCA_028289465.1 Lysobacterales bacterium | reverse complement strand
TCATGCGCAAAGCGTACCGCGCGGCGGCGGCCTGGCCATCATGCTGGCCTGGTGCGCCGGTATGTTTGTTGCCGTTGCGGCGGGCTGGATCAGGCCCGGCTGGCTGGCCGGCCTGCTGGTGCCGGCGGGCCTGCTGGCGCTGACCGGCTGGCTGGATGATCACCGCCCGCTGAGCGTCCGCCTGCGTCTGGCCGTGCAGTTCCTGACGGCCGGTATCGCACTGGCAATCTACTTTCAATCGGTGAAACCTGACGTGTCCGGATTGCTGTTGCCGGTTTTCCTGTTCGCACTGATGTGGCACAGCAACCTGTTTAATTTCATGGATGGCAGCCACGGCATGGCGGCCGGCCAGGCGATTTTCGTTGCATTGGCCTATATGTTGCTTTCCTGGCGTTCCGGCGAGCCGGAGGTGCTGCTGATTTCGGCATTGCTGGCTGCCGCCTGTGCCGGTTTTCTGCCTTGGAATTTTCCGAGTGCCCGTATATTTATGGGCGATGTAGCCAGTGTGCCGTTGGGTTTTATGCTGGCCGGGCTGGGCATATACGCGTGGACCGCCGGCATTTTTCCGCTGCCGGTGCTGATCCTGCTGCTTTCTGTTTTTCTGGTCGATGCGTCTTTGACGCTGATCAATCGCATTCGCCGCGGGCAGGAGTGGTATACTGCACATACCGAACACGCATATCAGCGTCTGATTTCGTCGGGCTGGAGTCATCAGCGTACCTGTTTGGCATACCAGTCGGTGAATCTGCTTGCGGTTGTACCCGCCGCATGGCTGATTATCAGGTACCCGGAATGGTCGTGGACCATCGCTGCCGGGGTATTAGGCCTGGAAGCGCTGTTGTGGTGGATGGTGTATTCCAAAAGCTTCGTGACGCAAGAACAATAATGGATATGGGCATAAGGATAATGCGCTGGCTGACCCATCCGCGTGCGGCCGTAGTGTTGCATGACTTGCTAATGGTGGTGTTGGCGTGGCTTGGTGCCCGTTGGTTTCAGGCGCAAATGTTTGCGCCGACTGACGGCGGTTGGCCATGGCCGGGTGTCGAGCTGTTGGCGGTGCTGGTCGCACAGGGGATTATTTTTTGGCGTATCGGGCTATATAAAGGGGTCTGGCGGTTCGCCAGCTTTCCGGATTTGTGGAATTTGATCAAGGCTTCGGCCTACGGCGGGCTGTTGATCGGCCTGGGTGTACTGATCAGCGCCAGCACAGTCACGCAGTGGACTCCGGCGTTAATCGCCTATCCGTTCGCGTTGTTTCTGCTGCTCGGCATACCGCGGATGGTGTACCGCTTCTGGAAGGATTCCAGATTGTTGCTGCTGAACAATACCGGCGGCAAGCGAACGCTGATACTGGGTGCGGGCCGGTCCGGCGCATTGCTGGTCAAGGAACTCAGAGTGCGCGGCGGTTTCAATATCGTCGGCTTTCTGGACGACGACAAGCGCCTGCGCGGCGCCCAGGTCCATGGCCTGCCGGTAATCCATCAGATCGAGCAACTCGGTACCGTTGTGCAGGAATACGATATCGAACTGGCGATCATCGCGATGCCGTCGGCCACCAATCAGCAGATGCAGCGCATCGTCGGTATCTGCGAGGCCGCGGATATCGAGTTTCTGACCCTGCCCACGCTGCAGGATCTGGGCAATAAGGCCACGCGTATCGACCATTTGAAACCGGTTGCAATCGACGATCTGCTTGGGCGCGAGCCGGTGTCGCTGGAGTGGCAATCCATTCGTAACGGGCTGGTCGGCAAACGGGTGCTGGTGACCGGCGGCGGCGGTTCCATCGGTTCCGAATTGTGCCGCCAGATCGCCCGTCTGAACCCGGCCGAACTGGTGGTGGTCGATCACAGCGAGTT